>JBDKKE010000654.1:0-3419 GCA_039796255.1 Verrucomicrobiota bacterium | reverse complement strand
TGGGGGGAACGGGGGAAGCGTGGCGCGCGGGGACTTCCCGCGATCCCTGGGGTTCGTCCACGGGCGCAGCGGAATTAAATGGGGGCGTGGGTGGAACACGCCCCTACCGAGGGGGGCGGTAGGGGCGGGCTTCGGCACGACCCAAACTTCTGCCGCCGGGCGGGTGGTGTCGCCTGGGGGGAACGGGGGAAGCGCTGAGCGCGGGGGCTTCCCGCGATCCCTGGAGTTCGTCCACGGGCGCAGCGGAATTAAATGGGGGCGCGGGTGGAACGCGCCCTTACCGAGTGGGTATGCTTGTCCGGTAAACGGGCATGGACCTGTTCCACGGGGCACGGCAGGTTCGGGGAATGTCGTACCGGTGGATGATTCGATTCCTCGCCTTCCTGTTGGTCTCCACGGTGCCGGCGCTGGCCGCTTTTCGAGCTGGCATCGCCGTTCGGGTCATCACCCCCGACCCGTTGCTGCCGATCTCCGGCGGCATGGGACCCACTAGCCCGGCCACCGAAAAGAAGGGGGAGCTTACCGTTCGGGCCCTGGTGTTCGAGAACGATGGCGTCCGGGTGGGCATCGTCAGCCTCGACCTCCTGGGGTTCCCCTCGGTGCTGGGAGACCGGGTGCGGGCGAAGGTGATGGGCATTCCCGGAGACCACCTGTTGATTGGGGCCACGCACACGCACAGCGCGCCGGACGCCTACGCGTTCCCCGATGGCAAGGGCGGGACCACCGCTGACCTCGCGTATTTGGACACCGTGGTGCTCAAGGCGGCGGAGGCGGTGAATGAAGCGGTGGACCGACTGCAATCCGCCTCGCTCCGGATCGCCACCGGTGAGGCCAAGGGAAAGATCGCCTACAACTACTACGCGCCCGATCTCTACGACCCGCGCGCCAGCGTCCTGCAGGCCATCGGCGACGACGGACGTCCCTTCGCCACACTGGTGAACTACGCCATCCATCCCGAGGTGATCGGCAGCGGCCGCGGGATCTGCGGTCCGGACCTGATCGGTCCGCTCTATGACCGAATCGCGGCGGCGGGGGGCGGGACGGGAATCTTCATGAATGGCGCCCAAGGGGGCATGATCACGGCCGACAACCGGCGTCCGGAGGGAGAGGCGAACACCTGGGAGGAGTGTGTGCGCATCGGCACCCTGCTGGCGGACGAATGCCTGCGTCTGGTTCACAACGCACCGGTGCAGACGAATCCGCCGCTCCAAGTGGTCCCGCGGGAGGTGAAGTTCCCCGTAGAGTCGCCGCTCCTGCTCGCGGTGCTGAAGGCGTCGCCCCTGGGATACCGCACGGATGCCAGCGGACGGGTGACCACCCGCATCAACCTGGTGGACGTGGGCACCGCCCGCATCCTCACCATCCCCGGCGAGGCACTTCCCAACATCGGCTACTATCTGAAGCGAAAACTCGGGGGAGAGAACGCGCTGCTGTTCGGACTCACCAACGATGCCTTCGGGTACATCCTCACCGCGGTCGATTGGAACAGCTTCAAACGCTACGACTACATCTCGCGGACCAGCCTCGGGGAACAGACCGGGGAGATCTACCTGCGGGAGGCGCTCCAACTTTCAGACGGGACCAAGCGCCCCGCGAACTAGACCAAGAAGCGCCAGCAGACAGGGCGCGAGCTCCATGGGTTCGGTCCGCAGCCATTGCCTTTCTGCCCAATACAGCGGTTGGACGATCGAACCGGCCGGCCTCGGGTTTTTGGCGACCGGATCTCGCCCCGAATTCCGGGGTGTCTTGACTGGCATGGCGGGCAGATGGACGCTCGCCTGGTAGAAGACGAATTGCATGCGATACAATCCCGCCCTCGACGGAATACGGGCCGTCGCCATCATCGCCGTGCTGATCTTCCATATCTGCCCGGCGGCACTTCAGGGCGGGTTCACCGGAGTGGATGTCTTCTTCGTTCTCTCCGGATTTCTGATCACTTCGATCATCCTGCCGGACATCCACGCTCGGGAATTCTCCCTCCGGGAGTTCTACGCCCGGCGCATCCAGCGGCTGCTTCCCAATCTGGTCGTCACCGTATTGGTCACGGCCCTCCTCTGGCACTTTCTCCTCCCCCCCTCGGCGGCGACCCAGGTCGCCCGCCACGCCCTGTGGACGCTTTTCAGCCTCTCCAATGTTTTCATCTGGAAAAACCTGGGCGGCTACTGGGGGGATGCTGCCGAATGGTCCCCCCTGACGCACACCTGGTCCCTCGCCGTCGAGGAGCAGTTCTACCTCATTTTCCCTTCGCTCCTGATGGTGCTGGCCCGCATTCGACGGGTCCCCATCCGTCACTGGCTTTTGCTGGGAACCCTCGCGAGTTTCGTCCTGTGCTATCTGGGAACCCGGAGCCACCCGGTGCCCACGTTTTACCTGCTTCCCACCCGGGTGTGGGAACTGCTGCTGGGGGCCTTTCTTGCCGCCCTCCAGCAACATCGGGCGAGGCCGGAGACGGCGGAGAAACTGCTGTCTGAGAGGATGGGTGGCTGGGCGGGTTGGACGGGACTGGCGATGATCGTGGGCGGGTTCTTCCTGATCCCGCAGAACGAGGGATTTCCCGGCCTGGTTTCACTGGCACCCACCCTGGGAACCGCCCTGCTGTTGATCGCGGCGGTGGATGATCGCACCCGGATGGCGCGGGTCCTTTCGAACCCGTTCATGGTGGAGACGGGAAAGCTGTCCTACTCCCTTTACCTGTGGCACTGGCCGTTGATCATTCTCGGCAAATACGAGGCCGACCTGCATGGGTATCCACAACTGGCCGGCACCACGGCGGGCGGCATCGCGGGCATTCTGGCCGGCGTTGTGGCCTATCGGTTGGTGGAGTCCCCATTGCGCGTCCGCGGACCGGGCCGCGGATGGCGTCTGGGAATCATCGCCGCCGGATTCGTGGCCGTGACCCTGGTCGGCGGAACCCTGGCCCGCAGCGGTCCCAGAAGCGCTGATCCCACCCACCGTTTTGATCCCCCGGCGTTCTCCGGTGTCCTGTATCACGTGGGAGTGCCTTCGGATCCCAACGCGCCCCTGGCCACCCGATTCTACGATGTTCAGTTGCCCAAGGTGCCCCAGCGTCCGCGGGATTCCTGGCGGACCGGCGGCCTCATTCACCGCTATGGATCGAACCAACCGCAGGTCGTGGTCCTGGGCAGCTCGCATGCCATGATGTACTCGCCCTTGGTGGACGACCTGTGCCGGCAACTGCATCTCTCGGTGGCCTTCCTGGGCGTCAACGGCGGCACGCCGGCGTTCTTCGAAGCGACCCCCAATGCCAATTTCTCCTCGCCGGCCGAGGCGGCGGAATTCGATGCAACCCGCAGGCGCCTGATTCGCGAGTGGAAACCCGAGATGATCCTGGTCATCGACAAATGGGACTCCTGGGTCGCGCCGCCCCATGATTTTGGCGCCCAGCTCCGCGCCTTTCT
>JBDKKE010000653.1:0-3366 GCA_039796255.1 Verrucomicrobiota bacterium | reverse complement strand
GGGTCCAAGATCCCCCATGCGGAGCAGGAGGGAGGCAAAGGAGTCTGATCTATTTTACTAATTATTGCTCCGGCAGCGAAGCGATTCTGACCCTAGTTTCGTCCGTTTCGGAGACCCAGGTAGGGAGTGTTCAGATGTCTGTTCGCTTGAATCCCTCCAGAGGAGGACGCCCCGAATGCAGACTCGGGCGGGGGCACTCAACGGAGTCCTAGAATGGCGGAAGCTGGAGGGGGCGGGTTCCGCAGTCTCGCGGACTGAGTGCGTCCAAGCTCGAACCACCTGACGGTGGGCGTGTCACGGGGTCGTGTCGAAATGCACGGGATCCGGGTTTGGGGTTGAAGATGTCGTGGTTCGCGGGCGTCGGGTGCGGGATGGTTGGCGTTGACCGGGATGGGTGACGCTGCGAAAGACACTGCACCGCCATGAATACGACATTCCGAACCGGCCTCCGCCTGATCGCAGGCATGGTGTGTTCGGGAGTCCTTTCGACAGCGGCGGCGGCGGTGGTCGGGATGTCCCTGGAGCAGGCTCGCTCGCATTGGGCTTTCCAACCGGTGTGGGCGCAGGTTCCGCCGGTGGTGGAGGCGCGGGATCGGGTGCAGACGCCGGTGGATGCCTTCGTTTTGGCGGCCCTTGAATTCCGGGGACGCTCGTTTGCCGCGCCCGCGGATCCGCGGACGCTGCTGCGACGGGTGTTCTACGACCTCACCGGGCTTCCGCCGTCCTATGAGGAGGTGGAGGCCTTTTCGCGCGCTCCGTCGCCTTCGGCACTGGCGGCGGTGGTGGACCGGCTGCTCGCCAGTCCGCAGTACGGGGAGCGTTGGGGTCGGCATTGGCTGGATGTGGCGCGTTTCGCCGATACCAAGGATTTGGTGCTGCTCTACGGTCGGGATGCCATCCGTCCCTACGCCTACACCTACCGCGACTACGTCATTCGCGCCTTCAATGAAGACCTGCCCTTCGACGAGTTCGTGCGGGATCAGTTGGCGGCGGATCAGGCGGAGCCTCCGGTGCCGGCGTGGCGCCTGGCCGCGATGGGGTTTCTGACGCTGGGGCGAATGTTCGACAACAATCCGCATGACCAGATCGATGACCAGATCGACACCGTGAGCCGCGGTCTGCTGGGGCTCACCGTCGCGTGCGCCCGCTGTCATGATCACAAGTACGACGCCATTTCCTCCGCCGACTACTACGGATTGTACGGCGTCTTTGCCTCCACCGAACGGCCCTACGCGCTACCGCTGATTGAGGATCCGTCCACAGTGCCCGATGGACCGGAGTTTGAGGAACGCCTGGGGAAGGCGCGGAAGGAGTTGGAGGATCACATCGATGCCGAGCATCAGAAACTCAGCGCCACCCTGCGGTCTCGCTTGGGTGACTATCTGGTACGCGCGGCCACCACCGCACCCGATCTTACGGAGACCACGCAGTTCGGACTTTCCCTGACCCCGGAGGATTTTCGGCCCTCGCTGGTGCAGCGGACGCGGCGGCTGATTGCCCAGCGGGCGCGTCCCGAGGACCGGGTGTTCGGTCCCTGGGCCCAGTTGATGTCCCGGACGGAGGAGGAGTTCCAACGGGGTCCCGTGACGTTGAGGGTGCCCCCCAATCATTCCTGGAATCCGCTGGTGGTGGATGCCCTGAACGCGGTGGTGCTCACCAACCGGGCCGCCGTTGCCCGCGTCTACGGGGAACTGCTGCTGCGGGTGCAGGAGCGTTCACTGTCGCCGACGGCCGGCATCCCGGACGGCGGGTCCGGTCCCGATGAGCGTGAACTGCTGGCCCTGGTGACGGGGCCAGACTGTCCGGTGGCCTTCCCGCGCCGCGAGACGCCCGATCACATGTCCCGTCCAGAGAAGGATCGCTACGGCGGTCTGGTGCAGTCGCTGGACAAACTGGCGGTGTTCGCCACCAACCGCCCGCCGGCCCGGGCGATGGTGGTGCAGGATCTGCCCGAGCCCTATTCGCCCCGCGTTTTCCTGCGGGGCAGTCCGGCGCGTCCGGGTCCCGCCGTGCCGCGCGGATTTCTCCGCGTTCTGAATGACGGACGGGAGCAGCCCTTTGCCTCCGGAAGTGGGCGTCGAGAACTGGCCGAGGCCATTGTCGCGCCGTCGAATCCCCTCACCGCCCGGGTGTTCGTCAACCGGGTGTGGATGGAGCATTTCGGCGAACCGTTGGTGTCCTCTCCCTCCGATTTCGGCGCCCGGAGCGAGGCGCCCGGGATGCCGGCCCTGCTCGACTGGCTCGCCGCGGAGTTCATGCGCTCCGGTTGGAAGGTGAAGTCCCTGCACCGGATGCTGGTGTTGAGCGCGGCCTATGCGCAGTCGGGGCGCCCGTCGTCCGCGGGGGATTCGGGAACGGAACTCGATCATGGCGCGCGTCGGCGTCTGGATCTGGAAGCGATGCGGGACTCGTTGCTGCAGGTTTCGGGACGGCTGGATTTCACGCTGGGTGGGTTGCCGGTCGATGCCACCGGCGATCCGCTGAATACGCGGCGCACGGTGTACGGGTTGGTGGACCGTCAGAATCTGCCCGGCCTCTACCGCGCCTTCGACTTCGCCGCGCCCGATCAATGCGTGGAGCGGCGTCCCAAGACCACCGTGCCCCAGCAGGCCCTGTTCGCGCTGAACTCCCCCTTCGTCATGGAACAGGCGCGGGCGCTGCTGGCGCGTCCCGAGGTGGCGTCGGAAGCGGAGCCGTCGCGCCGGGTGGATGCGCTGTTCCGTCGGGTCCTGGGGCGTGTGGCCACGGCCTCGGAGACGGCGGCGGCGTTGCGGTTTGTGGACAGCGCCTCCGGTGACGCGGAATCGCGGCTTACGCCCTGGGAGCAATTGGGACAGATCATTCTCGTCTCCAACGAAGCGGTGTTCCTCGACTAAGCGTCGGCCTTTAATTTCGCACTGAGATGGAACCACAGAGAACGCAAAGAGCGCAAAGAATGGGACCGACTGGTGATGCTCGCGGAATGACCGCCTTCGCCTGCTGGGTGGATGAAGGCGTATTCTAAAAACTCCATTGCCCCCTTTCCATGCGATCCCTGTGTTCTTTGCGGTTCGATGCCCTGCGGTTTCCCTGTTGATGATCCCTCGCCATGAATCCGTTTGAACACCTGCCGCCCCGGGCCCTGACCCGCCGTCAGATGCTGCGCCAGATGGGGACGGGACTGGGCGTCCTTGGTCTGACCGGCGTGTTGCAGGACGCCCGGGTGCTGGCGAATCCGGTGTCGGACGGAGGATCGCCGCTGGCGACCGGACCGCTGTCCCCGCGCAGTCCGCTGGTCCGGGCGCGGGCGAAGCGCATCATTCACATCTATCTCAATGGCGGCCCCTCGCAGGTGGACACCTTCGATCCCAAGCCGGCGCTGCTGAA
>JBDKKE010000652.1:0-2824 GCA_039796255.1 Verrucomicrobiota bacterium | reverse complement strand
AATTCTTGGTCGCCAACAGCCGGATTTCGTGATGGATTTTCGGACGTGCCAAAGTCCAAACGCTCAGCACATGCAGGTTTGCGTATGGAGGACAGACTCCAAGGCGAAGCGAACCATGTGGGACTCATCCAGCATGCCGTTGATCGGATGTGGTTTTCTTTTGGAAGGCACCAGTTCTCTGAGGGCCTGGAGAAAGCGTATGTTCGCATCGTGGATGAAAACGAGAATCTCCTCGGGCATGCGGCGCTCACGAAGGTGGGGACGAAGAAGGGCCGGCTGATTGTCACCACCATTTTGAAGGCACCGATGCAGCCCAAAGGCAAAGATTTGAGCGCTCTCATCAACTTGCGACTGCCGGACGCCAAGGTTTCAGCAGGTCGAACCCAAAAACGACTCCCGAAAGGAGCAAAGGCGGTTTTGGTCAAAGAGACGGCCGAGGTGCAAACCTGTGAGCCCGAGGTGGAATTGCTTGTGGACGGCGACCTGAAAGCTGCCGCCGCCGAGCTGCTGACGCGTTGGGATGAACTCTACGTTGAGGGCGAGCACTGCGGAGGGGTGGTAGGCCTGAGAATCTCCTTCCTTGAGCCCACCACCGCCACTGCCTGCGCGAAGATGCTTTGGGCAGTTCAGGCGCTAGAATTTGGCTATCCGGAGACGGACGACACCGACCCTACATTTGAGAACTTGGTGGCGGAAGGAGGTTGGGAAGTGGCGTGCAGCATCGAGCGGTTTATCGGCAACTGGCGTGAGCTCAAACGGGTTGTTGTTGAAGTCAAGGACACGAAGTTGACCACCCTACCTGTCCCCGCATCCTTCAGGCGTGATGCAGAGGAGTTTGTGGAGTGCCTGGACTCAGCGCGCATCAAGAGCATCGTCGCGGATTCCCCGGATCAGAGCGTGCATGAGGAAGAGGTAGCCAGACTTTTGGGCATGGCGGCAAAGGCAAACCACGCGTCGATTGAGTTTTTCTGCCTCGTAGCCGCGCGGTGTAAAGAGGTCCCGCCAGTCGTCCACTAGCCAGAGCCAACCCCGGTGTTCAAAGCCTGTGGTCGTTGGGGGTTTGGCGATTGCGGAGGCGTCAGGGAAACGCAAACCGGCCGAGCACTTTGGATTGCTTGGCAAGCCGCTACCATGGGGCCTGATGACGCACTCGGTCGAGCAGATGAGAATTCTCGCGCTTGGCTTGAAATTCCTGCCCGTTCGAACAAGATGACGGCGTGCCCAACGATCAACCAGCGGACGCCTCTGAAAGTGGAAAAGAATCGATGGGGTTCGAGGCCAGCGTGAACTGTCGCTCGCAGTTGAAGAACACGCTTTTGCATCACGAGCTCTTCCACCCGCACACCACTCGTTCCGGGGCTCTCGACGCGCTCCACATCAGCCACTGACCTACCAACATGAGCTCACCCCAAACGCAGCCTGGCACTCCAATGCCTCCCGTAGCACCACGACAGAACTCGGCTGCTCCGATGCCAGCACAGGAGGAGGACGGTCGCCTGAGTGTTGCGAGCGCCCGGGAATTCCTACGTCGGCCACATGATCCGAATGAGATCGAGCGGACTTTCGTTACCCTGCCGGGGAAGTCCATGACGATCACGGCTTCCGCAGAGATGTTGTTCCAGGCCATCGCACCCACCAACACCCTCTTCTATCGTGGCGGGACCGTCATGGAGTTGATTCATGGCGAGAAGGGGCCCGAGTTCAGCGTTCTGGATGCCGTGGCCGCGCAGTCTCGATTTGAGAAATACGCCATTTTCCACAAAATGCCCAACGTGTTAGGTCAACGGGGAGAGCCAGCCGTCCTGACCGAGGCGCAGGCGAAGCAGTATCTCAAGAGCGAGGCTTGCCGAACTCTGCTGCCCAGGCTCAGAGGCATGGTGCACTGTCCGTTCCTAACCGAGCGTGACGGACAGGTTCGCCAGGTGAACTCCGGCTACGACCCAACCACCGGCATCTATGTCATCGCCGGCAACACTCCGGCGCAACCAGTCTCGCTTGAAGAGGCGGTTGATATGCTGGACGGGTTACTTGCAGACTTCGACTTTCTGACCCCCAGCGACAAGTCCCGTGCGCTGGCCTCGCTGATTACTCCCGCGCTGAAAATGGGTGGGTTCGTCCATGGCCAGGTGCCAATCGACGTGGCGGAAGCCAATGCGAGCCAGTCAGGCAAGACCTACCGCCAAAAGTTGATCGGCGCCGTCTACAACTCAAAACTGGCCGTGGTCGCTGAACGGAAGGGCGGGGTAGGCTCGATGGATGAAGCCTTCTGCGACCACCTGATCAAGGGCAAGATGTTCATCCAGATAGATAACCTGCGTGGCAAGCTCGACAGCAAATACCTGGAGTCGTTCATGACCGGGGACGGGGCGCACTTCAACGCCCGCACTGCCTATCATCCGAATGTCACCATCGACCCGTCCGAGTATTTCATCTACATCACGTCCAATGGGTTTGAGGCCACCAAGGATCTGACCAACCGGGCATCGATCATCCGCATTCGGAAGCGTAAGAACTACGCCTACAGGCTTTGGGATGATGGCCGGGATGTGCTGGCGCTGGCGTCCACAGACTTTCAGCCATTCCTGCTTGGGGCGGTGTTCAAGGTGGTGGAGGAATGGGTGCGGCAAGGCAAGCCCAGGACCACCGATACGCGCCATGATTTCCGGGAATGGTGTCAGACCTTGGACTGGATTGTGCAGCACATCTTCCATAGCGCACCGTTGATGGACGGACACGAAAACGCGAAAGACCGAGCGGCGAATCCACATCTCACTTTCCTTCGAGCACTGGCGATCAGTCTGAACGCGCACCATCAGTATGGCCG
>JBDKKE010000651.1:0-3266 GCA_039796255.1 Verrucomicrobiota bacterium | reverse complement strand
TCTTCCTCGGTGCTGAGGCGGACCACCCGGAGCTCAGGTTTTGCAGAAGGCATATTTCGTGCGACGGGCGTCAGGCTGCCATTGCTTCCCGCTGAGTGTCGAGAGGGTGGCCATGATCCGGTTGTGGAATTCGGCCGCGTTGGGATCGGTCGTTCCCGGTTGGATGGGCGCGCCAAACCGGACGCTGAACGGCTCGCGATCCCCCACGGGATGTCCGTCCCGGTGCCGTGGAAATCGGATGCCCCCGGGAATGACCGGGACGCCCGCTTCCTGCGCCAACCGCGCCGCCCCGGTCTGACCGCGCAGCAGGAGTTCCGGATGTCGGTTCACCGTGCCTTCGGGGAACAGTCCGATGGATCGTCCCTCCGCCAGCCGCCGGCGCGCCTCGGTGAAAGGCGGCGGGAGATGCCGGTAGCGATCCTTGAAGCGGTTGAGAAAACGCGGACGGGCATCCTTGCGCACCACGTGGATGGGATCATGCAGTCGGATGAGCCAGGCGAGTCCCGGCACGAGCTGGAAATTCCAGTCGGCGAGGAAATGAACCATGCGTCCGCCCCGGTGAAAGCAAAGCCAGGCAGGAACCAGCACCGCCTCCGGCCGCTGGGAATGATTCAGGGCGAGAATGAAGGGATCCTGGTCGGACGAAATGTGTTCGAGTCCCTCGAATTCCAGCACCTGGCGATGGAACAGAGTCAGCACCGTCCGGCAGACCAGGCGGGTGGTGGCCTTTCCGTCGAGATGGGGCAGCGGTCGGCGCCAGATTTCCCCCACCGTCGGCACGCCTCCCCCCGTCTCCGGAGAGAGAGGGCAGGGGGAGGACGCATCCATGGGGCCGTGGTTTTGCTCTGGGGAGACTCTCCGTGGCAAGCGCGGAGGCCCTCTTGCGCGAGGGGGAATGACGGGCTCCACCACGAGATCACGCTCTTGGCGACAACCCGCATTTGCCGGCCTGCCGGAACCGAGGGTAGGCTGCGCCCGAGCTATGGACCGGAAACCCGCCCCGACTGCCTCAACGTTGATTCACGATTATCAGACGCACCGGGGCCTTCCCGCCCTGGCGGGACTGGTGTCCTTTGCCGACGCCATCCGTCCGGGTCTGTCGGTGGAGGCTTCGGTGCTCCGCCTCAAGCGACACCACTATGCGTTTCGCCGACTGCACGAAATCTTCATCGCCCGCCTGACGGCGGAGCCGGTGTACGAGCTCAAGATGGCCTTCAGCTATCACGCCTACCTGTGCGCGGAGCAGGTCACCGCGCTGCGTGCGCGGGTCGGCGAGATGCGGGAGCCTCCCCTGGGTCTGGACCGCATCCCGCATCCCGGCCTGGAGCTCGCCTTGGATGAGATCCGGTCCGCGGTCACGACCGAGGAATTGCTGCTGGGACTTTACGAGGGAGTCCTGCCGTTGCTTCGGTACGCCCTGCAACGGCACCTGGACGACGCCCATGGACTCGCCGACCAACCCACCCGTCGCCTGTTGCGCCTGGCCCTGCTGGACGCGGAGGAGATGCTCGACTACGGGCGCAAGGCGGTCTCGGCGCTGGTGTCGCCGGCCAGTCGCGAGGCGGCTGGGGAGGCGTTGGAGCGGATCCGCGAGGCTGTGGCTTCCGCCGGTGGAATCGACGGCACGGCCCCCGAGCGTCCACTGCCGCCGCGTCTGCGTTCCGCGCAGCCGTGGGTGTTTGACGGACGGCCCCGACGCGACGCGCGCTTTCCCGATCCCTACAACATGGGGGTCAACGCCGAGGTGTTTCTCTACGACGAATCCAAGCCGGCGGACGCCAAGGTGCTGATGATGTTTTACAAGCGTCTGCGCGAGATCGACGTGCCGGAGATGATGGCCAGCATCCTGGCCGAGACCCCGGACAAGCCCTGGGGCTACTATCGCGATCTGACCCGCCAACTGTGGGACGAGGCACGGCACGCCATGATGGGTGAGGTGGGCTTCGCCAGCCTGGGCGTGGAGTGGCCGCAACGGGTGATGGTCAACTTCACCTGGTCCCTTGGACTCAACACCCAGCTCACCCCGCTGGAGCGCCATGCCGTCCTGTACTTCATCGAGCAGGGCCTGATGCCGCGAACCGGCAAGCGTCATGAATGGGAGGTGGGCGTTATGTCGCGGAATCCATTGGCGGCCACCTTTCAGGATTTCGACTGGGCCGACGAGGTGCTCCATGCGCGGGTTGGGCGGGACTGGTATGTCAGCCAGATGCCCAGCGCCCACGAGGCGGTGGCCTATGGCGACGCCTGCTGGAGCAAGGTGCTCAGCGGTTGGTCGGACTGGAAGGATCGCGGCCTTACCGGGCATCGGAATTGGTGGCCGGACACCTACCGCCAGTACTGCGAACGCAACGGAGTTCCCGAGGATTCCCAGGTGCATTCCTTTGCCGTGACCTACCAGACTACCCGCGCCGATCTCCGCGATGTTTCGGCCTCCGGGTAGGCAGGAACACCTGAAACGGAGAGGAGCGGAACTCAGCCCACGGGCGGGGAGGGCAGGCCGAAAGGGTGTTCGAATCGGGTGTGAACCTGGATCCGGGTCCTGCGAATTCCGGAAAAAACCTCTTGAGCGTCGGGCGTCGCTCCCTATTCATTGCCGGCCCGTCCCCTGGGACGGTGTCCGAACGGCAGGGGTGGGATACCCAAGTGGCCAACGGGGGCAGACTGTAAATCTGCTGGCTTACGCCTTCACTGGTTCGAATCCAGTTCCCACCACCACCTGCGCCGGTTCGGAGGTCTGGACAGCATGGCGACTGACTTACCGGTTCCGGATCCTGACTCTTCCTCGGCTGGGAAAAGCGGCACGGGTCCCGCGTCCGACTCCTCCGCTTCGCCGGGCGAACCGTGGCGTTGGTGTCCGCGCTGCGGACACGAACTGCACAACGAGAAGTGCAAACTCCGCTGTCCCCGCTGCCATTACTTCATGAGCTGCTCGGACTTTGATTAGCCGGAGGCGGTCCATTTTACGGAGGGGAGCGCGCGCGCCTCGCGTGCTGAAGACGCAGCCGCCAGCAGATCCTCATGCGGACCGCGACGCTGCCTGAGCGCGGCACTGCCCAAGGCGGGGTCCGTGGGCGGTGAATGGGCAGAGAACGTGTTTGCAGGGATTGAGGGGGTCCGCTACTGCTTCAATCCTTGAGTCGGGCGTTCACAGTCCTCTGCATGGTAATGGCATTCCTCTGGGTGCCCATGACCGCGCATTGTGAACTGGCGGAGGTTCTCGGCCTGGGGAATGCGCATGCGGAGGAGTGTTCCGACCACGATTCGGC
>JBDKKE010000650.1:0-2814 GCA_039796255.1 Verrucomicrobiota bacterium | reverse complement strand
ACTCCGGAAGCGAGTCCTCGGGACACGACGCCAGATCGGGCGCGCTTTGCAAAAAAGTGGCGGAGGACGTGTTCATGCTGGATGCAGTTCGCCCGGTACTTATCGCAGGTTTTCCCGCCTGGCACGACACTCTTTATGAACCGCTGACCAAGACCGAACCTGTACCCGCAAGGCGGCCCCTCCAAAACCCCGGGACACCAAAGCCCCTAAAGTCCGCCGACACCGGGAATGGAAACGGTTTCCGAAACGGCCCGATAGAAACACGGACGCGGGTCCATGGGTTCCGGAGCGTCACTGAAGAAGGCCGCCACGTTTCCCGGGCTGAATTCCCCGAGACGGGTCCAATGGACCAAATCGTGACTCAGCCACATGGCAAACCCGCCAGGGACCAGCGATCCGCCCGGCAGGACAAAATCCAGGCTCCCCGCCGGATTCGACGACACGCTCAGGACAAGATCCTCCGCCCGAATCGGCAGGACCGTGATGGAACGCGCCGCAGCGTCCAACACGGTGCCACCACTCGCCACAGCCCGGGCGGTAATCCGGTGGATCCCCGGGGCGAGCCCGGTGAGCCCCTGCCATGGAAGCCCTCCGGGGAATTCGTCCACCGGCGCGGGAAGCTGCAGCACCAGCGGCATCCCCTCGGTCGGCGCCGCACAGCGACACAGCGGACAGCAATAGACCGCAGTCCCCACCGATTGTCCGTCCACAAACACCTCCGCCCCCGAGACAATCTCGTCCGGCGCCTCACCCCGGAGCACCAGGGGAATCTCCGCGTCGGACAGAAACACGGCGTCCGGGGCCGGTTCCAGAAACTCCAGGACCGGCCCCGCGCCGGCCGCGATCACGGCCAAGCACAGATCCAGCATGATCGCCTTCTTCATGGAATTTTGTGTTTCAGGGTGCCGTCGAAGATGATTCCCACGGAACGGAGCCGCCCACCTCTTTGAATCAAATCCAATCGTCGGCACGAGAGTGGAGCAGGTCCCCTTCCTTTCCGGGAGTCGCAAATTCTCCCAGCGGAAACTCCGTCGGGTATCGCGTCTGCGAGTCCTCTCCATGAAATCCCAGTCAGATTCGCTTCAGCGCCGCCACCATTCCTCGCATTCCTCGGACTGCCTCTGGCCAATCGAAGGGCCTTTGCGATACGCTTTCGGCGCTCTCCTTGCATGAAAACCAAGTCGCTGACTCCGATCTCCCGCCGCCGCTTCCTCCAACGTTCTGCCACCGCCTCCCTGGCGTTTCCCCTGGTCAGCCGCCTGCCGGTGCTCGGCGCCAACAGCCGGCTGAACATTGCCGGCATCGGGGTGGGAGGTAAGGGCATGGTGGACATCACCGGCTGCGACACGGAGAACCTCGTCGCGCTCTGCGACGTGGACGACGCGCGGGCGGCGGACGCCTTCAAGAAATTCCCCAACGCGAAACGGTTCCGCGATTTCCGCGTCATGTTCGACCAGATGGGCAAGGGCATCGACGCCGTCACGGTCTCTACGCCGGATCACATGCACTTCCTCCCGTCCATGTGGGCCATCGAGCGCGGCAAGGCCGTCTACTGCCAGAAGCCGCTCACCCATACCATTGACGAGGCTCGGCGCCTGACCCTGGCCGCCCGCCGGCACAAGGTCGCCACGCAGATGGGCAATCAGGGCCGGTCACATCCGAAGATCCGGCGGGAGGTGGAACTGGTGCGCGCTGGTGTCCTGGGCCCCGTCCACGAGGTGCACTGCTGGACGGATCGCGCCGGCAAGTGGTGGCCCCAGGGAGTGGACGCGCCCACCCAGACCCCGGCGGTGCCCACAACCCTCGACTGGGATCTGTGGCTCGGCGTGGCCCAACCGCGCCCCTTCAGCCCGGCCTATGTTCCCTTTACCTGGCGGGGATTCTGGGACTTCGGCACTGGCGCCCTCGGCGACATGGGATGCCACCTCTTCAACCTCCCAGACATGTCCCTCGGCATCCGCAACGCCACCCGCGTCGAGGCCGACAGCGAGGGCATGACCGCGGTCTCAGCCCCGAAATGGTCGGTGGTTCGCTGGGAGATTCCCGCCGACGGTGCCCGGCCCGCCTACGTCCTCTGGTGGTATGACGGGGGCCGACTCCCGCCCGCCGCTCTCTTCCCCTCCGAGAAGTACGCCGACAACGGGGTGCTCTTCGTGGGCGCGAACGACGTGATGCTCAGCAACTACGATGGGGGCGCAAGGTTCCGCTCCGGACGCACCGTCGCCGACTTCAAGAACGTGCCCGAAAGCCTGCCCAAATGCGCTGACTGGGACCGCTGTCACTACGCGGAATGGATCAACGCCTGCAAGGGCGGACCCAAGGCGTTGTCTGACTTCGAAGTGGCCGGACCCATGACCGAGATCGTGCTCCTGGGCAACGTGGCGCTCCGGACCGGACGCCCCATCACCTGGGATCGCGACACGATGCGCGTGACCAACGACGCGTCCGCCAACCGCTTCGTGACCCAGCAGGACCGCCGCGGATGGACGATCTGAGCTGCCGAGGATTGAACCACGGATGGCACGGATATCCACGGAAGCGAATGGGCGTCCTGAAACAGGAGGGGCGTCGGGAACTGCCTTCCGCACGCGTTTTGATGGACCCAATCCAGCGGCCAGTCCGAGTTCGCGGGAGACACGTCGAGCGGAGCGCCGCCCCCTCCATGACTTCAGCGATTGCCGGCGGGCTGTCCGCCGCTTCAGCCTGACGTCATGCCTGCGCGCCTTGGTGACCGCTTTCAGCCCGAACGCGACCTGCTCGCCCTCGGCATTACCCGGGTGGCGGGCGTGGATGAGGCGGGGCGCGGTCCCCTGG
>JBDKKE010000649.1:0-3000 GCA_039796255.1 Verrucomicrobiota bacterium | reverse complement strand
CCGGAGGGTTTTCGCGGAAACGGCCCGATGGCTTCGTTGCTCCTCGCTTACAGACCGCTACGGGTATGCTCGCTCGTCGCGCCTTGCCCTCGGGCCGTTTCCGCGAAAACAGGACCCCTTTGAATTTTAAAACAGGCTCTAAGGTCGGCCGCCCGCCGGGTCCACGTGCAGCCAGTGCCATGGCTCATACACGATGCCCTGCGGATTGTTCCGCGGGTAGCTGAGGCGAAATCCGAACCGGACGGCTTCCTGGGCCAGCCAGCGAAAGGCCTTGGTATTTTCGAACTCCTCCTCCAGCGGCCGGGAGTCCGGGCTGCCGATGTCCACGGCGCGACCCGTGTGGTGTTCGCTGTAACCGGGCGCGGCGTTGACGCGCAGGATGGCCTCCAGGAGGTCACCGCGGGCACGCTTGCGGTCAATGATCTGGCGCTGATAGGCGACACTGCGGAATCCGGAGATGAGCAGCAGCGTCACCTGATCGGCGGCGGCAGCGGTCCGCATGGACTCCCAGGCCGCCGCCGTCTGCGGAACCAGGCGCAGCTCCCGCCCATCGGGCAACACGCGCGCCGCCACCAGTTCCCCCGGCTCCCACTGAAGATCCATTCCCCGGCGCGCCGCGTAGTCAGCCGCGATGCCCAACTCCTCCAGGAGGCCAGCGACGCGATCGGCGTAGGGGGAATCCATGGATGGGAGCGCCCCCTCAGACCTGAAACATCGCCGGTTCGTACGCGATCCGGGTGCCCTTGAGCACGGCCTCGTTGGCCTTGACCACGGTGACCAGTGACGCGAAGCCCTGTTTCCAACCGGCAGCGGGCAGCGTGCCCTCGTTGATGTGTTCCACGAACTTCTCCAGCGTGTACTTGAGCGGCGAATCGGTGTCGCTGGCGGCCTCGGCGGGCTTCTTGCCCTGGGCCAGGATCTTGGTGGCGTTGGCGACGAGGGCGATTCCCATTTCGTTCAGGATGTCGTCCTTGCGGGCATAGACCTCCCAGCCCAGCAACGGGGCGTCTGCCTCCTTGAACATCCAGCCCCGGTTGTCCCGGATGAGGATGGTGGCATCACTGCCGTTGAAGACCTGCTGCTCGCTGCCGTAGGAACTGGCCAAGGTCGACGAGAATACCAGCCGGGCGCCCCCGGGATAATCAAAGACCGCCTGAACCGTGTCGGGTGTCTGACGTCCATCCTCCCACAACTGAATGCTGCCAAATCCGGTCACCGAACGGGGGAGGGCGTCCTGATACCAGCTCGCGCAATCGATGGGATGGATGCCGATCTCGCCGACCAGACCCAGCGAGGTCTCGTTGTCGAGACGCCAATTGAGCGCCTTCTCCCGCTCCGGATTGGGCGAGGCACGGCGCCAGGACTGCTTCTTGTTGTATTGCGCTGAGGATTCGGCGGTTTTTCCGCAGGCGCCGGTGCGGAAGAACTTCAGCACGTGGTGATGCTGCGGGTTCTCGCGAAACTGGAGCCCCACCTGAAAGATCTGCTTGGCCGGAATCCCCTGGGCCGCCTTGGCAATCGCCCGGGCATCCTCGATGGAGTGGGCCATCGGCGCCTCCAGGTAAACGTGCTTGCCGGCCTGAAGGGCCGCGAGGGCAATCTCCTTGTGCAGAAAGGTGGGGGTGGCAATCACCACCGCCTGGACGTCGGCATTCTCCAGCACCGCCCGGTAATCCTCGACCCGGACCGCATCCGGCGCCGTCTCACCAGCGCGTTTCAGTGACGCCTTGTAGGTGTCGCATACCGAGACCACCGGCGCGTTGGGAAGCCGCCCGAGCTGCGTGAGCACCTCGCGTCCCTGAACCCCGAGGCCGATGACGCCAAACTTCACCGGCGGGCCCACCGGCTTCTCCTTATAGTTGGGATCTGCCTTGGGGACGGCCAATGTGCCGTCCGCATTCTTCGGCGCATCCTGACCCAGGATCGGCACTCCGCCGAGCGCGGCCATGAGGGCGGCAAAGGAGCCGGCCTTCACGAAGTCGCGGCGGTTGACGTCGGATGCGGAATCGGGGGAGTGCATGGGAGGCGTTACTTCAGCGGATGGATCCGGATGTTGCGGAAAGCGACCTCACCGTGGTCACCCTGAAGGAGGATGGGTCCCGGCTGGTCCACGTTGTCGTCCAGATGACTGCCGGTGCCCTTGGCGCAGGCAACGCCATCCTGGATGGTCACTCCATTGAGAATCACGGTGATCTTGTCGCCGACGATCCGCGCCTCCACCGACTGCCATTCACCGGGCTTGCGGGAAGCCATCAGGGCGGCGGGGGAAACATTGTAGATTGCACCATTGCCTCCCAACTCCGGCTTCTTGCCGTAGTCGTCGAAGATCTGGATTTCATGGCGTCCCCGCAGGTACACCCCGGAGTTTGCCCCGGGCGGGATCACGAAGTCATAGCGGATCACGAAATCGCGGAACTTCTCGTTGCTCACCAGGTCGGTGCCATGGCCGGTGACCTTGTCCTTGGTGTGTTCCAGGCGGTTGACCAGCATGCCGTTCTCCACGAGCCAGCTCTTGGTTCCGTCGGGACGTCGGAGCTGCCATCCGTTCAGGGTCTGGGCATCGAACAGCGGCCGGAATCCCTCCGCCTTCTCCGCCTTGCTGAGCCCCGGGGCGGGCACCTGCGGCGTCGCGCTGCCGGCGGCCAGGCCGAGAGCCCATTCGATGCCACCCAGCAGATGCTGCTGGTACACGGCGCTGGCCCAGACGTCTTCGCGGTGACCCAGGGAGGTGTAGAATACCCGGCCCTTACCATCCTGCTTGCACCACGCCACCGGATAATCGCCGGGAAACTTGTAGTTCGGATGCGTGTCCAGACCCAGCAGCCCGTGAACCTTTGCACGGTCAAAACTCTTGAACAGGTAGATCTCGTCGTACACCTGGTAGGTGGGCCCCAGGTGCCGCGTGGCCGGATGCTGCGGATCCTGATTGATCGCCGAAATGCCCACCTGCGCATCGTGCGTCAAAAACTCGCCACCCAGCATTTCGATGAAACCGGGAAA
>JBDKKE010000648.1:0-2795 GCA_039796255.1 Verrucomicrobiota bacterium | reverse complement strand
GATCCAGCGCGTGAACCCCCATTCGCTGCCGGTCCAGGCTGTCCATGGAGGCACTCAGCGCGCTGGTCACCACCGCCGCCGCCGCCACGAACAACGCCAGGGCCAGCAACACCTCCATCAGTGCGGCACCGCGGCAGGTGCGCGCGGCCGCACCGGACCCGGAGTGCGGGGTCGACGGACACCAGGGCACAGCACAATCGATCTTCATGGGGCGCCCTGGGTTGCTGTCCGCACGCTGGAGGCCGACCCGGATGAACGGGAGACGTCCGCGGGTCCCGTGACTTCGGCGGCATCACCCGGTTCGGTTCCCGGACTCAGCCACTGGCGCCGAATGGTTCCGGTCAGACCCGCGAGGCGGACACGCACCTGACGGAGATCCTCCGGGTCCGCGGACACCAGGATCAGATCCGCGGGATCGCTGGAGCCGTCCGGAAAGAAGAGAACCGCCGGCGGATGGGTAACGCCCGAGGCATCCTGGGCGAAGGGGGCCCCGGCAGATCCTTCCGGAGGGATCACAGCCGCTGGAGGCCCTGAGCCGACATCACCCATCGCCGGGCCTGCCGGATGGGCACGACAGCGAACGAGATCGTTCAACCGCTCGGCGAGCGGAGTGGCTTCGGCCAGCGGAAAGTATTGGCCGGGAGCCCCGAGGGGATCCGGTTCCCAGCCAACCTGAATGCCGTCCACTGCCGGAAGTCCGTTCGTCGCCCCCGTTCCCGGGTCGCCCCCAAACGACACCCGCACCTGCCGTCCTGTTCCCGACGCCGTGGCCCGCGCCAGACGGAACAGGAACTCCAACTGTCCCACCCCCTCGTCGAGTTGTACCCCGCGCTGCAGCGAGCTGAAGTTCAGGACCGAGGCACCGACCAGTAGCAGGATCAGGGCAATCGTCAGGACCAGCTCAATCAGGGTGAATCCAGCCCCCGACGCCCGACATCGCCTCCCCGGAATGCCCATGGTGAAGGTGTGCGGTCCACGGGAGGGAACTCAGGGCTGAGAACCGGTCTTCGTGGAATCCGGGTTGTCCGACGCCAACTTGACGTCGTCATCGGTCTCCGGTTGGCCATCCGGCCCCACCGAAAACAATTTGTAGGGCAGTGCCCCGGCGCGCTCGCCGCCACCGCCGCTGGTGGTGTCCGCCAACTCGTAGCGGATCTTGTTGTTCCAGGGATCATCCAGCGTGGTTCCGGGCTTGAGGTAGGGCCCCTGCCACTTCTCGCCCACGCGCTCGTTCTCGAAGGTCGGCTTCTTGAGCAGCGCATCCAGGCCGCCTTCCTGCTCGGTGGGATAGTGTCCCAGGTTGAGCCGGTAGGTATCCAGGGCATTGCCCACCTGCTGCAGCATGAGGCGGGTGGTGTTCCGCTCCGCTCCCTTTTGCTGGGGCAGCACGAACACGACGAGCGCCCCGGCCAGCAGCAGGATGATGACGATGACGAGGAGAATCTCGATCAGGGTAAAACCGGCGGCGCGCCGGCGGCGGCGGGCGTGGTGGATCACTTTGGAAATGGTCATACGCGATGGCTCAACTGAATCTTGAAGTTAGGCCGACGGCGCAAGCCCCCACAAGATTCAAGTGGAGACCGTCAAAAACGGGCCGGGCATTGCGGGCCCCGTTCACTTCGAGCCAAGGGCGCTGGCCATGGTGAAAATGGGCAGCAGGAGTCCGAGCGCGAGGAACCCAATGGCCGCGGCCACGCAGCACAGGATGGCCGGCTCGATCAGGCGCACCGCCTGATCCACCTGGCGATTGGTGCGCCGCTCCACGGTGTCGGCAATCTGGACCAGCACCTTGTCCAGATTGTTGGATTCCTCGGCCACGGTGATCATCGCCAGAATCTGTTCCGGGATGAAGTCCCCCTTGCTCAGCGGTTCGGACAGCCGTTTGCCGTCGCGGACCGCCTCCGCAGCCTCCACGATGCGGTCGGCCAGGATGTTCGATCCGGTGGCGTCCTTGCTGATCTTCAGCGCGGCGAGCAGCGGGACGCCATTGGCCAGCATGGTGCCAAGAATGCGGCAGAACCGGGTGATGGCCAGCAGCCGCAGCGCGGAACCCACCACCGGAATCTTGAGCCGCCAGACCTCCAGCTTCCGTTTCACGGCCTCGTTCTTGAGATTGAACCAGACCAGGGCGCCGAGGGCGCCCAGGGCCAGGGCCACCAGGTACCAGTAGTTCCGCACGATATGGCTCGCGGTGAACATGATCTCGGACGGCAGGGGCTTCTTGGTGTTGGCCAGCAGCGGCTCGAACTTGGGCACGAAGAACATCAGCGCGGCGAACATCACCACCGTCCCCAACCCGGCCAGAACCGCCGGGTAAATCAGCGCGCCCATCACCTTCCCGCGCAGTTCCTCAAACCGCTCGATGAATCCCGACAGGCTGCGCAGCACCTCTTCCATGAAGGCCGCCCGTTCCCCGGCCTGGATCATGGCGGTGTGCAGCGGCGGGAACACCTCCGGATACTGCCGGAGCGTATCGGTGAGCGACTTGCCCTCGGCCACGGCAGAACGGATTTCCCGCAGCAACTCCTTGAGATGCGGTGCCGGCGTGGACTTCACCAGGGAATCCATCGCCCGCAGCAGCGGCACCCCGGAGCCCAGCAGGTCGGCCAACTGACTGTAGATCATTCCCAAGTCGGCCGATTTCACCCGGCGTCGCTTGGGCTTGGCTCCCGGAGCGGCCGCGCCCTTCCCCTTCACCGAAACCGGGAACAGTCGCTTGTCCTCCAACGCCCGAAGGACCGCCGCCTCACTCTCCGCCTCGAGCATGCCCGCCACGCGGACCCCCGATTCGTTCA
>JBDKKE010000647.1:0-2901 GCA_039796255.1 Verrucomicrobiota bacterium | reverse complement strand
CACGCGAACTCTGGGAAGGAATCGGGATTTCCAAACAGGGTGCGATGGATTTGCTGCGGCCGCTGTTGAAGGCCGGGTTGGTCAAGCGCGTCGGCACATTGAAAACCGGGCGTTACGTCCTGAAATGAGCGCGCAGGCCTGGACCGAAGACCAGCTTGACGAGCGGCCTACCAAGGCGTGGCCATCCTCGACCCAGCCCAGTTCTCGGCCGCGACGAAATTCACGCTAGACCCGGGTGTCATTGCCCAGTCCGCACGCGCCAGAATTGAATCTGGTCGGGCAAGACTGCGGGCAGGATGACCTGAATGGGAGTGTCCATTCCGAGGCCGGTCAGGCGCTGGGCTTCGGACCATTGGCCGAGGATGGGTGCGTTCTCCAGAATCAGCGCCTGTCCGTTCTTGCCGCGAATCTTCAGGATCATCGGTCCGCCGGTCTCGGGCACTGACAGGGTTAGTTCGGGGATTTCGTCCCGCGCACGAACGACGACCACGAAGTCCGCGATGGTCGCTAGCGAGGGTTGGCCGTCGTCGGTGAGTCGCAGGGTGATGGTGTTCGTCGACGGGGCCTGGGCGTCAGAAGGGGTCCAGGTGACCACGCCGTTTGAGGTAACGCTCAGCCCCAGAGGGCCGCTCAGGATGGTGTAGGTGAGGAGCTGTGCCGGCAGGTCTGCATCGGTCCCGGCGAGGGTGAAGCTCCAGGGAACGCTAGCCACAATTGCCTGCTCGGCGAGCGGCGGTAGCACGGGTGCGCGATTGATCTCGCGGACTACGATGCGAAGTTCGTTGGTGGCCGACAACGGCGGCTCCCCGTTGTCCACGACCCGGATGGTGACCGTGTTGGTGGATCCCCCTTGGGATTCTGACGGCGTCCAAGTCAGTTCGCCCGGTGCAGCGATGGTCAGTCCAGGCGGGCCGCTGAGCAGGGAGTAGGTCAGCGCTTGATATGGGAGGTCAGGATCGCCGGCGGCCAGAACGAGGGTTAGCGTCTGCTCCTCTCCTACCGACTGCTCGGGAATGTTCTGCCAGACCGGGGCGCGATTGTTCTCCCGGACCACCAACTGGAAGTTGATCGTGGTAGCCAACACCGGGGTGCCGCCATCGGAGAGTCGAATGGTGACCTCGTTGGTGGAGGGGCCCTGAGGTTCGTTCGGGGTCCAGGTTACCACGCCTTGCGGCGTGACCTCCATTCCCAGCGGTGCCTGAATCAGAGCATAGGACAACAACTGAGGCGGCAGGTCGCCATCCGTTCCCTGCAGGTCCCAGGTGAATGCCTGTCCCTCGTCGAGAACTTGGTTGGCCGGGGCGACCATGGAGGGCGGGGTGTTCACCTCTCGCACGATCACCCGCAGGGTGTTGGTGGTGCTGATCGGCGGCACACCGCTGTCGGTAAGCCGAACCGTAACGTCGTTGGTGGAAGGTCCCTGGGATTCTGAGGGAGCCCAGTTCACCAGTCCATTCAGCCCAACCGTCAGGCCGGCGGGTCCGTCCACCAGACTGTAGGTCAGTGACTGGGGAGGAAGATCCGGATCGGACCCCATCAGCAGGAGGGCGAAGGCCTGTCCTTCATTGACCGTCTGCTCCAGGAGGGTCGGGAACTGAGGGGGTTGGTTGACCTCACGAACGACCACCGTGAAGGACACCGTCCCCGACAAGGCCGGGCTGCCCTGATCGTTCACCACGATTGTGACGAGGTTGGTGGACGGTCCCTGAGACTCGGTCGGCACCCAGTTCAAGGCCCCCGAGGGACTGACCACCATACCGGGAGGACCACTGATCAGCCCGAAGGTCAGGAGCTGGGCCGGAAGATCGGCATCCTGGCCGCTGAGCGTCAGGTCCAGGGCAGTGCCCTCGGCGATGTTCTGGTCGCCGGGCGTTGTCAACACCGGGGCCTGGTTCACTTCCCGGACGATCACCGAGAAGGTCGTTCTCACGAACTGCGGAGGCTCGCCATTGTCGGTGGCGCGCACCGTCACCCCAGTCGTGGATCCTCCCTGGAGTTCGGTGGGGATCCAGCTCACCACGCCGACCGGGCTCACCGTCAACCCGGCTGGTCCGGACTCCAAAGCGTAGGTCAGTGACTGGGCGGGCAGATCTGAGTCGCTGCCCGCCAGCACCAGGTTCAACGCCTGTCCTTCCTCCAGCGTCGGTGTCGCCGGTGACGCCAGCGTCGGGGCGGTGTTCACCTCCTGCACGAGGACGCTGAACGTCGCCGTCGCCGACAACTGCGGATCGCCGCTGTCCGCCACTCGCACCGTCACTGCGTTGGTGGAGGGCCCCTGGGATTCAGTCGGCACCCAGGTCACCACACCTGCCTCGGTCACCGACAACCCGGCCGGCCCGCTGACCACGGCATAGGTCAAGGACTGCGCCGGCAAATCCCCATCGCTTCCGGACAGGATCCATTGCAGGGCCTCGCCCTCCTTCACCCGCTGGGTCTCGGGCGGGAACAGCAGCGGCGCTTGATTCACCTCGCGCACGGTGACCTCAAAGCGGTTGGTGGCGGACAAGGGCGGTTCGGCAGTGTCCATGACCTTTACGAGCACCGTGCGGGTCAGCGGCCCCTGGGATTCGGTGGGCGTCCAACTCACCGCTCCGGACGGACTCACCGTCATTCCCGCGGGACCATTCACCAGGCCGTAGGTCAGTTCCTGCACCGGAAGGTCAGAGTCACTCCCCACGAGCGACAGGGACAGGGTCTGCCCCTCGTCCAGGAACTGATCCCCGATGGAGGCCAGCACGGGGGGCAGGTTCACACTGGAGGGCAGTCGGTAGAGCAGCAGCGCGTCGTCATCGCCGTCACCCACGCTGTGCCGCAGGCGCAGGGTTTGACGACCGGACAGATCGAACTCGGCGATTGCGCCGCCGGCCGGAACCAGAAACGGCAGCCAGTCGTGGGAACTCC
>JBDKKE010000646.1:0-5382 GCA_039796255.1 Verrucomicrobiota bacterium | reverse complement strand
AACGGCATCCGCTCCAGCACGCTTCGTAGCGCGCTCTTTTGGACCGTATCCCCGCCGGTCGTCAGAAAGAACCATCCCCCATCGAGTCCGGCATCGATGGAATCCTTGGCTTCCCAGTCCGCACCGGACGCCGTAAATCGCGCCCGGGTCAGTGAGGTCCAGTCGCCGTTCTTGGTCCGGACCCATCCGTTGCCAAATCGTGCCCGCCGCACCTCGCCGGCGCTGGCGCCATCCCGGCGAAAATCCTCCACAAAGGAATAGTATCCGCTCAGGGGACGTCCTCCTGTGCGCGTGCGAAACGTGGCCAGCTTCCGCCAACCCGGACTGTTCGTCTGCCCCACCCAGGCGGTGTAGGCGGTCTTCGGTCCCTGCACCTCGCTGCGAAGCAGAAAGCGGTTGGTGCCGCCAATGGCCCAGGAGAAGGGTGCCATGCACTGCCCTCCGGTACCCTCACCGCCAAAGCGCTTGATCCGGACGCCCTCTCCCTCATAGAGCACCTCCACGCGATCCTCCGCCTTAACGTCCGCGGGATTGTCCCCCTGGGTGGGGTCCCAGACGGAGAAGATCACCACCTTCTCTTCGGAATGGTCGAGTTGCTGCAGGCCGAAGTAGCCGGTGTTCCATCCGGCGGCCATGAAGTAGCTGCCGTTGACCGACTGATCGATCACCATCTCGTTGTAGAACAGATCGCCATCCGGCGCGAGATAGCCGAGATGCACCGATCGCGCCGCGCGGATCTCGGCCCCAACCACGGGAAAAACGCTGAGCAAGGAGAGGAGCACTGCGGCGATCACCTTCATGAAGCGGGACGCTACGTCGGAAGTCCGGGAAGGGGAAGGAGCGCCCGATGAGCTCGGGCCAGATTTTTGCGGTCTGGCTCGAACGTCGTCCCGGGCGTCGGTTACTCCCGTACGAATTCGGCATGCAGGGCGGCGTAACGGCCACCCTGTGCCAGCAGTTCCGTGTGGGTGCCGTGCTCCACAATGCGGCCCTGCTCCAGAACCAGGATCCGGTCCGCGTGCCGGACGGTGCTCAGCCGATGCGCGATCACAAAACTCGTCCGGCGGGCGAACAACGCCTCCAGCGCGTGCTGGATCACCCGCTCCGTCTGCGGATCAACCGCGCTGGTCGCCTCGTCCAGGATGAGAATGCGGGGTTCCGCCACCATGGCGCGCGTGATGGTGACGAGTTGCCGTTCGCCGGCGCTGAAGTTGGCCCCGCGTTCACCGACCAGGGTCGAATAGCCTTCGGGCAGGCGCGACAGCATCTCGTGCGTTCCCAGCCGCCGGGCCGCCGAAAACACCTCCTCGTCCGTCGCCTCCGGACGGCCAAACTTCAGGTTGTCCATGATACTTCCCGTGAACAGGAAGTTCTCCTGGGTCACGATGCCCAACTGGCGATGCAGGGAGGCGAGTGTGTGCTTCAGCGGATCGTAACCGCCAATCACCGTTCCGTCGGAACCGGTGTCCGCATCCAACCGGATCCGCCCTTCCTGGGGCTCATAAAACCGCGCGAGCAGGCTGATGATGCTGGTCTTGCCCGAGCCGGTGTGTCCCACCAACGCCACGGTTTCCCCCGCACGGACCCGGAACGAAATGTCGCGCAGCACCCACTGTCCGGGCGGCGTGGTGTCGTACCGGAAACCCACCCCTTCGAAGGCCACTTCTCCCTGCAGCGGCGGGAGCGGCGGGGTGCCATCGGCATCGCGCACCTGGGGCTCCGTGTCCAACAATCCGAAGATGCGCTCGGCGCTGGCGGCGGCGGACAGCAGGGCATTGTACAGGTCGCCCATCATCTGGATCGGACCGAAGAACAGGCCGAGGTACAGAATGAACGCCGCCAGTTCTCCGACCGTCAGGTCGCCATTGGCCACACGCCATCCCCCGAGGCCCAGAACCGTGACCGTCGCCACACCGGACAGGAATCCCACGAACGGCATGTAGGTGTGAAACACGCGCGCTGACCGCACCCAGCGTTCCGTAAAATCCTCATGCAGGTCCCTGAACCGCCGTAGATTCTCGTCTTCGCGCCCGAAGGCCTGAACCACCCGGACGCCGGAGATGTTCTCCGCCATGGAGGCCGTCAGGCGGGACATCGTCCCCCGAAGCTTGCGGTACGCCTCGCGTCCCTGCACATGAAACCAGCGGGTCGCCAGAGCCAGGGGCGGAAGAACAGCACAGACCGCCAGACAGAGTCTCCAATCGTGGAACAACATCAGCCCGATCACTCCGGCCAGGGTGAGCAGACTGGACAACAACTGGCTTCCTCCCCAGGTCAGGACGCGATCCAGCGAATCGATGTCGGTGTCCGCCCGGGCAATGATCCGTCCCTGATGGGTGCGATCGAAGTAATTTAGGGAAAGGTTCTGAATATGTTCGAAGACCGCCAGGCGCAGGTCGTTCATCGCGCCCTGTCCGACGGTGATGGCCGAACGTACCGAAACGACGGAGAGAGACCATCCGATCAGGAGATTGAGCAGATAGAGGAGGCTCACCATGGCGATGCCACGGGAAGCCGCGCCGGCCAACGGCGAGTCGCCTCGGGCGCTCAGATCCCCCAGCGCCGGAGTGAGATCACGATCGATGGCCACCTGGATGAGCTTTGGACCCAGCAGGGTCGAGGCCGTGGCGAGCACGCTCAGGACGAGGTTTAGCAGGAAGGCCCGGCGATACGGGCGGGTGTAGGCAAACAGCCGGCGCAGCAGGGAACCGCGCATGGCGGTCTGCGCGAATTCCTCATCCAGGGCGATGTCGTCGTGTCCGGCCATGTTCGGATTCAGCCCGGGATCTCCGGGTCCTGGAGTTGTGACTGGAACAGCGCCGCATAGACGCCACCCCGGCTGATAAGCTCGGCATGCGAACCGTGTTCCACCAGGCGTCCTTCCTGCAGGACCAGGATTCGATCCGCGCGGCGCACGGCGGACAGCCGCTGGGACACCACCAACGTCGTGCGACGGCGTCCGGTGGCCGAAAGCCCCTCCCGCATTTCCCGCTCGGTCGCCGGATCCACCGCACTCATGGCATCATCGAGGAGAAGTATCTGCGGATCCATCAATAGCGCCCGCGCCAGTGCCAGACGCTGCCGCTGGCCACCACTCAGCGAGACACCGCGTTCGCCGATGATCGTATCGTAGCCCTCCGACAGTTCCCGAATGAAGCCGTCCGCACGGGCGGCGACGGCAACGCGGACGACCTCTTCCCGGGAGGCGTCCGGCCGGCCAAAGGCAATATTCTCAGCCACCGAGGCGCTGAACAGAAAGGTCTCCTGGAACACGATGGCCATTCGTCGGCGAAGCACTGCCGGTGGACAATCCCTCACGTCCGCTCCATCCACCCGAACGGTTCCCGACTGCGGGTCGTACAACCGGGGAATCATCGCCAGCAGGGTGGACTTGCCCGAACCCGTCGATCCGACCACGGCAATCGTCTGACCGGGCGTTATCTCAAAGGAAACACCCTCCAGGGCCAGGGCACGCCCCAATCGGGGCGGCTCCGGCGCCGCCGATGATCCGTCCTCACGCAGCACCCGCAGCGACGGAGTGTTGTCATAGCGGAAGGAGACGCCCTCAAAACGAATCCCGCCCCGCGGAACGGGATCGCCGTCCGCCGAGGACCTGGACGACGGTGATGATTCGACCGGCGCCTCGAGAATCTCGTGAATGCGCTGCGCGGCGGAACTGGCGTTCTGGAGAATGTTGGTGATCTGACCAATCACCCCGATGCGTCCCCCCAGGCCTAGCAGATAGAACACGGCCTTGGCCAAGTCACCCAGAGGCATCGAACCGGCGATGACCTGCCGCCCGCCTGCCCAGAGAATCAGCGGCACGCCCAATCCAAACAAGAGCTGGGCGAACGGAACGCGGGCCGCCCAGTAGTTCACCGCGTCCAGCAACTCGACCAGATAGGCATCCTTCCGGACCCGAAACCGCTCGACCTGCGCGGATTCCCGGGCGAAGGCCTTGACCACCCGGACGCCGGCGATGTTCTCCTGGATGACCGTGCTCATCGCTCCATGACGGTCATGCACGCGGCGCCACCGGGGCTGTAGACGCGCCGCAAAAAAGGCCATCGCCCCCACGGTGGGTAACAGCGCCGCCAGGGTCAGCCCCCCGAGCAGGGGGCTGAGGGCGAAGATGAGCGCCAGGGTTCCCAGGAGACCCGCCACCACATCCACGCTGAAGAGCAGGCACACGAACATCAGTTCCTGCAGGCGGCCCACATCCGTGCCGGCCCGCGAAATCAGCTCCCCGGTGCGGGCGTTGTCGTGCCAGGCAAAGGTCCGCCGCTGAAGGGCATCGTAAACTGCGGACCGGATGTCCCCCAGCGTGCGCTGCGCGGTGCGGTTGCGGATCGGGCCCAGGAGCAATCCGATCAGGGCGCGGACCACCACCAGTCCCAGAAACAGCAGGACCGGGGTCAGCAACGAAAAATCCGACGGCTGCGGAGAGTGCCCGAGGGCGGTGATGACGTTGCCCGGGATCTGGGGGAGATAGAGTTCAATCGAAATGTTGACCAGGAGCAGTCCGATCGACAGCGCAACCCATCCCGGACGCCTCCCGAGAAAACGAATAATGCCCCACAGTGCCCGCGAGGGTCCGGGCGCGGCATGCGCCCTCTGTACCGATCCAGTCACGCCATCCTCTCCGGCCAGCGACTCCGTCGGCCTTCCGGTCCTCCCGCCCCCTGCGGACGCCGTGGCTTCAAGGCAGCAGCCGGCTGACGATGCCGCTCAGTACCCGCCCATCCGCCCGTCCGGCAGCCTTCGCCTGGGCCGCCTTCATGACCGCGCCCATCTCCTTCTTCGAGACCGCGCCGGTTTCGGCGATCACCGCGCGCACCAGCGACTCCAGTTCCTCGGCGGACAGCGCCTTCGGCAGAAATTCCTCGATGATGGCCAGCTCCGTCAGTTCCTGGGCGGCCAGTTCCGGGCGCCCACCCCGTTCGTACTCCTCGCGGGCATCCCGGCGCTTCTTGGCCTCCCGCTGCAACACGGCGGTCACCTCGGCGTCGGGAAGCGACTCCACTTTCTTCTCGATCTGGACGTAGCCCAGGGCGGACTTGATCAGGCGCAGCGTGGCGGTCCGATTGGTGTTCCGGGACAACATGGAGGCTTTGAGTTCGGCCGTGAGCTTTTCCTGCAGAGTCATGGGAAGGACAGGGAGACGAGATGGAGGGAAGGTGGTTTTGGTAACAGTGGGACTGCAAAGGCGAGGATGGAATCCACCCTCGCGTGGCCGGGTCAGGACTCCGAAGCCTGCAATTTGCGCATCTGATCACGGACCTCCGCGGCGCGCTCATAGTCCTCCACACGGATGGCCTCATCCAGGGCCCGCTGGAGCTTTTCGATTTCGGTCAGCGGACGCCGCTCCCGGATCTCCTCCAG
>JBDKKE010000645.1:0-3556 GCA_039796255.1 Verrucomicrobiota bacterium | reverse complement strand
AAGGGAGTGTCCCATCCGGTCCAGCCGTATCTGGTCCTCCGGGCGGCAAGACCGGGATTGTTGGACGACGCCACCGTCGACGGGGACTGACTCTGAATTTCCCCCTCCGCTCCGGCGCGCGGCGGGTGCGCGTTAGATCTCGGTGTCGGTTCTGGTTCCGCTTCCGGTCCCCGCCTTTTCGTTTGAGGCATGGGGTTTGGGGAAGGCAGGGTGAAGGGCGTGACTCCATCATCTCGCCGGTTTGCCCGGTTCCTCGCCGGTGGTTTGTTGTTGGCCTTCGGCGTCGGAGCCATTGAGGCACAGGCGCCTCCGTCCCGGTTTGTCCAGGATCGGCTCGCGATCGGACTGTGGGTGCCGCCGCGGGACGCCAGCGATCTGGCGGCGCGTTATCGCGAGATTGCCGAGGCCCACTTCACACTGGTCATTGGAACGGCGGGGACCACGGCAGCCGAGCAGCTCCGCCTCTGCGAGCAGCAGGGACTGCGCGCCCTTGTCGAATCGGATGCAGCGATCGACGCGCTTCCCGATGGTCCCGCCTGCTGGGGTTATCTGCTGTCAGATGAGCCCACGGTGTCCGCTTTCCCCGGGCTCGCGCAGCGCGTCGCCGGGATTCGACGGGCCCGTCCCGGACGGTTGGGCTACGTCAATCTCTTCCCCAACTATGCCTCCGCCGCGCAATTGGGGACGCCGAGCTACGAGGATTACGTCTCGCGGTTTGTGGACGAAGTGAAGCCCGAGGTGCTGTCCATGGATCACTATCCGCTGATGCGCCCGAACACCGACCGCCGGGACGCCTACTGCGACAATCTCGAAGTGATGCGCCGTCAATCGCAGCATGCCGGAATCCCATTCTGGAATTTCTTTCAGTCCATGCCCTTCGCCGATCACCTGGATCCCACCGAGGCCCAGATTCGCTGGCAGATGTTCACCTCCCTCGCCTACGGAGCGCGAGGCGTCCTCTATTTCTGCTACTGGACTCCCGGCAAGGGAAACGCGGGCACGGGCGAGTTTCCCAAGGGGGGCGCTCTCCTGACCGCGGAAGGTCGACGGACCCGTCACTATGACGAAGCCCGAAGGATCAATGCCGAGCTCCTTCAACTCGGCCCGACACTGATGCAGATGACCAGCACGGGTGTGCAGCGCCTGATCAGCGGCCGAACGTTGACCAATGCCCCCACGGGCAGCGCGGTTCGAACCCTCGCCCGCGTTGGAGACGATCCGGACAGCGAATTCATGGTGGGCAGTCTCCGGCACCAGGACGGTCGCCGCGGGGTCCTGATGGTGAACCACAACACGGCGTTCACCGCCTGGCCAACCGTCACCTTCGATGCCCCTGCCGGAGCCGTTCTCGAAGTGGACAAGGCCACCGGACGGATGGACCCCGTGGTGGACGACAGTCCTGAACTTCCCGGATTGCAGCTCTCCTTTGGGCCGGGCGATGGGCGGTTGTTCCTCCTGCCGGCCGGTCCCTGACGTCGGATCACGCGTGGGAATGACGAGGGCCCGGGGATGGCCTGAAAGGAAGTCGTGTGACGCAGGCCGAGACTCGCGGCCGCGAATCCAGACAAGACAAGAACCCCCGCGGAGGGGCAGGCTGTCGCGGTCTTGTGACGTCATGAAGGAGTCTCGGAACATCGTCATCATCGGCGGCGGCATCATCGGACTGTGCTCCGCGCTGTACTCGGCCCGGCGCGGACACCGGGTCACGGTCGTCGACCGCAACCCGGAGCAGCGGGATGGCTGCTCGTTCGGCAATGCGGGCATGATCGTGCCCAGCCATTTTGTTCCCCTGGCCGCACCGGGCATGGTGGCCCTGGGGCTGAAGTGGATGTGGAATCCCGAGTCGCCGTTCTATATCCAGCCCCGCCTTGACTTGGATCTCTGGCGGTGGGGCTACCGGTTTTGGAAGGCAGCCACGGCGGAACACGTCCAGCGGTCGGGTCCGGTGCTGCGCGATCTGCACTTCGCCAGTCGTGCGGCCTACGAGGAACTGGCGTCGCTGCCCGGTGTGGACTTTGGACTCGTCCGCCGCGGACTGGTCATGCTCTGCCGCACTGCACACGCCCTGGAGGAGGAAGCGCGCATCGTCGAGACGGCCCGGGCGCTGGGGGTGCCGGCCGAGGTGCTCGATCCCCGGCAGACGGCGGCGCTCGATCCGGGAGTGACAATGAGCGTGGCCGGGTCGGTTTACTTTCCCAAGGACTGCCATTTATCCCCGGGACGATTCATGGCCGCCGTTCAACAGGAGGCGGAGCGGCTGGGCGTTCGATTCCTCTGGAACTCTCAGGTGACGGGTCTTCGGCGCGACGGCGAGCGGCGGTTGGCGGCGGTTCAGGTCTCGGGACACGGCGAGGTCGCCGGGGATGAGTTCGTGCTGGCAGGGGGGAGTTGGTCGGACGGATTGGCGCGACAGCTCGGACTGGCGATTCCGTTGCAGGCCGGGAAGGGATACAGCCTCACCGTGGAGCGACCGCGTGAGCTTCCCCAACTGTGTTCCATCTTCACCGAGGCCCGGGTGGCTGTCACGCCGATGGGAGGAACGCTGCGGTTTGGCGGCACGATGGAAATCTCCGGATTGAACGAGGATATCAACCCCGCCCGGGTCCGCGGGATCATCCGCGCGGTACCGGATTATTTCCCTGAATTCCGCCCGGAGGATTTCACGGGAATCACTCCGTGGCGTGGACTGCGCCCCTGTTCCCCGGACGGGCTTCCGTACCTGGGCCGCACCGGACGCTTTGACAACCTGGTGGTGTCCACGGGACACGCGATGATGGGACTCAGCCTGGGGCCGGTGACCGGGCAATTGGTGGCCGATCTGGTGAGTGGGATCCGCCCCGGACTGGACCTCCGGTTACTCGATCCGGATCGCTTTGCTTGAGGGGGAGGGGAGACACGGATTTCACGGAGTCTCACGGATTGGCAGCCGGGACTCAGGAAATCGGTGTCAATCCGTGAAATCCGTGTCCTCTCCGTTGCTGGCTGGATCTGGATCGCTTCGGGTCAGCGGAAAGGATGGGGAGGGGAGACACGGATTTCACGGAGTCACACGGATTCGCAGGCGGACTCAGGAAATCGGTGTTAATCCGTGGAATCCGTGTCCTCTCCGTTTCTGGCTGGATCCGGACCGATTCGCGTCAGCGGAAAGGATGGGGAGGGGAGACACGGATTTCACGGAGTTTCACGGATTGGCAGGCGGGACTCAGGAAATCGGTGCTAATCCGTGGAATCCGTGTCCTCTCCGCTTCTGGCTGGACCCGGACCGATTTGCGTCAGCGGACAGGATGGGGAAGGGAAGACACGGATTTCACGGAGTCACACGGATTGGCAGGCGGACTCAGGAAATCCGTGCCAATCCGTGAAATCCGTGTCCACTCCGCTCCCTCAGTTGGCGCGCGGCTTGAAGGGGGAGGTTTCGGCGAGTTTTTCCCAGAGGGTGCGCTCATCGGCGGTGGGTTCCTTGGGAAAGACCACGTTGATGGCGACGTAGAGATCTCCGCGTTCTCCGGCGGTTCCGCGGGGGAGTCCGCGTCCACGCACCCGCAATTGCTGACCG
>JBDKKE010000644.1:0-8798 GCA_039796255.1 Verrucomicrobiota bacterium | reverse complement strand
CGTACTTTTTCATGGGCCCCTGGATGCCACGGCACTGGAGCGCGCACTCCATGGCATCGTGAAACGCCACGAGTCTCTGCGCACCGTGTTCTCCGAAACCGGAAGAGTTCTGCGCCAGGTGGTTCTGCCGGTGCCGGACACCGTGCTCGGGGTGGACGACCTTTCCTTGAGCCCGCGGACTGAGCGGGAGATCCGGGTTGAAGCGGCGCGTTCTTCGGTACTGGCCCGACCATTTTCGCTCGCGGAGGGACCGCTCTATCGGTTCCGTCTTCTCCACCTCGGGGACAACAGGCACCTCTTCCTCAGGGCATTCCATCACATCATCGCCGACGGATGGTCGGTCGGTGTGTTCCACCGCGAGTTGGCCGCGGCCTATTCGGCTGCGGTCTCGGGGGGGATTCCCTCGTTGCCGGAGCTGCGGTTTCAATACGCGGATCTCAGCGCCTGGCAGCGGCGGCGCCTGGAGGGCCCGCGTCTTCGGGAGTTGCTCGACCACTGGACCCGGCAACTGGCGGGCGCCCCGCCGCGGCTGGAGCTTTCCCGGGACACCGCGGGGTCCAGCGGTCCGGTCCTGGCGCTCAATCACGTTCGCATCCTGCCGGCCCCGGTTTCCGAGGCGGTGGACCGCCTGGCGCGGTCTCTCGACGCCACGCCGTTCATGGTTCTTCTGGCCACCTTCCAGACCTTGCTGGGTCGCCTCTCCGGTGAGGAGGACGTCGTGGTCGGCACGCCGACCGCCGGACGATCGCTGCAGGAAGCAGAGCCTTTGATCGGTTTCTTCGTAAGCACCGTCGCGCTCAGGACGCGGCTGTCGGGGAACCCGTCTTTCCGGGAACTGGTCCGGAGGGTCCGCGACACCGTGCTCGATGCCCAGGAACACCAGGAGCTTCCGTTTGAGAAACTGATCGCGGAAATGCGGACGGATCGCGATGCGCGCCATCACCCGGTCTTCCAGGTACTGTTCAACCTGATCAGCTTCGAGGACTCCTGTGCCACTCTTCCCGGTCTGGAGTCCGTGCCGGAGCCGGTGCCATCCACCCATCCCAAGTTCGACCTGACCCTGTACGTCATCGCACAACCCGGATCGCTCATTCTGAAGGCCCGCTACGCCTCGGATCTTTTCCAGGAATCCACTGTCGCCCGCATGCTGGCCCAGTTCGAAGCCCTGCTTGCCGCGTTTGCCGCCCATCCGGAACTTCCGATCGGACAACCTTCATTAATCCTGCCGGGAGATCACACGGTCCTGCCCGCACCCGGGGCCGCCCTGAAGGAAGCTCTCCAGCCGGCCATTCACGCCGCATTCGGGGAACAGGCGCAGCGAGATCCCGCCCGCCTGGCCATCCGGGAGCCGGGTTGCGATTGGAGCTATGGGGACCTGGATGCCGCGGCCCGGCGGATCGCCGTCGCCCTGGGTTCCTGCGGACTGGAGCGGGGCACCATCGTCGGCGTGGTTGCCGTGTCCTGTGCGTATCTTGTGGCCGCCCTGATCGGCATTCTCCGCGCCGGGGGACGGTTTCTGGTTCTCGACGCCGCGCAGCCCTCCGGTCAACTCCGCCGCATGATGGCGCTGTCCCAACCGAAGGCATTGCTTCTACTGGATGCCGCTGGTGATGCCGATGCGTGGCGCGAGCGGCTGCACCTCGGATTGTTGAACGGCGCCGTGCTCCAGGTTCCCTCCGGTCTGCCGGACCTTCCCTCGCCTCCTTCGGACTCGGGAGCCGTGGAGTCCTCCGGGGCGGATCCCGCCTACCTCGTCTTCACTTCCGGCTCCACCGGCGAACCCCTGGGCATTCTGGGCGATCACGGTCCGGTCAGTCATTTTCTGGAGTGGCAGCGAACGCGCTTCGGATTCACCGGTGAGGACCGCTTCAGCCTCCTGTCCGGGCTGGGACACGACCCGTTGCTTCGCGACCTCTTCGCGCCGCTTTCCCTCGGGGCATCCCTGCACATTCCACCGCCGGGCATCCGGGAGTCGCCGGAAGCTCTGAAGAATTGGTTCCATGCGGAACGGATCTCGGTAACCCACATCACACCGCCACTGGCCCAGGTGCTGTCGGATTCGAGAACCGCCCCGGGCCGGAAGCTGACCGCGCTGCGTTGGGTCTTCCTCGGCGGGGACCGTCTCACCGGTGCCATCGTGTCGATGCTGGGGGAACGCGCGCCCTCTGCAGGCATCGTGAACTTCTACGGAACCACCGAGACGCCGCAGGCCATGGCGTTTCATGAGGTGGTGGTGCCGGGAACCAGCCTCTCGAATCGGGAAAGGGTTCGGGATCCCATCCCGGTGGGCAAAGCCATCCCCGGCGTGCAGCTGCTCATCTGGAATGCGACGGGACCACCGGCGGGTATTGGAGAGCCCGCGGAGATCCTGGTTCGCACGCCCTATCTGAGCAGCGGATACCTGGGGGCTCCGGAACGGGCACAACACCGTTTTGTGTCGAATCCGGTCACCGGCCATGCCGCGGACCGGGTCTACCGCACGGGCGATCTGGGGTACTTCCTCGCGGATGGCAGCGTGGTTTATCTCCGCCGCATCGACCACCAGATCAAACTGCGCGGATACCGGATCGAACCGGATGAGGTCCGCACCGCGCTGCGCGAACTTTCCCCCGTACAGGATGCGGCGGTGGTTCTGGACGCCGAGTTTGGGGTGCTTCACGCCTATCTGGTGCTGCACACGCCGGAAGCGCCCCCAACACGCGAGTCGATCCGCAATGGCCTGCGGGGCGTTCTTCCGGATGTGGCCATCCCGGCGCGATTCTTTGCGGTCGCGTCCCTTCCGCTGACCCCGAATGGCAAACTCGATTTCCGATCCCTGGTCCATCGGACTTTCCCGGAACTCCGGGGGGAAGACCGGATACTGGCGCCACGAACGGCCATGGAGGCGAGGGTGCAGTACGTCTGGCAGGAAATACTGGGGCGGCGCCCCGTGGGAATCCACGACAACTTCTTCGACCTGGGAGGCCACTCATTGCTCGCGTTGCGGATGGTGATCGCCCTCCGCGAACGGTTGGGACTCCAGGCCTCGCTCGCCGACCTGATGGCCAATCCCTCGGTGGGCGCCCTCGCTGAACTCCTGTTGCGCCGCACCCGCGGGGAGTCCCCACCGGCCGCCGCCACTCCGGCGTCCCGTGGCTTCCGGGGTTCTCCCACCGGAGTTCCCTGGATCCATGTCCCCGGCGTGATGGGATTCGAGTTCCTTCCCCCGGACCTCGCGGTCGTGATCGGGCGGCACCGACCGTACCATGACGGGTTGCAGTACCCCGGGCTCAACGGACACACGGAACCGGAATGCACCGTGGCTGGAATTGCCGCGGCCCTCATCACCCAGGTGGAGGACCTGTGTCCGCAGGGTCCGCTGTGGCTGAGCGGATATTCCATGGGCGGGATGGTGGCGCACGAACTGGCCCGCCAATTGGCGGAGCGGGGACGCCCCGTCGAGCGTGTGGTGTTGTTTGATGTCCGGTACATCCGCGACGCGCGACGCAATCCGCTCCGGATACGGCTACAACGGATCGCCGATCACCTGGCGGATCGTTCGTGGTGGGAGCGCGTGCAATGGGCCGGGCAATTGATGTTCGCCAAACTCCGCCGACGCCGACGTCTCTGGCTTCTGCCCAGGGGCCGGAAGGACGCTTCGGCAGCGGACCGTCTGGAAGCAGTGGGGTGGACAGCGCTGACCTCCCATAGGCCGCAGCCCTACCACGGCCCGGTCACCCTGCTGCGGGCAACCCGGCTGGGTGAACAGGACACGGCGCGCCTAGAACGGGATCGTTGGAATGGTTGGGGACCCTGGGTCCATCACGGATTCGAAATCATGGATCTTGATTGCGACCACTGCTCGATATTCCTGGAACCCGTGGCGCGGGAATCAGTGTCAGCACTGGAATCCCTGCTGGTGCGGACCTCGGAAGCGGCATCCAAATCGGGGCACCCTTGACTTGAAGGAGGCCCCCGGGAAGCTCGGGAGGATCAATGCCCACTGCGTGCGACCACTTTCTGCGCCGATGCTCCCCGAACGCCGGCGGCTCAAGACCATGGGCGCTTTGGCGGCACTATCCGCTCGAGGAATACACCGAGCCCGGATTTGTCGAGGCCACGGTTCGGTTCCATCAGGAGCGGGACTTCGCCCTGTGGAAGATCGGCCCCCGCTCCTCCTATGCGATCCGGGATCACGGGGCTCGGGACGAATTCCGCGGCGATCTCCTGGGTCGGCCCGCCTACCTTAACCGGGTCGTTCTGGACCCGTCCGACTGGCACCGCCTGCAGGTCCTCTATCCTCGGGCCGGCTGGCAGGGGCAGATTCTGAAGTCCGCCGCCGCCATCGCGGCCGCCGCACCGGCCAACGTCCCGGTGCTGATGACCATGTTCAGTCCCATGACCCAGGCCAAGAACCTGTGCGGTGCCGAGGCCCTTGCCGATCACTGGCGACATGCCCGCGCCGACCTCCAGCACGGCCTCGCAATTCTCACGGAGTCGACGCGGCTGTTTGTGCGGGCCCTTCGTGCCTTGCCCATCAGCGGACTCTTTTACGCGATTCAGGAGTGCGGGGATCCCGTCCTGGGACCCGGCTACGCGGAAACCTGCGCTGACCTCGACACCTCACTTCTGCAGGAGAACGGGTATCCGCTCAACCTCATCCACCTGCACGGCGCCATCGCGGATTTCGACAGCTTCACCCGTTACCCTGCGGCCGTACTCCATTGGGACGAATGTGCCTCCGGCATTTCACTGGAAGCCGGCGCTGATCGCTTTGGTGGCATCGTTGCCGGCGGGATTCCCTGGCCGGAACCCGGCGCGCCGGATCCGGTGACCCAGCTTCAAACCCGCCGGGAAACCCTCCGGAACCGGATGTCCCACCGGCGGTTTCTGCTCTCCGCTTCCTGCGTGATTCCCTGGCAGGCCACCGACACGGAGATTGCTGCCTGCCGTCCGTAGCGATTCAGCCGGATTCGGGAGCGAAAGCACCCTCGCCATCCGCGTTGGACGTTTTGAGCGTACCGAGTTGCCACCACTGAGTGAGCAGTGACGCGCACCAGCCGGAGCGAGGGCGCCTCGGCCAGCACGCGAGGCGCGCGTGCTCCCCCCAGAAAGAGAGCGGCCGGACCATTCCCGCAGGCGGTTCAGGCGGGGAAGCCGGCCAGATGTGCCGGATTGACCTTCAGCGCCGCCACCGCCCGACCGACCTGCTGCATCTCGCCGATGTGCTCGACGGAGTCCATCTGCTGCACGTGGGCCGGAGTGATTCCGGGAAGCCCCAGCTCGGCGAGGCCCCGGGCAGACAGCTCCGCGTTGTAGCGGACGTAGGTGAACAGCTTAGGCACCCCGGGAATTCCCTCGCCCATGACGGTCCCCACCTCGCGGTCCAGCGGGTCACCGGCGACGCAGTTTCCGAAAACCCGGCAGAGAAGGTCCTGCTCGTTCAGCGCCGCCGCCATCAGTGCGCCGGGAATGGTTCCGGCGTTGTACAGCAGATGCATCTCGTCGGGACTCAGATCCGACTTCGCATTCGCGCTCGCCCCGGTGCCGACCGAGACGATCAGCATCTGGTCCGCCCCCGTGGGCCAGCAGAGGCGGTAGGGCTGGCTGGTGGCCATGAGGAAGAGCTGGAAGGCCGGGTTGTTGTACATGGTCACCCCACCGTCCACGAAAATAAACTCCCGCTGCCCGACACTCACCCGCTCGGGCGGAAAGTAGGTGGGGGCCGCCGTGCTGGCGCGGACGAGCTGCCACAGCGGCAGGCGCAGATTGCAGTCGGGGCGGCCGCGGTCGTTGTACTTGGCGGCGGGATTGTTGGAGAGCGGCCACGGCGAATCGGTGGTGGCGTTGCGCAGGATCACCAGCAGCAGCGTCTGCAGCCGGTCGCTGCCCAGTTCGGTGTCCTTTCCCAGGATGTCCTGCAGCATGCCCGCCAGATTGTCGTCATTGAACTTGGTGCGGAACCGCTCCCAGAGCCGCGCCTTCTCGAACATCTCCGCCCCGCTCTTCAGATAGAATTCCCGGATCTTCTCCATGCTGAGGCCCAGGGAAATCAGCGTGGCAATGATCGCGCCGGTGCTGGTGCCGGCGACATAGTCAAAATAGTCCGCAAGCACCAGGTCGGGTTGGCCGCTGCTCGCCCGGAGGTCGGCCTCGATCCGGGCGAGGATTTCCACGGCGATGATTCCGCGGATGCCGCCTCCATCACAGGCGAGTAGTTTGCGGGGGCCGGGCTTTTGGAGTTTGTCCTTGAGGCTCATGGAGGGGTCGGAGAGGGCCAACGGTTGGATCGGGCGGATGAGAACTGGGTTCAACGGGCTTTTGGAAAAAGGGAATCGCTTCCCCGTTCGACCAGTTTTCCAACGCTACCCCCCCGTTTTGAGCACCGTCAATTGGCGGTTTGGATCGACCGGATCTCCGGACCTTCGTATGGCTTGGACATGCCTGATCGCAGAATTGCCCCGGTCGACGCCTCGTGTCCGCGCTACGGCCGGTCCTCCACTGCCCTCCTGCGCCCTCGGCAGCTCGCGATCGCCCTCCTCTTTCTGGCCGCAGCCTTCGCAGCCAACGGCGCGGAGACTTTGCCGGCGTGGGCCCTGGGCCCTTTCAGCCGTCCCAAGGAGGCCCAGCCGGTCCTCCGCCCCAACCCCTCCAGCCGCTTCGATTGTCCCATGCGTCGGCAGCCGGTCGCCTGGGAGGCCCGCCACACCTTCAATCCCGCCGCCATCGTCCGCGAGGGCCGGATCCATCTGCTCTACCGGGCCGAGGATGATCGCGGTGCGAACAAGATTGGCAGCTACACCTCGCGCATCGGATTGGCCACCTCTGGCGAGGGGTGGAAGTTCACCACCGAGCCCAAACCGGTGCTCTTCCCCGCCGAAGATAATCAGAAGGAATTTGAATGGTCCGGCGGCTGCGAGGATCCCCGCCTCGCCGAGGGACCGGACGGCACCTATGTCGTCACTTATACGCAGTACTCCGGCTTTGAGCCGGTGGGACGCTTCCGCGCCTGGCGCATCGGATTGGCGACGTCGAGGGACCTGCGCACCTGGACCAAGCACGGCAGCCCGTTTGAAGGCACTCCCTTTTCGGAGACCCAGATCAAGTCCGCCAGCATCCTGAGCCGGCTGGTGAACGGCCGTCTCGTCGCCACCCGGATCAACGGCCGGTACTGGATGTATTTCGGGGAACTCGCCGTGAACCTTGCCCACTCCGACGACCTCGTGCATTGGACTCCCCTGACTGGCAGCGATGGCAAACTGCTGGAAGTCATGTTGACCCGGCGCGGCTTTTTTGACGCCAGTCTGGTCGAGGTCGGACCGCCAGCGGTGTGGACCGACCAGGGCATTGTCCTGATCTACAACGGCAAGAACGGAAGGAAAGGCATCGACGGCGATCCCGCCATCGAAGACGGCGCCTACTCCTGCGGTCAGGCCCTCTTCGACGCGAAGGATCCGGCGAGGTTGGTTACGCGCCTCGACCAGCCGTTCTTCCGACCCGAACTGTCCTGGGAAAAAACCGGTCAATACACCGCAGGGACCACCTTCGCCGAGGGATTGGTCCACTTCAAAGACCGCTGGTTCCTCTACTACGGCTGCGCGGACACCTTTGTCGGCGTCGCCTCCGCCCCGGCCAAACCCTGATCGAAGGGCTCATGAACAACCTTCCCCTCCTCCGCCCGATTTCAGTCGGGATCCTCGTGGCGGCCTTGTTCCTTGGCCTGGGTGGAACGGTAGCCCGCGCCGCTGTGGCTACCTCCACCGAACCGACGCAGGAAGAGTTGGGCTCAATAATCCCGGTCGAGATGCGCCCGAACCGGCGGGCGGTACCGGATGAAGACAACGCGGCGCTACCCCTGGCGACAGCCATGCGCCGAGCGGCGGTGCCCTCACCGGACGTCAAAGAAGCACTCGCCGTATTGAGCGTCTGGGGAAAACCCCTGTCAGCCAGCCCGGATACCAACACTCCGCTGGTCCGTTCATGGCAGCGCGAGAACGCCGAAGCGTTCGGGATTTTCAAATCGGCAGCCAGGCGGAGCCAATGCCTGTTTCCTTTGCCTTCGACCACCAACGTCGCCGAGGGACTTAATGTCCTGGTGCCTCTGGCCAGGGGGCTTCTGATCGAGGCCCGCCTCCTTTGGAGGGATGGATCCCGAACCGAAGCGATCACCGAGCTTCGCGACGCGGTGGTGATCAGCGGTCACCAAATTCGCGGGGCGAGAACCTTGCTCCATTACCTCGTGGCTTCCTCCGCCCGTCGTCAGGCGTTGGAGGCCATCCACACGGCAGCATTGAGTCCGGACTGTTCAGAAGCCGACCTGCGGCAACTCGCAGACGTTCTCTCCCCACCGCCAGACGAGGTGACCCGCCTACGGGAATGCATCCGCTCGGAATTATCGGACTACATCCTTCCGGCCACCCGCCTTGAGGTCATTCGAGCCAACTTCGCCGGCATTCAAACCAACACGGCTGCTCTCGTATTCTACCCGGAGGAACTCCATCGGCCGCTCACCCTGATCTTTGATCCGAAACTGCTGGCCAGCCATCCGCAGCCGTTGGACGCACTGAAGTCCATGCGCGGATCCGTGGATCACTGGACAGAAGTGGACCGACGACTGGCACTGCCCTGGTCCACCAACGCGCTGCCGGACGATATCGAGGTCACCAGGGAACGCCTTGTTGAGGATTTCGCGCCCATTGAGGAAGAGCTCGACGGAGAGGAACTGCCCCTGTCCGACGAGGCGGTGACCCGGGCCGCGCCACTGTTTCGGAAGTTGGAAAATCCGCTAGGCCGACTGCTGGCCAGTCTGCCGGATTTCA
>JBDKKE010000643.1:0-5592 GCA_039796255.1 Verrucomicrobiota bacterium | reverse complement strand
CAGCATGGCCATTGAGCCGAAGACGAAGGCAGACCGCGACAAGATGTCCGAGGGTCTGCAGCGTCTGGCGGAAGAGGATCCGACGTTCCGTGTCTTCACCAATGAGGAGACGGGGCAGTTGATCATCGCGGGAATGGGTGAGCTTCACCTGGAAATCATCCGAGACCGCCTGAAGCGCGAGTTCAAGGTGGACGCCGACGCCGGCGCTCCCCAGATCGCCTTCCGCGAGACCATCACCAAGGCCGCCGATGGAGAGGGTAAGTTCATCCGCCAATCGGGCGGCCGCGGCCAGTACGGCCACGCTTGCGTCAAGGTGGAGCCCAACGAAAAGGGCAAGGGCGTAGAAGTCATCAACGAGGTGGTTGGTGGCGCAATTCCCCGGGAGTTTATCGGGGCGGTTGAGGACGGCATCAACGAAGCCATCAAGGGTGGTGTCTACGCCGGCTACCAGGTCATCGACATCAAGGTGATGATCACTGATGGATCCTTCCACGAGGTCGATTCGAACGAGTTGGCGTTCAAGATGGCCGGAATCTTCGCGCTCAAGGACGCCTTCGGTAAGGCGGGTCCGAAGCTGCTAGAGCCGATCATGAAGGTGGAAGTGGCCACACCGGACGAATACCAGGGCGATATCCTCGGCGATGTGAATCGCCGTCGCGGAGTCATCCAGGGCGTCGACGCCAAGGCCGGCCAGACCGTGGTGACCGCCAATGTTCCGCTGAAGGAAATGTTCGGATACGCCACGGCGATCCGATCCCTGTCCAAGGGACGCGCGTCCTACTCCATGGAGCCCTCGGCCTTCGAGGAGGTTCCGTCGAGCGTCCTTGCTGAAATTCTCGATGCCGCCAAGAAACGTCCGGCGGCCCGCACCTAGTCTTCGGTTTTCCCTTACTTCAACCTGTTCTTTGTATGTCTGGACAACGCATCCGCATCCGCCTCAAGGCGTACGACCACCGGGTGATTGACGCCTCGGCGAGCGAAATCGTCGAGACCGTCAAACGCTCCGGGGCCCGTGTCGCCGGTCCCATCCCACTGCCGACGAACATCGAGCGCGTTACGCTCCAACGCTCGCCGCACGCCGACAAGAAATCCATGGAGAGTTTCGAGCAGCGCACGCACAAGCGGCTGATTGACATTCTCGACCCCACCGCGAAGACCGTGGATGAGCTCAAGAAGCTCAACCTGCCGGCCGGCGTGGACATTCAGATCAAGATCTAACCCCGCCCTCCCATGCCTCTCGGACTCATTGGAAAAAAGATCGGGCACACCCGCGTGTACAACACGGATGGTGTGGCCACACCCGTCACCGTGGTGCAGGTTGGCCCGAACCTAGTGCTTCAGGTGAAGAAGAAGGACAGCCGCGACGGATACAACTCCGTGCAGTTGGGCTTCGATTCACAGAAAGAATCACGCCTTCCCAAGGCCCTTCTCGGTCACATCAAGAAGCAGAACGGTTCCGCTGTGAAGCGGATCAAGGAATTCCGCGACTTCACCAAGGAAGTAAAGCCCGGGGATGTCGTCGGGGCGGACCTGTTTGAAGTGGGACAGTTTGTGGACTGCATCGGCACCACCAAGGGCCGCGGTTTTGAAGGTGTCGTCGGACGCTGGTCGTTCGCCGGCGGCGACATGACCCACGGTGCCAAGGGTTGGCACCGTCGATCCGGAGCCATTGGTTGCCGTCTGTTTCCCGGTCACGTGAACAAGGGCCTCAAGATGCCCGGCCACATGGGCGCGGTGCGCCGAACTGGGCAGAACTTGGAGATCGTCCAGGTCCGCAAGGATGACAACGTGCTGCTCATCCGGGGATCATTCCCGGGCAGCGAAGGCGACTATTGCATCATCCGGGAAGCCAAAAAGATCCCCATTGGATCCCCCCGTTTGAAGGCGATTCACGAACACCGGGACAAGATTCGCGCTGCTGTCGTGGCAGGCGGGCAAAAGAAGGCTGCGGATAAAAAGGCGGCTTCGGCTGCCAAGAAGAAGTAAGGGAAGGCTGAGCGATGAAACTTTCGATTCAAGACATCAAGGGCAACGCCACCGGCGAGTTCGAGACGACCTTCGCGGTCATCGAGAATGGCCGTGGCTCCCAAGCGGTTCACGACACAGTGGTGGCCCATCAGGCTGCCCAGCGCAGTGGCACCGCCTGCACCAAGACCATGGGCGACGTGCATGGCACCGGCAAAAAGCCGTGGCGCCAGAAGGGTACCGGACGTGCCCGCGCCGGTTCCTTTGCCTCGCCCCTGTGGCGTGGCGGCGGCGTGGTCTTCGGACCCAAGCCGCGCGACTACGACAAGAAGGTTAACAAAAAGGTCCGCCAACTCGCGCTGCGCAAGGCGCTCAGCGAGCGTCTGAAAGCTGGGGATGTGGTCCTTGTGGACGACCTCAAGCTCGCTTCGGCCAAGACCCGTGATTTCGTCCAGGTGCTCGGTACGCTCGGACTTGATGGCACCAGTCTGGTGGTCATCGCCGGACCTGATGAAAATGTGGAGCGTGCCTCGCGCAATGTGGTGGGTGTCGACCTGACCACTGGCGCACTGCTCAACACCTACGACGTGCTCCGGTGTGACAAGCTGGTGTTTACCCGCGCTGCCTTCGAGCAGGTGGAAGCCCGTCTCAACAAGAAGATTCAGCACTAAGCGGACCCGCCATGAACGCCTACGACATCATCAAGACCGTGCGTGTGACCGAAAAGGGAACGCTGCAGGCCGAGAAGTTCAACCAGTACACCCTCGTGGCCGACCGCCGCGCTTCCGCCCCGCAGATCAAGCGGGCGGTGGAAGAGTTGTTCAAGGTCAAGGTCGTCCGGGTGAACACCCTGCATGTCCGCGGCAAGGCGCGGCGCCAGTCCACCAAGGCCGCCGGCCGTGATATGGACTGGAAGAAGGCGATCGTTACCCTCGACAAGGGGGAACGCATCGAGTTGGCCTAAACCTCAGAAGGGTAGAGTCCCTTCCGCCAACGCGGCGTGCCCCTCGGGGCCGCCGCGTTTTTTTGTGACCGTGGGACGGCACCATGCCCCTCTTCGGATCACCAGTTGACGGTGACATTTATCCAGACAATCCGGAAGAGTGCGACGTGGTGAACCCTCCTGGTTTTGAGTTCCCCGGGCCGGCGGAACGGTCCGCGTGGGTGGTGAGGCAGCGTCCTGACCGCAATGTCCAGCGTCGCGCCCTGCGGATGGACCGGGCGGCGGGATGGATTGAGGAAAGGGAGCCGGATGGGAGCGGAGTTCACCGAAGGGTGGTTACAGTTTTTCTGACCAACCGCGAGTGTCCCTGGCGGTGTCTGATGTGCGACCTCTGGCAGCACACGACGCTGGAAACCGTGCCCGCCGGCGCGATTGCAGCCCAGATCGGTGGTGTCCTCGAAGTCGCACCCGCTCCTGAAGTCATCAAGCTCTATAACGCCGGATCCTTCTTTGATCCGGGGGCCATTCCTCCATCGGATCACGAATCCATCGCGAACCTCGTGAGATCGATTCCCCGCGTGGTGGTGGAATGTCATCCGCTGCTGGTCGGGCCTCGGGTGCGAACGTTTTCCCAAAGACTCCGTGGGTCCCGACTCGAGGTCGCCCTTGGCCTGGAATCGGTGCATGCGGAGGTTCTCGAAAGGCTCAATAAGGGGATGACGGTGGAGGATTTCGTCCGGGCTGCCGGGATTCTCCGCGCGATGGAGGTGGAAGTGCGGGCCTTCGTTCTGGTGAAGCCACCATTTCTGGGGGATGGGGAAGCGCTGGAGTGGGCGGTGCGCTCCGCCCGGGTGGCTTTTGAAAGTGGCGCCGGAGTGGTCTCGCTCATCCCCACCCGGATGGGAAATGGGTCTCTCGAGGTTCTGGCCCGGCACGGTCACTTTGCGGAGCCGTCACTCGACCTGTTGGAAGACGTCGTCGACCGCGTGGTGGGCCTGGGCGGCGGCCGTGTCTTTGTCGACCTCTGGGACCTGGCTCGATTCGGAGCGGGCGCGCCTCAGTTCGCGGCCCGCAGGGCCCGCCTGGAGGCGATGAATCTGAGCCAGCAAATCCTGCCGCGCATCACGTTGCCGGCATGACGCTGGCGACAGCCCGGGCGAATGCCTGGACGTCTTCCTCCTGGGTGTCCCAGGAACACATCAGTCGGCAGCCCCCCTCGCCGATGAAATTGTAGAACAGCCAGCCCTTGGCGAAGAGAGCCTGGATCGCTGGCTTGGGAAGTTCGACGAAGACGGAGTTCAGTTCGCGGGGAAAGAGGACTTTCACGCCGGGAATGGCCTGCAGCAGATCGTGCATCAGAGCGGCCATGGCATTGGCGTGCGCGGCATGACGGAGCCAGACATTGTCCCGGAGCATGCCAACCCAGGGCGCCGCCACGAAGCGCATCTTGGAGCACAATTGTCCGCCCTGCTTGGCTCGATAATCAAATTCGCGGGCCAGCTCCCGATTGAAGAAGACCACGGCCTCTCCCACGTGAATGCCGTTCTTGGTGCCGCCGAAGCAGAGGACATCCACTCCCGCCTGCCAGGTGATTTCCCGAGGCGCCACCCCGAGGCTGGCCACGGCATTGGCAAAGCGGGCGCCATCCATGTGCATGCGCAGGCCATGCTTTTTGGCCGTGGCGCCGATGGCCCGGAGTTCGCCCGGGGTGTAGACGGTGCCCACCTCGGTTCCCTGGGTCACGCTGACGATGCGGGGCTTCGGATAGTGGATGTCGGACCGGCGCAGCACGGCTTCTTCAATGCCTTCCGGGGTCAGCTTTCCGTGCGGACCGGAGAGCAGGAGCAGCTTTGAACCGTTGGCAAAGAACTCCGGGGCGCCGCACTCGTCCTTCTCGATGTGGGCGACGTCGTGGCATAGCACGCTGTGGTAACTTTGGCAGCAGTGAGCCAAGGCGAGGGAATTGGCGGCGGTCCCGTTGAAGACGAAAAACACCTCGCAGGGCGTTTCGAACAACTGGCGGATCAGATCGGCGGCCCGCTGCGTCCAGGGATCGTTTCCGTACGCCGGGGCATGCCCGCGATTGGCTTCCTCCAGTGCCGCCCAGGCTTCAGGGGCAATCCCCGCATAGTTGTCGGATGCAAAGTGGCGTCGTGCCGGCGCGATGCCTTCGGGAAGGACGGGTAGGATTCGGGAATTCGAACTCATGGGCGAAGAAATGGATGAAAAGGGAGCGCGGGGCTGCGAGCCCTGAGGGGCAGGCTATTCGCCGCCCTCGGCGAGCCGTCGGTACAGGGTGGCGAGACTGATGTCCAGCAGTCGTGCGGCCTCCTCCTTGTTCTGATTGGTGAAGGCGATGGCGTGCCGCAGGTAGGCCAATTCGTGGTCGTGGAGGTATTTCTTAAGAGTGACTAGTCCTGGACTGGGCAGGGGGGGCGGTGTCCGAGGGCTCGCCGGCGCCGGCGATCCAGGAGCGGGGAGCGGGTGGGTGGCCGGGGCACCGGGGACTATGGCCGGACCGACGGGTATGGCCGCCTCGACCGGATGCTCCTCCTCCCGGCCGTCGTCGGGTGGGGCGCCGGCCTGGACCGCGCTGGGCAGGTCGCGCACCTGGATCACCGGGGTGTCGGCGAGGATGCAGGCGCGCTCGATATAGTTGGCCAGTTCCCGGACATTGCCCGGCC
>JBDKKE010000642.1:0-10994 GCA_039796255.1 Verrucomicrobiota bacterium | reverse complement strand
CACTCCCCGGCGAAAGGCGGGCGGCGCGTCGGGGAAGCGAAGGAGGACCAGGGCCATCAACTCGGTGGCCAGCAGTTCATGGTTGGCGAAGAAATGCAGCAGTTGTCCGCGGGACCGCTCGTCTCCCAGCCGGTGTGCGGGCGGAAACTCCGCCCGCGCAGCCTCCGCCCCCTTGAACCTCAGTTCCGTCGGACGCCCCGGTTGTTCCGGGACACCGACGGCAAGGCCCGGCTGTTCGTCCGTGAGGACCTCCGGACACTGGAGTTTCTCCTCCAGCGTCCGCGCAAACAGCACCTGCTCGGCAAACGCACGCAATTCCATGTTCCGGGGTGAACGTTGGGGACGGGAAGGGGCGACGCAAAGCTCCAAGAATCGTGCGGACGCCTGTGCTGCGGCCCGGGCGAATCGCTGCGGGGCAGCCTGGAGAATGGTCAATGGCCAACGGCTGCCTGCCACTTTCAGGAAATTGTCTCTTGAGCCCGGACCCGTTTGCGACGACATCTTGGCTGCGGTGGCTGCGGTCACCGGTTCTTTCACCAGCTTTCCCTGCCGGGTGCGTGTATCGAGACAACGTCCTTCGACCTTGTTACAACCTCGGGAGCATCAAAGCGGATTATAAGCATGCCAACGCAAGGCCTTGTTTTACAGGACTGCGACGGCTGCCCGCTGCTCCCACTTGGTCCTTTAGGGTAGAAAGGACCTGTCTCCCACGGCCATGGCGGGGTCTTTTTTTGAAGGGGTCCGCATTCGCGGCGTGTTCTTCAAAACTCAGCCGCTTCGGCGGCGATGCGGATGAAGGGGCGGGAAACCGCTGGAACGTCTCCCTGCCGGTCGCCTTTCTATTCCCTCTCCAGTCGGGTTGCTGTACATCCCACCCGTGCTCCAGTCTGTCCGGATCCTTGCGTTGAGGGGAGTCCCCTGTCTCCAGCGCAAATCGCTGGCTCGTTTGGCCGGTGTTCTCCTCACCCTGGTTCATCTCGTCACTCTCCACGCTGCCGCCGCGGAGGCGTCCGCAGAGTGGACGGCGCAGTCGGTCGGCCCGGGCGCCCCGTTACTGCCGGCCCATCCCGTCTGGTTGCGCGCCTGGCTTCGCGTGCCGGATTCCATCACCGGCGATTCCGGACCCGATCTTTGGCGGGATTCCATGACCCTTACCCTGGGCTCGTTGCCCGGACCGGTGGAGGTGTTCCTCAACGGCCGGTCGGTGATTGCAGTGACCAATCTACCCGAAGGACAGCTTCGCCGTTTCAAGGTGCCCAAGGGGATCTTCGAGAAGGGCGTGTATAATGCCTGGGTCATCCGTCTCGACGGGCGTCTCGCCCCGCGCGGACTGGTCGCTCCTCCCGTGTTCGCCGGCTACTTCGATGAGGTGCGTTTCGAACGCCCCTGGCAGTTGACGACCAACGCGCCCACGGCGGAGGAGCTCCGTCCCGTGGTGACCTCCCCACCGGCCTTCGCAGCCTATGGCGACCCCGACTTCCGTCCGGCCACCACCGTCATGTCCGCCAGCCCGCAGCCAGAAAAGGGACTTTTCGTCCCGCCCGCCGCAGCGCTGTCCCTGCTGAAGCCGGCGGAGGATTTGATCGTGGAGGAGTTGCTGCACGAACCCGAGGTGGCCCAGCCGACGCAATTGAGCTACGACGAACGCGGACGCCTGTGGATCGCCCAGTATCGGCAGTACCCATTTCCCAACGGCGTGCAGATGATCAGTCGCGACAAGTACTATCGATCCAAGTACGACCGCGTCCCGCCCCCGCCGCCGGGGAATGCGCCCGGAGCGGACATCATCTCCGTGCATGAGGATCGCGACGGGGATGGAACCTACGAGACGCACCGTCAGGTGCTCACCGGACTCAACCTGGCGAATGCCGTCCTGCACGGACACGGCGGACTGTGGGTGATGAACCCGCCCTATCTGATGTTCTATCCGGATGCCAACGGAGATGACGTGCCGGACGGCCTGCCCGAAGTGCGTCTGCAGGGCTTCGGATTGGAAGACACGCACAGCGTGGCCAACGGGCTTGCCTGGGGACCCGACGGATGGATCTACGGTGCTCAGGGCAGTACCACGTCGAGCCGCGTGACGCGTCCGGACCGCGACCCGGCGGGCGCCCCGGGGATCTACGTGGAGGGTTGCATGGTGTGGCGCTATCATCCGGAACAGCGCCGCTACGAGATCTTCGCGGATGGCAGTGGCAATACCTTTGGCGTGAGTTTCGATGGCGAGGGACGACTCTTCACCGGACACAACGGAGGCGATACCCGCGGCTGGCACCACGTGCAGGAGGGCCAGTACCTCAAGCAGGGAAAGGATCCGGGGAAATTTGGGCCGCCTCCCAATCCCTATTCCTACGGCGAGATGCCGATGATGCGCAGCACCCATCCGGTACCGCGCTTCACGCACATGACGCTGGTGGCCGAGGGCACCGCCATTCCGGAGAGATGGCGTGGGCGCTTCTTTGGCGCGGATCCCCTGCATCACCACATCGTCGCTGCGGACCGCAAATCGACCGGGTCCACCTTTGAGACCACCGACATCGGACTGCCGCTGCAGACGACGGACCTGACGTTTCGTCCGGTCTATCTGGCCAATGCCCCGGACGGCAGTCTGACCATCGCCGACTTTCGTGAGGAGTACATCGCGCATGGTCAAAACTACCAGAGCCAGATTGATCCCACCACCGGACGCATCTACCGGCTGCGCGGTCGTGATCTGCCGCGTGAACGCGACGTGGATCTGTCCCGCAAGTCGACCCCAGAACTGGCCGCTCTGCTCGCGCACGCAAATCCCTGGCACCGCCAGACAGCGGTGCGCGTGCTGGCGGAGCGGCGGGATCCAGCCGCAGCGACCTTGTTGTCCACCGCCCTCGACCGGACCAATGCCCATCCGGCGCTCGAAGCCCTCTGGACGCTGCATCAACTGGGGCGCCTTACCCCCACGCTTGTCGCGCGCGGCCTGAAGCATCCCGTTCCCATGGTGCGTGCCTGGACCATCCGCTTGGTGGGCGACGACCATGGTTGGCCGGCGGAATTGACCGAACCGCTGCTGACCCTGGCGGCGACGGATCCCAGTGCCGAGGTGCGCAGTCAAATGCTGTCCACGGCCCGCCGTCTTCCCGTCGGCGAATCCTTGCCGTTGTTGGCGGCGGTGGCCCGGCGTACCGAGGACCTGGAGGATCCGTTCATTCCCCTCCAGGCCTGGTTCGTTCTGGAATACCATTGCGCCACCCGGCGGGATGCCGTCCTGGCCCTGTTCTCGGATCCGGAGTTCTGGAGCGCCCCGCTGGTCCGGCAGCACCTGGTCCCGCGGCTCATGCGCCGCTTCGCTGATTCAGGCACCCGCCAGGAACTCGTCGCCTGTGCCACGTTGCTGCGCCTGGCCCCGACGGATATCGACCGCCGGGCCCTGCTGACCGGATTCGAGGAAGCCTTTCGCGGACGCTCCCTGCCACCGCTGCCGGACGAACTGGTGCAGGGGTTGGCGGCATCGGGACGCCTGAACCGCGCCCTGCGGGTCCGTCAGGGTGACGTCGCGGCACTGCAGGAGTGCCTCGTCGATGTCACGGCCATCGGGGTGGAGCCGGCGCGGCGACTGGAAGCGGTCCGCAGTCTGGGAGAAGTCCGTTACGCTCCCGCCCTCCCAGGGATCCTGCGCGTCGCCCTGGATGATGGACCCGCCGACCTGCGGGTGGCCGCCTTCGCCGCCCTGCAGACCTATGAGGATCCCCTCATCGGCGCGGAAATGGTGGCCGCCTGGCCCCGGCTGCCGACCGCACTTCACGCCGCCGCGCTCAACCTGCTCGCCAGTCGTGCGGGATGGAGCCGTGACCTGGTGTCCGCCGTGGGAAAGGGGAACATCCCCGCCACCTTCCTTTCGGTGGACCTCCGGGAACGTCTCCACCGGTTTTCCGATCCGGAACTTCGCCAGGCCCTGGCGGCAACGCTTCCGGTGCCGACGTCCGCTGCGCGAACGAACCAGGATCTGCTGCCGGAGATTCAGCGCGTCAAAGCCACGCTGTCCGCGCGCCCGGGCGATCCGTACCGCGGCGAGCCCCTCTTCTCCGAACGATGCGCCTCCTGCCACACCCTGTTCTTCAAGGGCGGCCGCATCGGCCCTGACCTCACCTCCTACCAGCGCGACGATTTGGGAACGTTGCTTCCCTCGATCCTCGATCCCAACGCGGAGATTCGGGAGGGCTTCGAAAACGTGATGGTCACCACCCGCGATGGTCGGGTTCTCAATGGTTTCCTCGCCGATCAGGACGCCAATCTGGTGCTCCTGCGTGGACTGGACGGCACGGACGCCGCCCTTCCGCGCGCCGAGGTCCTCGCCGTGGAACCCGCCGGCCGCAGCCTCATGCCCGAGGGATTGCTGGACGGCCTGACCGAAACCCAGCTCCAGGATTTCTTCGCCTATCTCCGACAGTCCCAACCGATCACTCGGTGACGCCCGAGACCACGCTTTCGCAGAGGGACAGGCGCTGCGGCCGCCCCCGTCCGTGGACCGTTCGTTGGCGGGTGGCTCAACAGAATTGACCGCACGGGGCAACCTCTGCCGATCGTCGTGAACTATTTCCGTAGTCGGTAGAACTGTTGCCTCTCCGTGGCCTCTACGGGAACGACGAATCGATCTCCTTCGACCAGGACCCCGCTGGTGACGGGCTGCCAGTTGGCGTTCGTTAGCGAGGTGGTGACCTCTGGTTTGTAGCCGAGCGCATCCAAGGACCAGGCGAGGGAAAGGGTGGTGTTTCCCGTCGGGAAAAGTTCCAGCACGGGTGGCGGGAGACTGGCGTCAACCAGGGAGATGCCCGTCAGGGCGAAGTCCACGTAGAGGGTAATCAGGTAGGTGTCGAAATTCGTCAGTTCCGGTGTGGTGTAGGTGAATCGGTTGCCGGAGTAACCGGTGGCGTCGTAAGCAAATGGATTGGGAACGCCATCCTCTCCGTTGAGGAGAGGCATGATTTCCAGGGTCCCACCCGCGCCGGCGGTATTGGCCAACAGCGCGGCAGTGAAGGATTGTACGGCAAAGGGCAACCGGTCCTCGCGTCGAATGACAATCTTGGCGCCGCCGGGCGATGGACCAGCGGTGAGGGCCTGGGCCTCGAGGCCCTGCGGCCATGGGATCCGCAGTCGACGCCCGATGGGATTGGTCATGCCAACGCCGCCGGTGAACAGCTTGTCACGGGTGACGGTGAATTCGTAGCCCTCGCTCAGCAGAATGTCGGTGGTGGTGTCGTTGGTGATCCATTGGGTGTCCTGGGCGAGGCCAAAGAACTGGGTATTGACGGCGGAGAGTTGCCAGGAAATGAGCAAGCCACAGAAGAGCGTTACGAGGCATTTCACCGCACCAACGCCGGGTCGCAGGATGGGAATAGCCATGTCCTGATTGAAACCGATTCAAGCGGGACCGCTACGCCCTGATTGGCGAATCCTGATCTCATTTTGTCCTCGGATGCTGAAGGAATCGCAGCGCCCACGGACACCATGGCCGCTACGCCAGATTCCACCCCGGCCGGTACTCGCGACGGATGAACCGCCCCGCCTCGGGGGCATTGGAGGCACGCAGATTGGCGGAATCCCACTCCAGTTTGCGTCCCACGCGGTAGGCGACATTGCCCAGGTGGTTGGCTTCCGTGAGCCAGCCGGCGTACTCAAAGTGACAGGTGGTGGGGGCCCCCGTCTTGCAGGCACGGATCCATTCAGCGTGATGTCCGATGGACTTGGGGATGAACGGTTCGGGGCGCTGGAATCCGGCGAACTGGGCCTCGGGAAGAAGCAGGTGCCGGTCGTAGCTGGCCAGTAGCATGCGCCCCTGCGTCCCGATGAAGAGGACACCACTTTCCCACGGGGGAATGCCGCCGCGGGTCCAGATCTCCGGCTTGTCTTCACCCTGATGCCAGGTGAGGCGTACCGGGGGAAGGGTGCCCCGCGCGCCGTACTGATAGGTGGCGTGCATGGAGGCGGGGGCGATCTCGGGATGCGGCGGTGGGCCGCCCGCTTCGATGGTCAGCGGCGCCTGAAGTTTCAACGCCCAGAAGGGAAGGTCGTTCCAGTGCGAACCCAGATCGCTCATGGTGCCGTTGCCGAAATCCCACCAGCGATACCACTTCGGCCCCGGAAAGTAGACCTCGTGAAAGGGACGAGCCGGCGCAGGACCGAGCCACAGATCCCAGTCGAGTCCCTTGGGGACCGGAGAGGATCCAGCGGGGCGCTCCTGGATGGAAACAATGTCGTGATTCTTCTCGGCGGCCTCGGCGGATTGGCGACCCCAGGCGCGTCCCACCCACACGTGAACCTCGCCCACGTCGCCAATGGCACCGCTCTGCACCAATTCCACCACGCGCCGATAGTTGTCACCGGCATGAATCTGCGTGCCCATCTGGGTCGCCACTCCGGCCTTCGCCGCGGCCTCGCGGATGACGCGCGCCTCCCAGATGTTGTAGGTCAGTGGCTTCTCGCAATAGACGTGCTTGCCGAGCCTGAGTGCGGGCAGCGTGGCGAAGGCGTGGGTGTGTTCGCAGGTGCTCACCACCACGGCGTCGAATTGTTTTTCGTTGTCGAAGAGCCGGCGAAAATCCGAGTAGCGACGGGCGCCAGGGAACTTGGTCTGCGCGGAGTCCAATGCGCCTGACGAGACGTCGCACAGGGCTACGATGTTCTCGGTGGCCCCCACTTCGGCCAGATTACCTGCGCCGCGTCCGCCCACTCCGATGACCGCCACATTGAGTCGGCTGTTGAGATTCTGGCCCCGCAGGAAAGCCGGCGCCACGAGCGTGCCGGCGGTTCCGCCGGTGAGCAGTCGCGTGAACTGGCGACGGGACAGTTTCCCGCAACGGGATGGAGAGCGAAGGGGGGTTGGATGGCTCATGTGTGGCCGAAGACTAGGCGGTTCCCGGCGATTGTGAACCAGAAGGATTTGGGCCGGTATTTGAAGGCGGGAAGGAAGAGGTGGACACCCGTGGTCACGTCCCCCAGGGCGTGTGACCTCGGGAGATCGGCTGAACGGAGAGTCACCCGGACGGCGCCAGGGGGCCGGAATGAACCGTCAGGTAGCCACCGCGTCGGATTCCGCCTGCAACAGCGTTCCGAACTCGCAGGTCGCACCTCGGTCAGACGTCGGGATCGGTGATCCGTCTGAATAGCCGCCGACCCATCCAACTCCCGAGTTCGCCCGCGAGAGCGCTCCGCTGGCGCTTGAAGAACTGAAAGATGCAATCGGCAAGGCCCGGGAGGCACTCGCTACTCCGAGGAAAGCGGGTTGGCGATGAGTTGGACCCTGAGGAATCGGCGGTCTGAAGAGTCCAGTGGGAGGGTATCCTGAAGGGTGGTGGTGTGGAGGTTTCCGGAGGATCGGACGGAGAGGGTCACCGCCGGGGTCTCCGTCCAGTGGGAGAGATCGGTCGAACTCTCGACCTGATACCGAGATCCGGAGGGCAGCGATCCGGCACGGTCAACGGTCAGAGTCAGGTATTCGCGTCCGCCCTGGGACACAAGACCCAGGCGAAGGTTCCCGGGATCCGACGGCGCCCATGCGGCGCCATTGCCGTCCGAGCCTATCGGAGCGGGGGTAACGCGCGTCAAAGCCAGACTCCCGATTGGAGCGGGTTCGTTGGAGAGGTTCTCCAGGCGGAAGTAGTCGTCATTAATCCAGGAGGAGGTCCCGGAAACTGTCGGCCCCGCGCGCACGATCTCGATGCTGTTGGCGCCGGCCATGGCTCCCACGGCAGCCGCCGTGAAGTTGATCACCACGTTGGTGGTCTGCGTCACCCGCTGAGCAAACAAGGAGGTCGTGCTCCCGGTGGAGTTCCGGAAATTCACCACCATGTCATGAATTCCAAAACCGGCTTGTACCACGCCCCCGATGGAGCTTCCGCCAAAAACCAGTTCAAAGCTGAAACGATAGGCGGATCCAGGAGCTACCTGCGCCGGGTCGAGGGTAAAGTGCATCCGATTGGTCCGATCGCTTCCGGTCTGGGCTCGCTCCCAGGCGCTGAACGGCTCGTCGTTGGGGACACTCAGGGAGGATGCCAGTCCGTTGAAGCCGGTGGGATATAGGCCCGCGAAATAGAAGTCGTCGTCTGCCGTCGGATTGGTCGCTGCGACGAACTGCGGATCTCCGGTCAGACGGGTGACCTTCCCCGGAGGTAAATCATTGCGATTGTTCTCCGGGCTGAACTCGGCCGTCGGTCTGTAGGGCGAAACCGTCGGGAGATTGTCGATGCCGACCTGCCAGACTGTCCGCAAGGCCAAATCGGCAACCTCATTCACCTGAACGGTAAACTGCCGACTATCGCTCTGGGTCGGGAACCCATTATCTGTCACCCGAACCTCCACAGTGTAGGTGCCCGGTCCCTGGCCCTCGGTGGGTGTCCAGGTCACCAGACCCGCCGGACTGACACTCAGTCCCTCGGGTCCGCTCAGCCGCGAATAGGTCAGCGTCTGCGCCGGCACATCGGTGTCCGTGGCACTCAAGGCTAAGGACAGGGGAACCAGTTCATCCACCACCCGATTGGCCGTCGCGGCCAATATCGGCGCGGTGTTGCCGACCGGACGCGATTCCAGCCGAAGGTAATCGTACTGAATCCAGTAGGAAACGCCGGCCCCGGTAGGGCCGGTCCGCACGATCTCAATGGTGTTGGCCCCTACCAGCGCGGCTACTGCGGAGGCAGTGAAGGGGATCACGATGTTCGTTGTCTGGGACACCCGCTGCGAAAACAATGGGGTGACGATTCCGGCGGCATTGCGGACGTTCACCACGAAGTCGTGGTCGGCAAATCCCGGTTGCACCACTCCACCCATCATGCTGCCACCCGAGACCAGTTCGAAGCTCAGTAGGAATGTCGATTGGGGGGTGACCTGGGCCTCCGTCAGCACGAAATGCAGGCGGTTGGTCCGATCGTTGGACGTGTGCGCCCGCTCCCAGGCCACCGGGGGTTCGTCATAGGGGACGTTCAGGGGAGACGGCAATCCGTTGAATCCGCCCGGATAGTTTCCCGCGAAATAGAAGTCATCGTCCGCCGTGGGATTGGTGGCGGCGACATATTGCGGATCCCCTGGCAGGCGAGTGACCCTGCCGGGACGGACATCATTGCGGTTGTTTTCCTGACTGAATTCGGCGGCCGGCCGGTAGGGCAGAATCGTCGGGCTGTTGTCCGTGCCGATCTGCCAAACGGTGCGCACGACGGGATCCGCCACCTCATGGACCGCTATCGCGAAACCCGTCTCCGCACTGGCCGTCGGATTCCCGTTATCGGTCGCCCGCACCACCACCAGATGGTTGCCTGGTCCCTGCGCTTCCGTGGGCGTCCAGGCGACGACTCCGGCCGTGCTCACGCTCAGTCCCTCGGGTCCACTCACCAACGTATACGTCAGCGTCTGCGCCGGCTGATCCGCGTCCGTGGCGCTCAGGTTGAATGACAGCAGGCTCAGTTCATCCACGGTCTGGTTTGGAACCACTGCCAATTCCGGCGCTGCGTTCACCTCAGTGACCGCTATCGCGAAACCCTTCTCCGCACTGGCTGCCGGATTTCCGTTGTCAGTCACCCGCACCACCACCGGATAGTTGCCGGGGCTCTGCGCTTCCGTGGCCGTCCACGCGACGACTCCAGCCGTGCTGACGCTCAGTCCCTCGGGTCCACTCACCAACGCATACGTCAGCGTCTGCGCCGGTCGATCCGCGTCCGTGGCGCTCAAGTTGAATGACAGCAAGCTCAGTTCATCCACGGTCTGGTTTGCAACAACTGCCAATTCTGGCGCTGCGTTCACCTCATTGACTGCAATCGCGAAACCCCTCTCCGCACTGGCTGCCGGATTTCCGTTGTCGGTCACCCGCACCACCACCGGATAGCTGCCGGGGCCCTGCGCTTCCGTGGGCGTCCACACCAGATTCCCTGCTGCGCTCACACTCAGGCCATCAGGCCCGCTCGTCAGCGAATAGGTCAGCGTCTGGGGTGGGACATTGGCATCCGTGGCATTGAGCACGATGGACAGTGGAGTGAGTTCATCCACAGTCCGGTCGGCAATGGGAGATAGTTCCGGGCTGGTATTGAAGTCCCGGACCGCGATCGAAAACACCAAGTCTCCGCTCCACTGTGGCGTTCCGTTGTCGGAGACCCTGACCACGACTGCATTCGAGCTTCCGGCCTGGGCTGTCGTCGGAATCCAAGAGACGATTCCACTGGGACTGACCGTCAGTCCCGGGGGGCCGCTAACCAGGGTGATGGTCAGGGAATTGGTGGGGTAGTCGCCGTCGTACACCGGGCTCGCTTCCGACTCGTGACGGCGAATGGCCTCCAGGAAGGAATCGGCAATCTGGCGATGTCCCAGGGCGTCGGGATGCACGTTGTCGGAGGACATGGCGATCGTTGGATCGAAGTACGTTCCGGAGCGCACATGATGGACCTGCAAGCCGTCGGCAGCCAATTCGGCAGAAACCCGGGATTGGATCTCAGTAAAGACCTCCGCGGCAGTGTCGTTTCCGCCGGCATAGCCGCCCGTCGAGCTGCGGAGAGTTCCGCCCACCCACACGGATGGACCTGCAGAACTGGAGATTGCCGAACGGGCGATGGTGCTCGATGAGGCCCACAGAATGGTCACCGGATTCGGGTTTACCGAGGCGGTAACCACCAGCGTGTGCGTGCCCTCGGACAGTCCGGAGACCCGGAGGAGAAGGGGGGATGCGACAATGGTTCCGTCCCCATTGGGGCCGGCGCTGAACGGAATCGAGGCGTTGGGGCCGTTGCGCCAGGTGCGGTTCCCAAAGGCTCCGGTGCAGGGAATCGTCCCGCGGTTCACTCCGTCGATGGTCACGGTGAAGGCGCCCATGTTGTTCAGGGCGCTGCTCATGTATCCCAGGTAAAGGGAGCTCCCATCGGCGGTCGCCGTCATTCCCATGTTCCCGCCGAACTCGCCGAAAGGCTGCCACGTTCCGGTGGTGGTCGCTTCCCGGGCGTGCATTTTGGCCGGCGTCGGGATGGCGAGGAATGCAGCGGCGT
>JBDKKE010000641.1:0-12187 GCA_039796255.1 Verrucomicrobiota bacterium | reverse complement strand
TGATCCTGCGCGAGGAATTCCGCTGGCTTCTGGAAGAGTACAAAGTCTCTCTCTTCGCCCAGGAACTGGGCACTGCCGCGCCAGTGTCCCCGAAGCGGCTCGATGAGCTCCTGGAGCGCATCCGCATGACCCGTTGAGGAGGCCGATCTCCGGGACAGAAGACGATTCCGCCGGCGCTGCAACGCATGTTGCGCAGGTTAGGCGTTGGGGTCATTCGGATGGAAGCTCTTGACCATCCGCACCACCGGGAGTGTGAGACCATCGGGAAGCGGAAGGTCGTAACGCTCCGCAACCGAGTAGCCGAACGAAGCATAGAGCGGCTCGCCCGCGAGCGTGGCGACGAGAACGGCTTCGCGGAAGCCAGCGGCGCAGAGAGCAGACTCGCAGGCGGAAAGAATGGAGCGACCGATGCCGCGACGCGCCCAATCGGGATGAACGAAGAAGGCACGGATGCGAGCCGGATCGTGGGCTGGGTCGAGAGCGACGTCCTCTGCGTGTCGTGCGCGATCGCCGCCAAAGACAGCGCGGCGCCGACTCCAGCCGCCGCAACCAACGACGTGGCCGGAGTGCTCGACGACAAAGTAAGTGCCGTCGCTGATTAGTTGGCGGTCCACACCGAAGACCGGGCCAAGTGCCGCCTCCATCTGCGCGGACGAATAGAACGGTGCCTGCAAAGAGCGCACCGAAAGAGGAATGAGAACCTCCAAAGCCGCGATGTCATCCTCTCGCGCAAGACGTATCAACAAGGCTTCACTCACGGGAGACGGGTAGCAGCGCCGAACGTTTGAGCTCACCGACCGCCGCTGGAACCGGGCGCTGGCTGCGAATCCAGCGTCCGAGGAACTGGTCGATCGAACTCGAAGCGGCGGGCGGCGGTTCGGGTGGAGCGATTGTGTTAGCCGTCATTTCTTCTGCTTTTCGAGGCAAATAAACCCAATTCCTTTCGTGTGACCGAAAAACTGGATCGCAACACCAATCTCCCGGACACTGTAAAGCCCCGTCCAACTGTCGAAAAGGTTCGTGTGAATGCTTCTGGGTGGGCCATAAGCCTGCTCTAATAATGACTGCACCTGTGAAAAAGGAGTGTCATATAACTGCACTGCGAAACCGTCGTGGTCGGAATCGAAATACCATCTGCCCTCCAACTTTGGTGGTGAACTGATGGCTTGTCCCCCGTACCGCGCAACCTGCTGGACGAAGAAGGCTCCAAAATCTCCCGACTGCTTCTTGGAACTCTCGGCTCGCTGCAAGAAATCGTCGAAATCTCCTGAGTCGACCTTGGACGGCGACTGACAACCGCAGAGAAAGGCCCCGGCACACAGAATTGGAATGAGGGCATGCATGACGGCTAACGACAGAACTGAGCGACGCGGGCGGTCCATCGCGTCCGAATTGCCAACAAACATGGACCGCCCGCGTTCGCTCCAGTGATTTTGTTAGGTGCGATTTTGGGCGTACCGGTGTTCAATCGCATCGACGACATCCGATCGGAATCCCGGAATGTCGTAGTTGATTCCACGTTTCTTTAGTTTCGTTTCCAACTCGTCAATCGCCACCAAAAGGTTACGAGCAAAATACTCGCGCTGCTGACGAACTGCTAGAGCGCCGAACGCGTCATCAAAATAAAGGTCGCAATAGAATGCCTTTTGCTTTGTGTTATAGGCTCCGATCTTGAGACGAGCCGGATATGATTCAGAAAGCGCAGGGCAATGGAGTGTGAAATAGAAAAACTCCAATGCAGCCCCGTAGGTATCCGGACGCATGGCGTCACGCAGATGGGCAGTCAATTCCGCCTTCAAAGCCGTAGCCGTATTTGATGTTTTGCTGGAACCACAATATAGGCCCATGATTATGGGCAGTTGCTTGCGGTAGTTTCGCTGCGAAGGCAGGTCTGAACGGTCGACAATTGGAAACTCGACATTCGCGAAATGGTGCCAGTTTACCGCGGGTTTATCGGGACGATCGGGACTGAAGTGATACTGCGGATTGAAGAGTACCCAGCCACCCTTGCGCTTACGCCACTTACCTGCACGGAAACGATACGCTCCCTTCTCGTTGACGAATCGTGTGTCCCAACAATCTCCGTTGAAGTGGCTGATCGCGTCCACTCGTTCGCGAGACGACCAGCCGACGATGGCGAGTGCTTCACAGATCCGTACCGCCGCGGCCCACTGGTCAGCGTCTTTGTACTCGGCATGTTCGTCGAACAGTTTGAGGAGTCCGTTTCGGACGGCGTCCTGGGGTTGTAATTGAAGAAAAGCAGCGAGTCCGTCGAGCGATTCGTGCGGCATGATATCTGCAAGAATGTCCTTGTTGCTCATGTTCTTCGCCTTTGGCACCTAACGAAAAAGCTCAGCGATGACGGCGAAACCGGGCTGAACTTTGAATGAGATATGAGACCGTGATTGCGTGCTGGTCGCGAAGCGTGCCGGCACTCGCTGCAGCGACTGGTTCAGCATCACGACTCCCCTGGCTTGTGAAGTCCGAAGGCACCCCAGCCAGGACCGCCGCGGCGCTCTCGGTCTACCGCCGCTCGTCCCGTCGCTGGAGCAGCGGCTCAGCGACGGGACGAGCGGGGGTAGACCTATGGTGAACTCCGCCGGGGTGGTCATTGCGAGTTCTTTCATATCGCTAAAAGTCGTGAAGCTGAACAGTTGGATTGAGCGACAGCTTGCCTGTCGCACGACTATTCGTACCGCAACAGCTGATTGTTTGTAAATGCGCGTTCGGCATGAGGTTATAGGTGTTGACCATCGGACGATTCGCCATTGGTGCGCAATAGACGTCTCGCGACTATTCGCACGACGGTTTCCATTTCTTCAAACATGCTGGCAGGGCGAGAGTTGCGAACTGCACTTGTCGTGCGATTAGCCAATCGCACGACAGACCACACGGTGAGCTCCCAATTCCTTGCGTGAAGCGGAGGCCCGCCCTTTCCTTCAATGGTTCATGGTGAGGCGACCGTCTTCAGAACCAGAACCAACCCCCGGCGACCGTCGTCACATGGAGGGTCTCATTCCCAATCTCGCGGCGTCGTTGAAGGTGGATGATGTGGCAGGTTGATAATTCTTGCTGTGACCGTACGGAGCAAAAGAACCTAATCAGAACATGGCTTCTAGCAGACTCCCGGACGGCACAGGATTGAATGACAGGTTCACAATTGCCGCCTGGATGAACCTTGCCAACGGAGCAGGACGGGTTGTAGACACAAAATTACCCATGCCGACGAAACCCAACAACGTTACCCCACCGTTTGCACCGGGAAACGCAACGGAACGAAACACAAATGCCCAATTAGGGAACGCGGGCGCGGAAGAAGCGGCCCCCGGGGAAGGCCGACGTGTCCACCTCGTAGTCAATCGTCCCGTCGTCGCTCAGAAATCCGTCAATGCCCGTCCAAGCCACGAGATCGTCTGAAAACTCCAGGAGATAGGTCTGGTAGGGTTCGCAAATCAGGTGCAACTGCAGACGACCATTGGACGCCGCGACAGCGCCCAGTCGCACCTCCGGGACGTCGGTCACTCCGCGGACCGTGAAGTCGATACGGGTCCGCGACTCCCCGCCAAATGCATCCTTCAATTGGAATTCGCACCCGTCGGCACCGAAGAAATTGGGCGCCGGCTCATACCGATATCCGGTCTCAGTCTTCATGAGCCGCCCGGAGAACGGTCCACCGGAAGGTATGACCAGGATGCCGTTGCCATCGGGATCCGACGGCTGGAACGGAAACTCGACCGAACTGTCTTCCTCAAGCGGGACCGTGAAACTCGGTAGCCTGGGGGCGTCGTTCACTGGCATGACGGTCACCCGGAAGGACCTGGACGCCTGCCCGCCGTCAGAAGCCTCGACGGTCACCGTCACCTCGCTGTTGCCGTTTTGGTCGGGAGCCGGTTTCAATTTCAGCGCGAGCCCATTGTCCGAGCTGATCAGGCTTCCAAGCGGAAACAATGATTCCGAAGCGCCAACAGCCGAGACGTGGTACGGCCCACCGGCGCCGGGTGCCGTCAGAGACAGCGGGACATCGACGCTTTCATCCTCGTTTAGGATGACATCCTCCACCCTTCCGAGGGCGGGGCTGTCGCGAACAACCACTGTGGACTCCGGAGCGAACGCGGAACCTAGGAACGACTGGTCCACCGCTTGAACGCTCCAGTAGTAGGTGCGCCCTTTTTCCAGACCCGAGACGATCCGCCGCAGCGCGCCCCCAGCATTTCCGGGCTGCGCCACCAGGCGACGGCCATCCGTCAACGACATCGGCGACAGCACGTCCGAACCGCCCGGCTCCGTCCCAATCCGCACATTGTAGGTCAGCCCGCCCCGCTGATTGGAATCGGTTGCCGGAGACCAATGGAGGACGGCGATGGCGCTGCTGAAGGTGGCTCGCAGGCCTGAGGGTGGATCTGGCGGATAGTTGGTTGCAGGGGAATCGTTGAGATAAAGTCGGCTCACGGCCCCGAAGGTCGGCGCCCCCTGCTCACCGGTAACCAGCAGATCCAGGTCGCCATCGTTGTCCACATCAGCGGACGATGCGGACAGGGAAAGGGCAGGGAGCGGCTCGATTGCCGACTCCCCGGAAACCCACTCACCTTGTTCGTTGAACTGAACCCACTGAGCCTTCGACATTGAGTTGTCGTCTTCGCCGAAAGCCAGGAGTTCTGGCGCGCCGTCGGAGTTCCAATCGGCAGCGGTCACGAACCCCACCCGAAACTGGATTGGGAGCAACCCGCCTAGGCTGCGGTTGGGACCGGACACCTGGCGCTCCTCGATCATCGCTCCCGGAGCCGGGGCGCTAGATCGGATCTCGTCGGGCACGCCGTTGAGGTCAAAATCCGCGCGCCCCAGGACTCCGTGACCGAGATCCACGGGGGCGGTTGCAAACCCGCCCAGTGCGTCAGCCAAGAAGGCTCCCTCCAACGACTCCGTCTGACGTCGAACGAAGAGGGAAAGGTCCGGCCAACCGTCACGATTGGCGTCAGTCCACAGAAAATTGAGTCCCGATCTCCCGGTCCACGGGCCGCCATCCGCTTCCAGGGACTGGACTGTTTCGAAGGCCCCGGATTCCAGTTGCCGGAAAATCACGGCCTCGGGGATTCCGCCAAGTTGTCCGGTGGACACCAGATCGAGATCGCCGTCGTTGTCAAAGTCCGCCCACGCGGCGGAACCGCTGCGGCCGGTTATGCCCAGATCCACCACTTTGAACTGCCCGCCGCCGTCATTCCTTCCAAGCACCCCAATACGCTCGCCGGTTGGATATCGCAATCCGTGGATCAAAAGGTCGGGATCTCCGTCGCTATCCATATCGCCCCAAGCCATCGCCCCGCTATCGATTCCGGGAAGGCCAGTTTCGACCAGCACTAGGACTCCGGCGCCGTCATTCCGATAGAACTGCACCTTTCGGAGGCCGACGCCTGCAAAGGCCAGGTCTAGATCCCCGTCGAGGTCGTAATCCGCCCAGGCCATGAACGCCCTCGCCACAGGCGTGATGGGCGAGTTTGCCAGGCGAAACTGGGGAGGGGTTGCAGCCTCAAGTCGGGAGCTCCAAAGCGTGGACTGAAGTGCGGCACCAATACACGACAGCACTAGCAACACCATGCAGTTTGGTGAGGTCGAAGGCATTTGAAATTTTTTTAAGAAAGCCCTCCAAAAGTCAAATCGACCAGGGCGATAAAGTGCCGGGTTCACAATTGTTCCCTCCCCTACTTGTTCAGCGCAGTCATAGCTTTGGTGGGGGCGCGGGATCCACCCGCCAGAGAGCTGAAGAAAATCCCCCGCATCGGTGGATCCTCCATCCCAGAAGCACACCCGATACGACAGCTACGATTGCTCCGATGCTGAAAATCCGATGACTCTCTGCCCTATTCACCGCACGTGCCCTCGCTCGAAGCTCAGAGGCCTGTTCCGCGGGCGCATCAAAGGCCGTTCGACGCAAATCATGGGCAGCCTTGGAGTCATGAAACGCTGGCAGAAAGACCGCCGCGTTGACGGACAAGAAGAACACCACAAGGAGGCAGACGGTCCTGAGACGCAACGTGATCATAGCGCCGAATGACCCAAGCTCGACGACGGCGGACACGGGGGCATTCCATTGCGACAGCGTGGCGACGGCCGGGTTCGATGCAGCGCTTTCAGGTTAGGCCACAACATCGCGTGCTCCTTCCTTCTTAGGCCAGCCGTGAATCGTGACCCGGTGCAATAAGCAACCAGCAGAGCCCTGCGCGACTGAAGACAACTCGTGACCGGACCAATCCTCGGTCATCAAATGCGTGTGCTCCTTCCGGCCTGCCTCCGCATCGTGAGCCAGTCGAGTGAGCGCGGCAGCCAAGTAACGCAAGCCTGCTGCGTCGGCGTGAATGAAAAGCTCTTTGCTGTCTTTCGCCAACTCGAAGGTGAGTAGATGGTCTGACATACGGTGTGGCTTGGCGTTAAGGTCAGCGATGGGATCCAGCCGCCGATGACGTTCGATTGGTCTCTCAGCGAATCGGCTGGCTCCCGTTCGCCGCGCCGCTTTGTTGGCCATTTTGTGGCCCATGCAACGGACAGTGTCTCTGCGCGAGACGTGGCCTGAGATACCGACGACAAATGCAGAAAGCTCGGCCATCGGCTGACTTCATGGCCTTCAATAGTGTCTCCGCCTGAGGGTAGTCCCCGTCAGCACTGGCTGCGCGCAGCAGCTTGGCGGCGGCATACTGCGAAGAGGAGGACCGCTTGTTGAGTAGCAGTACCGCTAGATGATACATCGCCTCCTCGCGGGCGTTCTCCGTGATCCACTTGGAGACGATGGCAGCCCGGTACGCTCGCTCCGCAGCACTCCCGTCCTTTCGAGTGCCAACGCCGTGCTGAAGGCAGTAGCCCCACTCTGTCAGGGCGTCACCGTCGCCTTGATTCGAAGCCTTCTCGTACCACCTGGCCGAATGTCTGAACTTCTGCAGAATGCGATAAGCCGCCGCAACGTTCGACATGGCGCTGCAGTCTCCTCGCGCGGCTTTGAGGCGCCACTTTCGGATATACCGATTTTCCCGTTCTAGCGTGGTCATGGCCGCTTGTTTGGCCAATGACTGAGGTGAGCCACCGCCAACCCCACGGCCAGTCCTGGACCGAGCGCGGTCATGGCGGTTAGCTCGACCTCTTGTGGAGGTGAGTTGCCGCACCGAAGCCAAACGACTTTCGGGGGCGCTCCGTAGAGTCGGCTACGCTCCGCGAAGTCGCTATCTTGGGTAACGATGCAAAACTCGTTGGCGCTGACATACTCCCAGATTTGGTCGTCAGGTGCTTGGTCAAGAGTAGCCGCTCGAACATGGGCCGAGTCGGGAAAGAGATCCGCAAGTAGAGTGGGCAGCCGGTGGCTGAGGTTCTGGTCGAAGAGGAGCTTCACGCCGCCGAACCGACAAGATGGTGGTCGCGGTCGGCGGCGTAGGCGAGCGACGCACGGATGTCCTCAAGCGTGAGTTCTGGAAACTCCTCGAGAATCTGTTCGTTGGTCATTCCGGCGGCGAGCCAGCCGAGCACGTCGTAAACAGAGATGCGCATTCCTCGGATCCAGGGTCGTCCGCCGCGTTTTCCGCGTTCAATGGTGATGAATTCTCGGTAATTCATTGCGGCACGCTGCGGCATTGGCTTTCTCGGGGCTCGGCATCTGAATCGACGAACGCTTGAGCTCAGTGACCCTGTTCAGCAGCGGATTAGCATCCAATTGGGCTGGAATGATCGGGTTCATAGAATGTTGCTCATACGGCCAGCAGGAGCGCGTCGAAGTGCTCCTCTGGCACCGGCAGGCCGTCGTCCTGAAGGGTGAGCACGTAGCCCTCGATGGCCTCGCGGATGTTGGTGACGGCGGCCTCTCGGCTCTCGCCCTGAGTGATGCAGCCTGGGAGACTCGGGCACTCAGCGACCCAAAAGCCGTCTTCGCCGGGATAAATAATGACTTGCCGCATGGGCTGCAAGATACCTGGGGCGTCCGAAAGCTCAACACCAGCGATTCTCGATTCCTCACGAGGCGCAGGAACGCCGAACATTTCGGATCAGGGACCCCGATAGAGAGCCAGGTTCAACAATGTTCCATGTCCTCTCCTCTGCTCTTGGGAGAAACGTGTGGCCATGTGAGATGCAAGCTGTGGTTGATGAAGCATCCGTTTCAGAGGACAGAAGATTGGGTGGATTTCAGGCTTATGGTTGCGGTGTTCTCCCCTCCATATCCACGAGCATCACCAGATCCACATCCCCCTGTTCGGTGAGGGTAGGAACAAAGTCGAGTTTGAGGCCGTTGAACGGGTCGTCCTGCGACTCGCCCTGCATCACAATCCGGACCTGCCGACCGCTCGCGGTGGAGACCTGGGGCGTCGCCGACTGGACCACTCCTTCGGTAGACTCCAGATGCGCTAGGAACGGTTTGAGTTGATCCGCAGTGAACAAAGCCACGCTCTGGGTCGGGGTGCGGTAAGGCAGTTCTTTTGCCAGTGCCAGGGTTCGCCGCCGGTCCTCGCTGACGAGCATCCTCCCGCCCAGTGCTTCTCCCAATGCCTCAATCCGGTCCTCGGTGCCCTCAAAAACCCGGGTCACGAGCTCGACCTGGGGTTCGGCGGGATTGGTTCCAACCGATATGGGCGTCACCAACGCGAAGGCGACTCGTCCGGCTGAGGTGGTCCACTTGTCCGTCAGAAGAGTGGAGCCGGCGGGAATGCGGGCCTGAATCCTGGCTGAAGGTGTGCGTCCGGGCGGAGGGGGCTGGTCGACGGCATTGGTCTCCGGTGACTTCACGGGAGACCCCGCAGCGCGGCGCAGGGCGGCTAACTCCCCCCGCAGTCGGAGGAGTTCCTCCGTCGATGAGGCCCGTTGGGCGCGTTCTTCATCTGCCTGCCGGAGGGTCTCCCGGGTGGATTGCAGGTCGGCGGTCGTCCGGTCGAGTTCGCTGACCAGGTGCGCCTCTCGTTGGCGGTGCGCGACCCCCTGACGGATGAACAGCAGGGTGGCGACGATGCCACAGGCCAGAGCGATACCCGTGATTTTGATCGGGGTTGAGGTCATGAAGGTGAACAGTCCAACGGTGGTCAGCGTGAGCGGGGTGGCGGCGAGCGCCGCGGAGGTAATGGAAGCGGCCAGATGCGGTGGGGTAGCGACGACTGAGAGTCCTCCGAGGCCGAGGTCCAGCGCGGTTGACGTGGAGTGGATGCCCCGTTTTATCAGGCGGGCCCGCAGTTTATCCAGAGCCCGCTCCACCCGCATTCGCGCAGCGTTCTCGTTCAGACCCAGTCGGTCGCCGACCTCCGAGAAGGGGCGGCGTTCGAAATGGCGCCAGAGCAAGGCCAGCCGATCCGATTCTCCCAGCTCGTTCATCGCGGCGTCCAGGACCGGGGCCAATTGATGCCATTCGGGGTCTGGTCCCGCCGGACGCTGAAGTTCCTGCATTCGGTGGGCCTCCTCTTCGCGTCGCTTTCTTCGGTCCTCGGTTCGTACATGCCGGGCCGCGATCCGGTGGGTGGTGGTGTAAAGCCAGCCGACCAGGGCTGGGTGCCGGCGCAGGTCGACCGCTTGCCGGGCCAGTTCGATAAAGACGGTCTGAGCAATGTCCGCAGCGGCGGCAGCGTCGCCTCCCGTCTGACGGAAGGCGGCGGAATGAACCACAACCAAATGGCGTCGCACCAGTTCGGTAAACGCTTCCTCGGAGCGGCTCGCCGTGTATTGCGAGAGCAGTTCATCGTCGTCCAATGGATCGGTTCCCACGGTCACCATCACTAGCAAATGCCCGATCGGTCCTGAACCGCACGGGAAAAGTAAACACAGGGGGTGACAATGTGACGGCCTCATTGCTGCCCCTCAGGGCGCCGCCGCCCGGCCCTCCTCCAGGCGAATTCTGAGGTTCTGAAATACCGGGCCTCCCAGGGTGAGCGATGCCGGACTGTCGATTCCCAGCCAGCCCTTCCCCAAGAGAAAGCGCCGCGCTGCTTCGAGGGAGCGGACGCCGACTACCAGTTCTGACACCGCATCGTGTTCCGCCGTCACCAGGCGGAGCATCGGTCCCTCACCGATCCGCCACACGCCGTTGGTGACGGGCGCTTCCGGAGCCAGCAGTTGCTGCCATTGCGCTGCCAACTCTTCCCGGCGGTGGGTGCCGTAAAGGATCGAGTTGACCCCGAGCACCCCGAGGGGCCCGCCGGAGCGGGAGTCGAGTTCTTCGCGGAGCGGACGTCGTCGCGCGGCGACGTCGTGTCCGAACTCACAGAGAAACACCTCGACCCCGGGCGCAGACACCCCGGGCAGGCTGACCAGGGTCCAGCGCGGACGGGTCAACCGCGCCAGCCACCGCGGCCCGGAGGGTGCGGCGTCTCCGTGCTTCAGGTGACGCGCCTCCAGTTCTGCCAAGGCCGCGTTCAAGGGTTCCGGTTCCAGAGCCAGGCCGGAGAAACGCGTCGTGTCCACGCCAGGGGTGGTCGTCGGTGCGGCAATAATCTCCAGGTTCACATTGCCCAGCGCCACACCGCCACTGGTGAATGCACCGTAGGAAGTGAATGGCCAGGCGACCGGAAGGCGAAGTTCCCCGGTCAGCGTGTCGAAGATCCGGTTCGCGGCCGGCGAGACGAGCAGGACATGGTCCACCTGCCGAACGATCCGGGCCCGGGCCCCGGAAACCTCGACGCTCTGGGTGGGCGGGCGAGCCATCAGAGACATCGACGCCACAAGCACTGTCAACCCGCACCGGAGCCAGGAGGCCAACGAAGGGGGATGGCAGAGCATGATCGGAATGGTAGGCGGCAGAGGGACGGTCCGTCACGCCAAAGCCCAGAAGGGCGAACTTGAGGTGCCCGTCCAGCCGGTCCCGAAGCCAATTCCTGCCGGCAAAGGAGCGATGAAGTCCAAAGGGTGCGAGGTCACAGGTGGCGGTGAATGAGGACGGCACTCTATTCGCCAGCGGGCGCCGGTTGGGATCCATTGCGAGGGTGTTTCCGACCCTCTCCCGTTGGGACACCGGGCGCTCATATCCTCCAGGCGGCCTCGTGGCCAGTGCCGGCGGGATGGCTGGCACCCATGTCGACTGCTGGGATCTTGGCACGGAGATAGGGAGCGTCAGCCCATCATTGATCGCGACCTTCGGCAGAAGGCAGGGGTAGAATGTCCCCATGGAACACCCCTTGCCCATCGCGCAGCAACGCGTTCTGCAGACTCCGCACGGACCGGCGCTCGGTACCAGCTATGCCTGGCCTGGGGGACAATACTGCGCCATTCACACCCATCGGGGCATCGTGGGCTGCGGAATCTACGATGTGCGTGTAGCGGGGGAGTTCGGCATGGCGGTGGCCATCGCGCGGGGGACGCCCGCCCATCCGCTGCGCCAACCCGAGGATCTCTTGACCGCCCGGATCGTGGAGGCCAGTGCTCCCGCCGAGCGACTGGGCATTCATCCCGGCATGACCGGGCAGGAGGCGCTGGAGCGGCTGCTGAGCGCCTGACGCGCCTCTACTCGTCGCACCGTGCAGTAAAGAGTTGTCGGCAGAATCGAGCAGCGCTCCTTTGCCGCCTCACGCCATGGTCGCCATGGACGCAGAAGAATACAGGACGGACCTGACCGTGTTCCTTCATCCTAGCGATCCCAGGGCCTTGCTCACCCCTTTTCCAGATTTCTACCGCCAACTCCTGAATGCACCGGAAGGCGGCGCGATTGACAGGGGGTCGGCGGCAAATGAAGGATTTTGCCAGTTCGCCCGTCCCACGCTTCGCCATCCGGGTACTTGACGTCATTCTCTTCCCCTCCTCCATGGAATCAAACCTACGGATCCACCATCGGCTGACGTGTGGACTCGCGTCCGTGCTGGGAGCGCTCCTGGCGGTGATTGCCGGTGCGGCGCCGGCGACGGTGGACTTCAACCGGGACATCCGTCCGCTGCTCGCCGACCACTGTTACCAGTGTCACGGACCGGACGCCGCCAAGCGCAAGGCGGGGCTCCGTCTGGATCAACGGGAGGGCGCCCTGGCAAAACTGGAGTCCGGAGAGGTCGCCATTGCGCCGGGAAATCCTGACGCCTCCAAACTGCTGAAATTGGTCGCCACCCACGACGACGACCGCATGCCGCCGGCGAAGACGGGAAAGCGGTTGGGTCCGGACCAGATTGCCCTGCTCACCCGCTGGATCGGGGAGGGAGCGGAATGGAAGCCGCACTGGTCCTACATCACCCCCGAACGTCCCGCCGTTCCCGCC
>JBDKKE010000640.1:0-2512 GCA_039796255.1 Verrucomicrobiota bacterium | reverse complement strand
TAGAAAATATTCAAGAATTCAAAGATAAATATAACGTAGTGTTTAAATTTGGATTTATCGGAGCTGGTCAGGGCGGCGGGAAGTTAGCCGAACCTTTGCTCAGATTGGTTACTCTAGGATCGGAGTCATAAATACTGCTGACCAAAACTTAGAAACAGTCAATGTTCCTAAAAAATTCAAATTTGGGAGACAGCAAGGTGGTGGTAAAGATCGGAAATAGGGGTCAGTGTGCATTTCCTTTCATTTTTGTGTTGAGGGATTTTGTTTGGAGTGATTAAACAAACGACATGGCACGAAGCATCTTGAACTCCGCCTCAAAAAGCAAATTCCTATCAGTTCAGTAACCGTTGGCAACCTCGATCGGGGCAACCCGGCGACATGGGCGGGAGTCGCCGCCATTGACATCCCGCGACACCCCCGTTTCTCTTCAGAGATCGCCGCCGATCGTCCCGCATGAAATCCAGCGCCATTTCCAAAACCGGGACGCCGCAAGACGGCTTCACGTTGATCGAATTGCTGGTCGTCATCGCCATCATCGCGATCCTTGCCGGCATGTTGCTGCCGGCTTTGGCCAAGGCCAAAGCCAAGGCCCACGGCGCCCGTTGTGTGTCCAACCTTCGGCAGTGGTCGATCGTCACCACCCTGTACACGACGGACAACCAGGAGCGGTTCATGGCGGATCTTGGCCCCGCGGCGGACGGAACCTGGATGGGCTCGCTGAGCGCGCTGTACAGCAACGTCGGCGAATTCCGGCTCTGCCCCGCCGCGACCAAGCCATCGAAGGAAGCCTACGGGAACACCTTGGAATTCTGGGGCTGGAAACAAGCCGACCGTGCCGAGGGTTACTTCCGGAAAGGCGACTTCGGCAGCTACGGCATCAACCACTGGATCAATTCCCTCCCCCCGAGCTTCGCCGCCGGATGGCGGGGCCGGCCGGAGCTGCAATGGGGCAACACCATGGCCGTCACCGAACCCAGCCAAGTCCCCGTGTTCGCGGACTGCGCGTGGTACGGCGGCAATCCCTTCGATCTCCAGACCGCCGGCAACGGCGGCAAACCGCCGCCCACCCGGAACTGGAACAAGACCAACCCGAAGCAATGGGACTGGGACATGGGCCGGTTCGTCATGGAACGCCACGGGCGCTCCATCCAGGCGGCATTCGCCGACGGTTCGGCGCGCTCCGTCAAATTGAACGCCCTCTGGAGCCTGCAATGGCACCGGGAATTCCGGACCACGAACCAGGTCACCCTTGCCTGGTGACCGGTTCCGGACTCCGTGGCCGGTTCAGAGCCGGGCGTGGAGTACCAACTCGCACGGCCGCGATTACTTTTGGGGAATATAAAGTATAAAAATTAGCCACAAAAACCCAATTCTCCCTCTTGAACTCCGCCTCAAAAAGCAAATTCCTATCAGTCAGCGCGGTTCAGCGTGATGGCAACCGGTACAGCCCCAATGTTCTATCAGTGGCAGCTCAATGGGGTGAACCTTGTCGGGGCCAACCAACCAACGCTGGAATTCCAAGCGCAGCCGTCGAATGCAGGGGACTACCGTGTAGTATTGAGCAACGCGGGTGGTCACGTGACCAGTGCGGTGGCTAGCCTGACGGTGAATCCCGAACCCCCTGGACCGATAGGCACTGTTGGTTTTGTTTGGATTCCCCCTGGGACCTTCCTCATGGGGAGCCCAACGAGTGAGCCGGGAAGAGATTTAGACGCGACCCAACACACGGTAACAATCACTCGCGGATTCTGGCTCTCGGACCATGAAGTAACTCAAGCCGAGTATCAGGCGGTGATGAGCAGCAACCCTATCCAGGTGCTCCCATCTTACTTTAAAGGCGACCTGAACCGCCCGGTTGAGACGGTGAGTTGGATCGATGCAGTGCGGTACTGCGGGGTTTTGACCCAGCGAGAGCGAGAGGGAACGGGGTCAGGGAACGATTTCTAATTTTGCCTCGGGCGGGTTGTTGGCTACTGTCGGTGAACTCCCAGGCAAGAGCCCGTTTAGGTTTCGGAGCCCTTTACCGTGTTCCGGGCACAGGAAACTGGTGCATCCAAAATCGGAAATCGTTCCCTGCGCCCGTTTCCTCTCATCACATCTACCAATGAACCGATATATACGAGCCCATCTCACACTGTTGTTTCTGCTGGTCTCGTCATGTCAGAGAGACCCGCTGCAAAGTCAACCGCCGGCCTTCCTTGCCGATACGGAATCGTGGGTGGTGACTTCATCCATCACGAAACGGAAGTACCAAATCTCAGTCGCATTGCCGGATGGTTATCGAGAGCAGAACAAAGTATATCCTGTTCTGTACGCGGTCGATGCGAACACCGAGTTCGGTACTCTCGTTGAAACTGCTCGGACGATGGAGGGTGAAGATCTCATCCCTAATATTGTTTTTGTGGGTATCGGATACCCTAATTTTATCCAAGGTTGGAAGGCTTCCTCGGCTCCGCGTTGTGTCGATCTCACCCCTACCGAGGATCGAGCTTGGGAGAAAGAGACCGCCGAA
>JBDKKE010000639.1:0-4470 GCA_039796255.1 Verrucomicrobiota bacterium | reverse complement strand
CCTCACCCCCCGCGGCGACCTCGGAAAGCGGGGACGAGACAGCGGGCGATTCCGGGACCGACTCGCCCTAGGCCGAGGGGGGCATAGGCGATAGGCGATAGGCGATAGGCGATAGGCGATCGTGACCACAGGCCGGGGAGGAAGGAAGAAGGCGGAATGCGGAATGGAGAATGCGGAATGGAGAATGACCAGTGACCAGTGACCAGTGACCACCGACCACCGACCACCGATTACTGATTACTGATCACCGATCACAGACTAAGGACCAATTAACGGTCCCACTGCCTTGGCCAGTTCGTTTGAAGTTAAGGCCCCGAGGTAGCGGGCGGCGACCCGTCCGTCGCGTCCGATGACCAGCGTGGTGGGCAGCGGGGTAATCGCGAACAGTTCCTGAATGTTGGTGTTGGCCAGCAGGATCGGATAGCTCAGTTCCCGGCGTTTCACAAAGGGGCCGACCAGCGGGGCGCCCTCAACGTCCACGGACGCGCCGATGACCACCACTCCGTTCGACTGCTGGGCGCGGTGGAAGGCGTCCAGTTCGGGAAGTTCATCAAGGCAGGGCGGACACCACGTTGCCCAGAAGTTCAACACCACCACCTTTCCGGAAAAATGGGTGGAAGAGATCAACCGCCCCTCCAAGTCGGGCATTTGCCAGGCCGGCGCAGGGTAGGGGGTTCCGGGCAGTCGAATGAACCGGGGGCCGCTGGGCCGGCTGATCCACCAGCCCATGAGGGCGGCCAGGCTGAATGGGAGTATCCAGCGAGGGAGCTTCATGGGGTTGGCGGGAGAAGGTGAAGTTGTTGGAGAGCCGCAGAGATGGCGGGTTGCCAGGCGGCGTATCCGAGGGGGGTGAGGTGCAATCCGTCCGGCTGAAAGTACTGCGGGTCCGGTTCTCCCTGGGCGTCCAGTATCGGGTGGAAGGTATCGGCGAAAAGAACGCTCTGCCGTAGTCGGGCGAGGGCCTTAAGTCGGTCATTCAGATCCTGCTGGGCTTTGAGCAGGGTCCGACGTTTGGGACTGGGTTTCACCGCCAGAAAGATCACCGGTGTTCCGGTGAGTTGGCGCTCCATGCGGTCGAGGAATTCGATCGCGTCCGCCGCCACCGACGCGGCACTGACCTCCCGGGCCAGATCGTTGTCACCCTCGTACACCACCACCGCCCGCGGATGGTAGGGCAGCACGATGCGGTCAAAGTAAAAGAGGAGATCCTTGAAGGTCGAGCCGCCGAATCCCCGGTTGAGAATCAGCTCGCCGGGAAAGGTGGCGGCCACATTGGTCCAGAGGCGTATGCTGGAGCTGCCCGTGAACAGGATGGGATGGGAGGGTGGCGGAGTTCGGCGGTCCACGATTTCGTACTTCCGAATCTCGGGCTCGAATTCCGACGGATCGTAAGGTTCGGCGGCGCGGAGGTCGGAAAGGATCATGAACAGCGTGGCCGCAATCACCTGTGGGAACGGGACGCGCACGCCGCGAGTTTGGGGAGAGTCCTGCCGATGCGCCAGTCCCAAGCCCGTCAGAGTCCTCCCGGAGTGGAACGTCTTCGTTGTTCAATCGACGGAGGGTCTCGGATAGGCTTTGGCCATGTTCGCGAAGGGACAGAAAGTGGTCTGCATCAATGGTGAGTTTCCTCCCATGGCGCTGACGATGTTCAAGGCGCTGCCGGTGAAGGATGTCGTCTACACGGTCCGGGCCATCTACATCGGCCGCGGTAACTACACTCTGGCGGAAAGTGGCAAGAAGGATGGCGAGATCGGCGTGCTCCTGGAGGAATTGGTCAATCCCCGGGATCCCACCATGAAGGCCGGCCTCCACGGCGAACTGGGTTTCAACTCCGAGCGCTTCGCCCCTCTCGAACGCGACACCGAGGACGCCGAACTGACCGCTGAAAAGGAGGATCTCGTCCTCCTTCCGGCCTAGAGCCCGTCCGAAAACTCAGAGGGGTCCTGCGGCGAGGGGTTTTGGTGGAGCCCGTGCTTCCACTCGGCGCTTGACCTTAAAACTACCCAAGTAGTACTACTCGGGTCGTCTTCACCATGAACCCTTCCCCGCATCACCGCCTGGGTGACCTTCAATTGCGAATTCTGCAGATCCTTTGGGACCGCCGTGAGGCATCGGTCTCGGAGGTTCACGCGGTGCTGAAGCCGGAGCGCGAGCTGGCCTACACCACCATTGCCACGATGCTGCGCAAGATGGAGTCCCGGGCGCTGGTGGCGCATCGGGAAGAGGGGCGGTCCTTTTTGTACCGCGCCTGCGTCGCGGCGGAGGACGTCCATCGCAGCGTGGGGTCGCATCTGGTGGAGCGGTTGTTTGAGGGGAGTCTGGCGGATGCCGTGAGCCATCTGCTCACCAGCCGGGAGGTCAGCCGCGCCGAGCTCGACCAGTTGGAGAAGCTGATCAAGGAAGCGAAAAGGAGGACCCAGTGAATCCTCCCGATCTGCAGTTCTGGGGACGGGTGATCGGTGTGCTGGCCCTGGAGGTCGCCGTTCTCGTGGGCGGGGTCCTGCTGATCGGACGCTGGATCCGTGAGGCGACCGTGCGACGCGCGACGTGGCAGGCAGCCCTGGTTCTGCTGGGTGTCCTGGTCGTGGGCGAAGCGCTGGGGCTGCGCGAGACCGTCCGCGGATTTGGAAGCCGCGCGTCGGCGGATGGCTCGTCCGGACGGCGCTGGGTGGCGCAGGTGTCGGCGGCACCGTCTCCGGTTGGGGAGTCGGTGGACAAGATGCCGGAATTTCCGTCGACCGTTGACGAGGGCACTGCGGTTTCGCGGCGCGGGGTGTGGTGGCCCGGGTGGCTGTGGGTGACAGGAGCTGCGCTGGTGGGATTGAGGGCGGGTGGGATCCGGCTTTGGCTGCTGGGGCAGCGGAGTCTCCGGACAGGACGTGATCCGTCGTCAGAAGCCATGATCCACCGGCTCGCGCCGCAGCTCGGATTGCGGGGCATTGCGCTGTCGGTCTGGCCGTCGCTTCGGGGTCCGGTGGCGTTTGGCGTTCTGCGACCGACCGTGGCGGTGCCATCGGATTACTCAGAGCGGTTTTGTCCGGTGCAGCGCGAAGCGATGCTGGCACACGAACTCGCCCACCTGGCTGGGCGTGATCCGGTTTGGCTGGCGGTGGCCGACCTGGTGTGTGCCCTGCTGTGGTGGCATCCGGCCGCCTGGTGGGCGCGACGGCAGTTGCGCGCGGCGGGAGAGCAGGTGGCGGATGCCGCCGCGTCGCTGGTTCCACTGGGCCCCGCGGCTTTGGCTGAATCCCTGGTGATTCTGGGGCGGGAACTGGTGACGTCCGATCCAGTGGCCGGGCTGGGGGTCGCCGGTGGAGGCTTTCGCTCCGAACTCGGACGCCGGGTTGAATCGCTGCTCCAGGGCACGCCCTCGTGGAAACCCTCGCGAATGCGGGACCGATTGCAGGTCTGGGCTCTCGGAGCCCTGGGAATGGCGGCGTGGATGGCCGTTCCGCTGGGGGAACCTCAACAGGGTTCGTTATGGCATTTGGTGCAGGGAGTGGCGCGGGCGGAAGAGTCTGGGGTTCCGAAATCCTCGTCGTCCTCTTTGGGAATCCACAGCCGAGTCGCCCTGGAACTGCAGCCCCGAGCGGAAAGCCGATTCATCCGGACCCTGGGGACAAGGATTTGGGAAGACGAAGTGCCCGTCCCTGATCGGCCGATCACCGGCGGTTTGGCGTTTGACCTGCCGTCCATTCGGGGCGCAGTCCAAACCGCTTATGTCGCCCTGCGGGATCCGTCATTGGGTGAGCAAGCACCAGCGGTCAACTCTCCCAACACCGGTTCATCATTTTCCGTGGTAAGAAGCCCGAACTTTTCAGAGCCCTCTGGGCCATTGCATACCCGCACCTTTCGGCTCAACAGCGCCCACTTTCTCGCGGCCATTCGTGCGACCGAGGGCGTGATGGCCACCACCAATGTCCAGGCCCAGGTGCGGGATGTCTTTCGTCGGTGTGGTCTGGAGTTTCCGCCGATCCTTACCAACCGGCCGGGTGAAATGCAGAACCAGCCGGCGATCTACTTCGATGAGCGGAAGGGCACGCTCTTTGTTCGCGCCAAGGCGGCCGCACAGGACGTGATTGAGAGAGTTGTTCAGGTCATGAACTACGGAGGCGGTGAGGATGCGTCCTCTGCGCCTCAGATCACGCTGACCACCTACTTTGCCGAGATCACGGCGGGCGGAGTGGAGGATCTCGGACTCGACTGGGTGTTTGGCGTGTCGCCCATCAACAATCCGCCCATGGAGTCGGTGGCGCTCACGCCGACCCGGGGAAGGGTGCAGACGCTGCGCAGCGACGGACAGATGACCCTCCTGTCGGCGGATCAGTTCGCCGCTCTACGCCGGCGCTTGGAAGGTCGAGGGGGTGTGGATTTTCTTTCCGCCCCGAAGGTGACCACGGTCTCGGGTCGCGAGGCGCGACTGCAGGTCGCCGACGTGCGGACGATTGTGACCGGGGTGAACGCCCGGGT
>JBDKKE010000638.1:0-16831 GCA_039796255.1 Verrucomicrobiota bacterium | reverse complement strand
TCCGTGGTGGATTCCTCTCCCGGGCGGGGACTCCACTCCCCGGCCTACAACACCTTCACCACCACCACCGTCAAATCGTCGGCCTGGGGCTCGGGTCGGGTGAACTCACGGGCGGCGGTGCAGATGGCCTCCACCAACTCGGCGGCGGGACGTTGACGCTGCTGGCGGACCACCTCCACAGCCCGCTCCACCCCGAACACATCGCCATCCTCGCGCATGGCTTCGTCAATGCCGTCGGTGAGCAGGAGCAGGATGTCACCCGGGGCGACGGACAGTGTTTCCCCCGCCGGGTAGGGGGTCGCGCCCTGGCGTCCGAGTGGGCGTCCCGAGCGCTTCAGGATCGCCTTCACTGTGCCGTCGGCGGCGAGCAGTTGGCCGGCGGGATGTCCCGCATTGGTAAAGGTGAGGGTGCGCGCCACCGGGTCCAGACGCACCAGCAGGAGGGTGATGTAACGCTCATTGCCCAGATCCTCCGCCAGCAATTCCTGGGTGCGTCCGACGATGTTTTCCGTGCCCTCGAAGCGACGGGCGACCGGACGCAGGTACGCGCGTGCTTCGGCCATGAGCAGGGAGGGTCCCAGTCCGTGTCCACTGACGTCAGCGATCACGATGCCGAGCGCCTCATCGATCAACGGCAGGTAGTCGAAGTAATCACCCCCGGTGGCCACCGCCGGATGCGAGACTCCGGCGATGTCGAATCCAGGCAGGTTGGGCGCGCCCTTGGGAAAGAGCCGCTGTTGGACTTCGCGGGCAGCGGCAAACTCCTCCCGGCTGTGCCGCAACTCGCGCTCGGCGCGCCGGCGCTCCGTCACATCGCGGATGATCGCCACGATCCATTGCTGGTCCCCCATCTGCATGCTGGTCACCGCCAGATCAATCTCGACGGACGATCCATCCCGACGGCGCCCGAGAGCTTCATCCGACTTGGCGCGACCGGCGGCCCGGAAGGTCTGCAACCACTCGCCGGAGGGAAGATCCGCCGGTTGAAGCACGTCCAGGGACTGTCCTGCCAGTTCGGCGGGATCCCACCCGAAGACGCTGCTGACCGCCGGGTTGGCGAAGCGGATCACTCCGGAAAGGTCGAGCAGCAGGACGGCGTCGGTGGAGTTCTCCCAGACGGATCGGTAGCGCAGTTCGCTCTCCCTCAGCGTCGCTTCGGCCGTCCGCCGCGCCGCCCGGACCCGGGCCTCCCGCAACTCCCGCTGAACGGCCGGCACCAGGCGCCCGAGCGAACCCTTCATGAGGAAGTCATGGGCACCGGACTTCATGGCCGTGATGGCCACCCCCTCCTCGATGCCGCCGGAGATGATGATGAAGGGGATGTCGAGTTCAGTCGACTTGAGGAGCTCCAACGCCTCGGGGGCGCTGAAGTCGGGCATGGTGTGATCGCAGAGAATCAGATCCCACGGCTCGGACAGCAGCGCCTCCCGCAGGGGTGCTGCCGCTGCAACCCGGCGGAAGGTCACCGTCCAGCCACCCGTGCGCAGCAGATTGACGAGGAAAAGTGCGTCGAACTCCGAATCCTCGACGATGAGAACCCTCAACGCCATGGGGATCACCGCGGGGAGGGAGGTCGGGGCAGTGCGGGCAGAATCCATTGGGAGACGGGCCGCCGGGAATCACCGGTCAGCAGACCGTCCGGCGCCGCTGAATCAGCCAGATACCTCCCAGGCCCAGGACGGCAAGCGCCACGGTGGAAGGCTCAGGGACGGCCGTGACGTTGGCGTAGAAATTGGAGGGTTGTCCCACAATGCTCTTGAGCGCCCAAGACTCATCATCCGCGGGATCCACCTTGACCCAGTAATCACCGCTGTAGCTCCCGATCTCCCCGTTGGCCAGCAATCCGCCCACGGTGGGGGGACTGGAGACCAAAAGACCGGCGCGGTCGCCGGCCTCTCCACTTAGACCGGAAAACTCCACGGCCCAGGTAACGACGTTCGGGACGAGGATGTTGGGGGCGACTGAAACGATGTTGTCGCCCGGGGCGAGATTCAGCGGACCGCTTTCCCAAAGCAAAGTGCCCGGGCGGGGAGCCACCAGGCCGGGCAGGGCACTGGCACCGTCGTTGGCGTAAATGCGGACCACCGCAGTCGGCCCGGAAACCGTAGGAACGAAGTCTCCCCGATACTGAAACTTGAGCTCGGTCACATAACGGTCAGTGCCGGCCAGCGAAATCTCATCGCCATACTGCTGGGTCGTCTGGGCCCCAAATCCAGGCTGAACGTTCAGGGTGTTGTCGAAGACCACCGCCGCCGATGCGGTCGCGGTACCGAGAAGGAGGGCCGCACCCAAAGATCCTACCCGGGAGATCGACTTCGCTGAGTTCATGTTCGATAGGGTTAAGTGGTGCCCCGGCCAGGACTTGAACCTGGAACAAACTGATTAAGAGTCAGCTGCTCTACCATTGAGCTACCGAGGCAACGCTAATGGGTGAGAAAACTGAGGAGTTGCCGATGGGTTGTCAATGAAGGGTTTGATACGGAAACGTTGCCTCAGGTTTTCGTGGGTCACGGAGGAGGCCTGATGGAAGCCAGGGACTCAACGACTGAGGGAAAACGGCAGGCGTCGCAGAGAGGGCCTGCATGCTGGCAGAAGTCGCAGAGGATTTGGTGCAGACCCTGCTGGGCGGCACCGGACTGGGGTCGCATCCCGGGCGCACCCCCGAGCAACCGTTGCCGGGCGAGCCGAAGCGCCGCGTTGTCCCCGGCGGCCGGCCAATCGAAGTAGCGCCGCTCAACCTCGGCCAACCGGTCTTCCCGGCACCCCTCCGCGGCCCGGGCGTGTAGCCAGGGCAGGACGACGTTGAGCGCGAGTTCCGTCAGACGCGTGGCACCGAGCAGGAGCAGCGGCAAGGGAGAGGAACGGGAGCGCAGGGTTGCGTGGTGCGCCCAGTAGTCCCCGGGGACCGTCCGCGGAGTCAGCAAGGCCAGCAGTCGTTTCCTTGTTTCGCCCCGGGACACATCCTCCGCAAGCCACTCCTCAAACACCGAAGACCGGAACCCCCCAGCCCGCCAGCGCGCGGCGAGAATCATCCGCCGCTGGGGATGGTTGGCCGGTCGCACCCCGTCCTTCCTCCAGACAAACGACGGCATCACCTGCTCCGCCCAGGCGTCCCGCTCCCGCCACCAGGAATCCCACAACTGCCGGACGGGAAGGCGGGCATCGCCGCGGGGGAGCTGATCGGGAAGCAGTCCGGACAATCCCAGCAGACGAGCCTCCCAGTTCAGTACAGAGTCCTCGCCTTGGGCAACTGCGGACCCGATGGGCGTCATTTCCGCCAGGCGCCGCATGGGCCAGGCATTGTGTTTGTATCCCAGGGCGGCACACAGCCCCTCCCACAACGCCTGGTCCCATCCGGCCTGGCGGGCACGCGCCGCGAACTCGGAGGCCTTGCGGCGCAGTCGGACGCCGGCAGCCTGCAGCAGGATTTCCCGGAACTGTTCCGGGGTGACCTTTCCCAACGGACCACAGCAGTGGCCGGGAAGATTCGCCGGCAGCAGACCCGGCGCCTCGTGTTCCAACCACGACGCGAGTTCGCTGAGCGGAGCGTCCAGATAGGGCTGCATCGCCATCACCGGCGGGTGGAGATCCACGACAGGGGAGGTCCAGACGACATGGAGCACCACCGACCGATACGCCGGATTCCCGGCGTGCCGGTGACTCCGCCAGCCGCCGACCGCCCGATCCAGCTCCACATCCCCACGGCGGGCCGGCTCCCCACCGATCTGAATGACTGCCTCCCGGAAGTCCGGACCCGCCTCCCGGTTCCAGAATCCCGGATGAAGCACCCGGACCCCCTGTCCGTCGAGGGTCCGGAGTTGATCGCGATGAAGCCGTTGATGACGCCAGATCTGTTGCATCCAGCGCTCCGGCGGCGAGGCGTCCTCACGCAGGAATCCGTCGCCCCGAACCGACGCCCGGGCACGAAGGTAGAAGTCGGAGGATACCCCAGGTGTCATGAGGCATGGATTTCCCGGCGCCCCTCAGCTATGTCAAGCGCCGGGCCGGTGCAGGGCCGCCAGGGAGGGCAACTGGATTCCGTGTCATCATTGTTGGTATAAATCGGTTATGAAAATCAGCCGCAGGCGGCATACTGAGATTTGGGGAGGGCTTCTGGCCGGAGTGATGGCGGGCGGTTGCCTGCTTGCGGAATCCGGCACGCCTGGGGTTCCCAGGGTATTACCGTCTTCACCGGATGTCCGACGCGATGCGTCGGTGCTTGCCGTGGAATCGGTGCTTCCCAGCGTGGTCAATATCGGCACCCGGACCTGGGTGGAGCGGGAGCATCCCTACGAGCGGATGCTCCGGCAGTATTACGGGCAGGAACGCGAGCCGGAGGCCAACTACAGCCGGGGATCGGGGGTGGTGATTGACGAGGACGGATACGTCCTGACCAACACCCACGTCGTCGCCGATGCCGATGATATCTGGGTGCAGTTCTTCGATTCCGAGGGAGCGGAATCCATTCGCGCGGAACGGGTGGTCCTTTCCCGTTCCAAAGACATCGCGGTGCTGAAGCTCAAGCCCAAGACGCCCCGGAAGTTCAAGGCGGTCCCCCTGGCGGGAAACGACGACTTGCTGCTGGGAGAGACGGTATTGGCGCTGGGGAATCCCTTTGGACTCGGCGGTTCGGTCTCGCGGGGAATCCTGAGTTCCAAATCGCGACGTCCCCATGGCGCGGTACCGGACGGGGAACCCCTGGACATCGCCGACTGGCTGCAGACGGACGCCGCCATCAATCCGGGAAACTCCGGAGGGGCGTTGATCAACCTCCGGGGCGAGCTCATCGGCCTGAACGTGGCGGTATTCAACCCCAACGTCGGTCAGGGCATCGGATTCGCCATCCCGGTGCGCCAGATCAATGAGGCCCTGGGTGAGATGCTCTCGGGCGAAGCCGTCAATGGATTCTGGTTCGGCGGCCGGCTCAACGCCTTCTCCCGACCCCTTATCGTCCAGTCAGTCCAACCCGGCAGCCCCGCCGCCGCCGCCGGATTGCGCAAGGGGGACGAGGTGTTGCGGCTCAACGGACGCACCCTGGACTCACTGATTGCCTTCAACGAGGAGATCACCCGGGTGGGTGACCGTCAGGACCTTTCCCTGCAGGTCCGCCGCGGCGGAAGTCTGCACACCCTGAACCTCCGCCTGCTCGCCGAGGGCGTCTTCTTCAACAATGACCTCCTGCGCAAGCGCCTGGGCCTCACGGTGCGTCCCGCCCGGGGTGGTGGACTGCTCATTGACGGCGTTGAACGGGGAAGTCCGGCGGCCGGAGCCCGCCTCCGGCCGGGTATTCTGATCACCGGAGCGGACGGACAGCGGGCCGAGAGTCTGGTCCAACTGGCGCGTCAGACTTACGGCAAGCCCAAGGGCGACGAGTTGAAGCTGGCCGTCGTGCTGGAGGAACAGATCGGGCAGTATGTCCGGCGGTCCGAGGGCGAGGTGGCGGTGAAGGTTCGGTGAATCCGCCGATTTCCGCTTTGGGGTGGCTCCCGCTCCCCGCTAGAGTCCCACGTCTCCGAAGCATGGACGCCACACCGATGATCGAGGTGAGTGAGCTCACCAAACGATATCCCGGACGCACGGCGGTGAACGGCATCTCGTTTACTGTCGCGCGGGGGGAAGTGGTGGGTTTTCTCGGACCCAACGGCGCCGGCAAGTCCACCACCATGCGCATGCTGTCCTCGTTCCTGCCGGGAACCAGTGGCACCGCGCGCATCGCCGGATTCGACGTCTTTCACCAGCCCGACGAGGTCCGTCGCCGCATCGGCTACATGCCCGAGAACAACCCGCTGCACCTGGACATGCGGGTGCGCGAGTTTTTGAAATTCCGGGCGCGGCTCAAGGGACTCGGATGGCGCCGCAGCCGGTCCCGGGTGGACACCGTGCTTCAGCAGTGCGGGCTCACCGAAGTGCAGCGACGCATCATCGGTCAGCTCTCCAAGGGCTACCGCCAGCGGGTGGGACTCGCGGATGCCCTGGTCCATGAGCCGGACCTCATCATGCTGGACGAGCCGACGATCGGACTGGATCCGCACCAGATCCGCTCGGTCCGGGCTCTCATCAAGGAACTGGCACGGAAGCATACCGTCCTGCTGTCCACCCACATTCTGAGCGAGGTGGAAATGACCTGCTCCCGGGTGCTGATCCTCAACCGGGGGGAAATCATCGCGGCGGACACCACCGCCAACCTGGAGAAGCGTCTCAGTCTGGACGGCGGGGTGGTGGCGGAGATTGCCGCGCCCGCCAGCGCCTTGAAGGAGGCCTTCCGGGATCTTCCGGATGCCCTGCGCATGGACTTCGAGGCCATCGACGGCAACTTCCACCGCCTCACCCTCACCCCCAAGGCCGGAGTGGATCTGCGCCCGGCCGTGTTCGACCTGGTGCGCAGCAACGGCTGGACGCTCCGCGAGTTGACCCGACGCCACCACTCGCTGGAGGAAATCTTTGTGCACCTGACCCGCGGCAAGAAGGAGGCAGAATGAGAAAGGTGTCCTTGGTGAATCATCCGTGGTTCGTGGCCTCCGGACGGTCTTGCCGGGAGCGCCACAGTTGGCGATCGGCGATGGGCTATCGGCTATCTCTTCCCCGTCTCCCCTGATGCGTGTCTTCCTTGCCTTGGTTCGCCGCGAGTTGGGCAGCGTTTTTCAGTCGCTGACCGGATACGTGGTCATTGCCGCGTCGCTTCTGCTCACCGGCATGTCGGTGATGGATCTGGTGGGTTGGCTGAATGACCGTCCGATGGACGCCCCCATCACCGAACTGTTTTACCAGAGCACCTACTTCTGGGTGATCCTGCTGGTCGTCTCGCCCGTGATCACCATGCGCTCCTTTGCCGCCGAGCGGTCATCCGGAACCTATGAGGCCCTGATGACCACGCCGGTGGGCGACTGGGAAGTGGTGCTGGCCAAGTTCACCGGCGCCCTCGCCTTCTACCTGCTCACCTGGCTGCCGCTCATCGGCGTGCTCATGCTGCTGCGGCGGGTCACCGGACAGGTGTTGCTGCTGGATCCACGGGTGATGGCGGTGGCCTTCCTGGGAGTGACCCTGATTGGCTCCCTCTACATGGCGCTGGGCATCTTTGCCTCCGCCCTCACCCGCAGCCAGATCATTGCCGCGATGATGGCCTTCCTGATGGGGGTCGCCCTGTGGATGCTCAGTATTCGTCCACCGTCCGCCGACGGATTGTCGGGAGCCGTCACCCGGGCGCTGGAACACGTGTCGCTGGAGCGGCAGATGGAGGACTTCGCCCGGGGAGTCATCGATTCCCGCCACGTGGTGTTCTGCGTGACCATGACCCTCCTTTTTCTCTTCCTCACCCAGCGGGTCGTGGAAAGCCGGCGGTGGAAATAAAGATGCCCACCATGCCCCCGACTCTTCCAGGTCCCAGTTTTGAGCCCGGCCGGCGCTATCGGACCGGCTTCAGCGTCTTCGTTTCCGTGCTCTCGCTGCTGGCCATTGTGGCAATGGTCAATTTCTGGGCGGTGACCCGGCGGGTCGTGCGCTACGACGTCCGCGCCGGCGACCGTCCCGCTCTGTCACCGCTCACCCTGCAGACCCTGGCCGCGCTCACCAACGACGTCCGGGTGTCCGTGATGTTCAATCCGTCCGACGACCTGTTTCCGCATGTGGACGGCCTGCTGCGCGAGTATGCGGTGCGCTCCCCCCATGTGCGTGTGGAGTTGATCGACAATCTCCGCAACCCGGGCTCGGCGCTGCGGCTGTTGAACCAGTACAAACTGGGCTCGGGCGTCGGCAACCTGGTGATCTTCGACACCGGCGGGTCACCGCGGGTGGTGACCGCCGCTGAGCTGTCGATCTACAATCAGGAAGACACCCAGGCGATCATGTCCGGTGAGAAGCGGGAAATCCGGCGTTCCGGATTCACCGGTGAGTACCACTTCACCAGCGCGCTCGCCTCCCTGCAATCCGGCGAACCCCTGAAGGCGGGCTATCTCATCGGGCACGGCGAACATCCGGCGGACAGCCAGGAGCCGGTACTCGGCTATGCCAACTTCATGAAGCTGCTGACCGGCGAGAAAAATCTCGCGGTGGAGACGATCCGGCTGGCCGCCGCGACCAACGAGATCCCGGCCGACGTCCAACTCCTCATCATCGCCGGTCCCACCGGCCCCGTCCTGCCCACGGAGCTGGCCAAGATTGAGGCCTTCCTCCAGCGGGGTGGGCGCCTGCTGGCCCTGCTGCATCCGTACTCGGTGGAAAAGGGAACCGGGCTCGAGGGACTGCTAATGCGCTGGGGCATCGCCGCCCCCCCCGGATATGCCGGGGACGAACAGTTCACCATGACCAAACTGGATGTTGTTTCGCGGTCCTTCGGATCGCATCCCATGGTGCTGCCGCTGCGGCGTGAGGGCGGGGCTCTGTACTTCCCCTTCCCCCGCATCGTCGCCCCGATTCCGGCCGACCGCCTCCCCGCCGACGCGCCGCGCGCCGAGACCCTGGTGGAGACCAGCCGGGAGGGAGGCTTCACCCGTTCCGACGTCAAGAATGGCAACGCGGGATTTGACCCGGCACTCGACCGCAAGGGGTGGTCTGTGCCGCTGGCGGTGGCCGCGGAGAAGGGCGGCGTCGCCGGCATTGCCGCCGGTCGCGGCACCACGCGCATCGTCGCCATCGGCGATTCCACCATGTTTGCCAATGCGTCCCTCGCCAAGCCGTCCGAGACGGCCAACAATCACGATTTCGCCAACCTGGCGGTCGGCTGGCTGCTGGACCGTCCCCAGTCGCTGGCCATCGGACCCAAGCCGATCCGGGAGTACCAACTGCATCTGACCGAACGCCAGGTGCGCGGCCTGCGCTGGACCCTTCTCGGCGGACTGCCCGGCGGCGTGCTGCTCGTCGGCTTTGCAGTCTGGCTCCGCCGCCGCAGTTAATCCGGACCCATGAATCCCCGCGCCACCTGGTTCCTGCTGCTGACCGCCCTCGCGCTGGGCGCCTATCTCTACGTGACCGGACCGCGACGCGACGCCGGCACCCCCGCCCTGCCGGGGTCCTATGCGCCCCTGGTTCCGGCCGAAATCACCGCCGTCGAGTTGCTGCGTTCCAACGCCGTTCTGCGCGTCGAGCGGTCCACCAACGGATGGAAGCTGGTCCTGCCGGTCCAGTACGTGGCCCAGGGCACGGCAGTGGACTCCTTCCTGGAATCGCTCGCCGGGCTCCGCCCCCGCACCTTCATCCCTCCCAATCAATTGGAGGCTGCCGGCTCCACCAATGGACTGCAGGCCTTCGGACTCGGCGATAACGCCCTGACCCTCAAGTTGGAGTCCACCACCGGACCGGCGGTGCTGTTCAAACTGGGCGGACCGGCCCCGCTGGGTGGACAGTTCTATTTTCAGCGGGTGGGTGCGGACGGCATCTTCACCGCGGACGATGCGTTTCTGGGCATGCTTCCCCGCAATGCGGACGCCTGGCGGGATCGCGGTCTCTTCGATCTCACCGGCGTTCCCTATGACCGGGTCGAAGTCCGGGGCAAGCCTGGATTCGTGGTGGAGAAGGAACCCCTTACCGGCGTCTGGCGACTGACCCGCCCGCTGGCAGCCCGCGCTGACGGGGATCGCATTGAGGCGCTACTCGGGGCGCTGCAGCGGGTGCGGGTGGCGGGATTCGTCACCGATTCCCCCGTTCTCGATCTCGCCCCGCTGGGACTGGAGCCTGCCGAAGCCGAGTTGATCGTGGGAAAGGGGACCAACGATCTGGTGCGACTCCAGTTCGGACGCTCTCCCACCAACGCGCCGGAGTTTTCGTTTGTCCGGAGAATGGCGAATACCAACCTGGTGCTCGTCCCGTCCGAGGTGGCCGCCGTCGTTCGTCTGCCGCTGGTGAATTTTCGCGACCGCCGGCTCACGCCGGACGTCAGCGCCGCCGACCTGATCGAATTCCAATCCGGCACCAATCGCAGCGTCCTGGAACGCCGCGGCACCAACTGGCAGGCCACCGCGCCCGCCCCGTTTCCCGTGGAGGCGGATCGTGTGGCGCAACTGCTCGGGCAACTGTCCGGATTCCAGATCGTCGATTTTCCCAACGACGTTCCGGTGGATTTGGCCCGCTACGGACTCGACCAACCGCGGCGCGAATGGGGGGTGAAGTCCGGCACCAACGATCTGGTCCGCCTTTCCTTTGGCGTCCAGGACGGCCTGGACAAGGTTTTCGTCCGCCGCGCTGGTGAACTGCCAGTATACTCCATGCCCCTCGCCGACCTCCGCCGTCTGCCCCATTCGGCGACCCAACTACGGCAGATCCGCTTCGATGCGACCAACGTGGTTGGGGTGACCATTCTTCAAAAGGGCCGGACCAATCGGGTGTCCCGGGGCGCAAATGGACTGTGGCTGGTTGAAGGCGGAGCACCGGATCCCCTGTTCAACGAGTCGGTCAATGAAACGCTGTACGGCATCGGACATCTCGACGGCGCGCGGCATCCGCTGCGGGATGCCAAACAGTTCGAGTTGCTCAAGTTTCCCGAAGTGGACCACACCCTGGTCCTGCAGATGGCCCCCGGAGCACCCCTTGCGGGATTCACCATCGAGTTCGGCGGAAGAAACGCCTTGGACAACCTCTACGCCCTGATCCGGTGTGACGGGGATGACCGCGGCTTCCTGGTTGAGTTTCCCGGGGCCTTGTATGTGAACGTGCTCAGCGCCCTGAGTATCCCGTGACCGACCGCGATGAAGCCTGCCCCACCGCCTGCGTCCGTGTCCGGGACCGGAATGGGACCCCGGCGCGTCTTCCGCTTCTGCTGGCGGGGGTTCCGCTTCTGCGTCCGCTCCTCCTACGCGCTGATCGCGCTGGTGGGGTACATTTTCCTGCATCTGGGACTGGTCGGCCTGCCCGGATTCCTCAAGGAACCCCTGCTGCGGCAGATTGAAAGTCAGGGGCTGGAGCTCGACTACACCCGCATTCGTTTTCTTCCCATGCGGGGCGTGGTGGCAGACCGCGTCAACGTTAGCCTCCGTGGCGATCCCGACCGCCGTCCCCTGTTTGTGGAAGAACTCGGGCTCCGAATGGATTGGAGGCCCGTTCTGCAGCTGGAGTTTCCCCGCTTGGGCGCCGTCTCCTTCACCGGCGGCACCGCTGCCCGGGCGGTGGAGAACGGACCCGGCGAGCCGTCGGCGATTCTGCGCCTGGATCACCTCGCGGGTGAACTGGAGTTCATCTCCAACGACGACTGGCGACTGACCTGGCTGACGGCGGACCTCAACGGCCTCACCCTGGAGGCGATGGGTTCGTTTTCCGACGTCACCCGTTACCTGCGCAGCCGGCGTCCCAGCACGGAACTCACCGACTTTCGCAATCCACCTCTGGCCCGTGCCCTGAATGAAATGGACGCGATGGTCTTCACGGATCCACCGCGGGTGGAGCTGCAGTTTGCCGTCAATGGCGACCAGTTGCAGAAGTCCGTGGTGCAGTTCCGCGCCACCACCGCCGGAGCCAAAGGAAACCAGGGTCAGTTTGACGATGTCCGGCTCAGCGTGGATATCCAGCCGGCCCGCAATGCCCCGGGACGGTCCCACGGAATCCTCCGCTTTCAGTCCGCGGCCGCCCGCACCCGGTGGGGAGCCCTGGACTCCCTTCGCCTGCGGTTAGACTCGGAGTTCGTGCCGTCGAGCGCCCTGCCGGAATCCGTCCGCTGGACCCTGGATGCAGCGTCCCTGGTGCACGAGGCCGGCCGTCTTGGCCGCCTGCGGATCACGGGGACCACGATGGCGACGAACCGGCCGGCGGAATCACCCGTCATTCCGCCCAGCCTGGATCCTTCCCGCGCTGTGGCCCGCCGCGAAGCCCCCGGAGGACCGGGCTTCTCGACCGACCTGGCGCTGCGGGCCGTGGATTTCCACAGTCGCTGGCTGACGATTTCCAACCTCGCGCTGGCCACCCGACTATGGAACACGACCAACGCCTGGATGCCCCGCGCCGTGGACTGGCGGCTGACGGCCGAGGATGCCGAGGCTGAGGCCGCCCGGACGCTGGGTCTTGAGGTCCTCGGCAGCGCCCTTCCCGTCGAAATTGCCGACCAACCGTTGGTGGGGGGCTTCTGGACAAATGCCGCCCCGTGGCGGGTGCAGGCCCGGCTCTCCAGCTCCGATCTCCACGTGGCTCCCCGCCATTCAGCGGAGCGGGTGTCCCTGCTGATCGACTGGCAAAAGGGCGCGCTGCACCTGAACCGTCTCGAAGCCCACCTTCCCGCCGGAGCCGTGTCGGGAAGCGCCTGGGTGGACGCGGTCAAGGGGGACGTGGGGTTGGAGCTCAGCGGAACCGTGGAGCCGCTCCGCCTGGAACCGGTGCTTCCGGCGCCGACCTGGCAGCAATTGACCAACGCGGGCATTCACGCGGGCAGCCAGATCCAGTTCGACCTGCATGCCCTGGGGCGGCTGCCGCCGGCGACCAGCCCTCCCGACCAACTGCTTCGTCACCTGCTGCCGACCGTGTCCGCGCGGGGCGTGATCGAGTCGACCAATTTCGGCGTTGCCGACCTGTCGCTCCATCGCCTCCGCGTCCCCGTCGAGTTCACCCCGGGATTCCTCCGCATTCCCGGATTGCAGATCACGGTGCCCCCCGGGGAGCTCACCGCGGATCTCGAGGCGGCCCTGGATTCCGGACGCTGGCATGTGCGCCTGGACAACTCCCTGAACCCGCTCGCGTTCGTCTCACTGGTGCGTTCCCCGGAGGTGATGGCACAGCTCAACCTGTTAGGCCTGACGGAGGGGCCCCGGATTTCGGGGGAAGTCTGGGGCAATTGGAAGGACCCGATTCAGACGGGCGCCTCGCTGCGGGTGGCCATGACCAACGCCACCTACAGGAGCGAACCGATCACCGAACTGCGAACCGCCGTCACCTACACCAACCGGCTGCTCACCTTCGCCGGCGTCGAACTGTTCCAGGGCACCAACCAGGCGCGGGTACCCGTCCTGCAATACGACATGCCCGCCCAACTGCTCCGCATCACCAATGGATTCTCCACCCTCGATCCCGCGTCCGTGGTGCGAGCCGTCGGTCCGAAGACGGCCAAGATTCTCGCCCCCTACCAATTCCTGGAAACTCCGACCGTGCGCATCAACGGAACCATTCCGGTGATGGACGACGTGGAGGGGAGCGTGACCTTCCAGGCCAGCGTGCCGGGCCTGCAATGGTGGTACTTCGAGTTCAATTCGCTGTTGGCCACCGTCAGTTGGACCGGCAATCACGTCTCGGTCACCAATGTCGCGGGCGGCTTCTACGGCGGACTGGTCAGCGCCAATGTGGAGGTGAATGTTGCGGACCGGGACGACGCGGTGTTCCAGTTCAACGCCTCCTACACCGACGTCGATCTGCAGCGCTTGATGAACGATCTGACCACCGACACCAACCGACTGGAAGGCGTCCTGAGCGGCGGGGTCACGGTCCTGGAGGGCCATGGCGACGAAGTCCATCCGTGGAAGGGCTTCGGCAACGCGCAGCTCCGCAACGGCTACCTCTGGAACCTGCCTCTCTTCGGCATGCTGTCGCCGGCCTTTGACAGCGTCTCACCCGGACTGGGGGCCGCGAAATTTCGGGACGGCAACGCCCTCTTCAACCTCACCAACCGATCGGTCAACTTCAACCGGGTGGAACTGCTCTCGCCGGCGATGCGCCTGCAGATTCGTGGTCCGGTGGACTTCGACGGCCGCCTCAAGCTGGTGCTGGAGGCGGAGCCGCTGCGCGACGTTCCGCTCTTCGGACCGCTGGTGAACCTGGTGCTCAGTCCCTTCACCAAGCTCATGGAGTACGACATCACCGGCACCCTCTCCAAACCCGAGGCGGAGCTTCGGCACGTGCCCTCGTTTCTGCTCATTCCCCTGCAGCCATTCCAAACCCTGAAGAGCGTGTTTCAGGGAAGTCCGGCCCTGCCGAAGGAACCGCCAAAGGAACCGCCGCCCCCGGTGACCAATCCCTGAATTGGGCCAGGAGTTAATCCACCGCCGCCGCGCAGACCATTTCCAGCACGCGCCGAAGCCCGTCATCACCCCCCAGACTTCCTTCGTGAAACGGGGTTCGGGGGATGGGTTTCCAGTCGTCCCGGGAATGATCCACCTCCGGAGGCTGGGGAACATCGGTCAGCGTGGGATCGTACTGTCCGTTGTTTCCGCCCATCTTGTAGATGACCAGGTCCAGCGAGGGCACGATCAGGAGTCCAAAGCCGCCGGCACCCGATTTCCAATAAGCGTCCCGGGGAGCGCCGGCCACATGGGCATCCGCGTTGTGCTCGAACTGGAGGGTAAACGGAGTGTGAACGTTGTAGGGCGAGGGTTGATTGCAGAGGGCGATGTAGCGGGCGGGAACCAAGCGGCGGCCATTCCAGCGGCCCTCGTGCAGCAGGCAATAGCCAAAGCGCAGGGCGTCGGTCGCATGCACGGCAATGCTGCCCGCACCGTTGGCATGCGGCATCCGGAATCCCCCACGGTTCAGGCAATAGCCCCACGGTCCCCATCCCATCGGCTCCGCCAACCGCTGTTGGATGAAGTCCTGCAGTTCCATTCCCGAGACCTGTCGCAGCACCATGCTGGCGATGTGCGGGGCCGGCGATGAATAGGAGTAGCCCGCGCCGGCATGGGTCCACATCGGAACGCGAAGCGAGGATCCGTCGAGATCCCGGATGTCCTGTCCGGGCACCGGCTTGAGCGTCTGCACCTGGCCGGCCACGACTCCCGTCGGCGCCCCGCCCTCGCCCCAATAGCCGGAGGACATGCACAGAAGCTGCCCGAGCGTGATGTCGGCCCGGCGCGGATCGTCCAGCGGCAGGGCTCCGGGAAGATAGGTCGCGGTGAACACCCGGGTGTCGAGTCCGTCCGGGATTTTGTCGCGGAATTCATCCAGCAGGATGCCGCAGGCGATGCTGGTGTAGGCCTTGCCGGTGGACGCCATGTCGGGATTCACGTTGCGCCCGGCCCGGCCGAAGTACCGTTCGAAAGCGAGGTGGCCATGCCGCACCACCAGCAATCCGCCGTTCTGCGTGCAGCGGCGGGTGAATTCAAAAGCGTTCTCCAGGCGCCGGGCATCCATGCCGGCCCGTGAGCGGGTTTCCCTCTCCGTCCGGGTCGTCCGCCACCCGCCCGCAGCATCCGGCGGTGGAAAGTAGTCCCGGGCGGCGGCGACCGGAATCAGCAGCGCCGCACTCAGGCTCACCAGGATCGCCAGGGCAGCGCGCCGGCGGAAGGCAGGGAAGGTCACGCCGAAGGGGAGCAGTCGCCGCCGAACCGGTCCAATCCGGATTTGCGGGAGACGCACAACCGCCGGGTCGGTTCCGGGGAGACAACAGCCGTTGATCGGGAAGGGCCGTCAATCACCGGCCCTCCGCCGGCGAATTCACGCGGCGGGAGAATCCGCATGCACCCCCTTTGCACGTCCGGCCCTCTTCCTTCACCCTCGCCGGATGCCAATTCGGATCACCCGGATGACGATTGAGGACATCCGCTTCCCGACCTCGCGCGAGCGCGATGGATCAGACGCCATGAATCCGGATCCGGACTACTCGTCCGCCTACGTCGTGCTGCACACCGATGGCCCGCTGTCCGGCCACGGTTCCACCTTCACCATCGGGCGTGGCAACGACGTGGTGTGCGCGGCCATTCGCGCGCATGAGCATCTGGTGGTCGGCCGGACCCTGGAGGAGTTCACCGCAAATCCGGGCGCCTTCTGGCGGCACCTGACCGGGGATTCTCAACTGCGCTGGATCGGGCCCGACAAGGGAGCGATTCACCTGGGCTTGGCCGCGATCGTGAACGCGCTGTGGGATCTCTACGCCAAGGCGGCAGGGAAGCCCCTCTGGCGGCTGCTGTCCGATCTCACGCCCGAGGAGCTGGTCCGGTGTGTGGACTTCCGGTATCTGACGGATGCCCTCACCCCTGGCGCCGCGCTGGAAATGCTGGAGCGTCTCGCACCGGGCAAGGCGGACCGCATCGCCCGCCTGGAGGCGGAGGGGCATCCGGCCTACACCACCAGCGCCGGCTGGCTGGGGTATCCGGACGACAAAATCCGCCGCCTTTGCCGCGAGGCCATTGACGGCGGCTGGACCCATCTCAAGGTCAAGGTGGGACGGGATCTGGCGGACGATCTCCGCCGTCTCGCCATCATCCGGGAAGAGATGGGCTGGGAGCGTCAGCTCATGGTGGACGCCAATCAGGTGTGGGACGTGCCGCAGGCCATCGAATGGATGCGCCAGTTGGCCCGCTTCAAGCCGCTCTGGATCGAGGAGCCCACCTCACCGGACGACGTGCTGGGACACGCGGCGATTGCGCGCGCGATGGAACCGCTGGGCATTGGCGTGGCCACCGGTGAACACGGCATGAACCGGGTCCTGTTCAAGCAACTGTTGCAGGCCCGGGCGATCTCCTACTGCCAGATCGACTCCTGCCGGGTCGGGGGCGTCAACGAGAACCTGGCCATTCTCCTGCTCGCCGCCCATTTCGGGGTGCCGGTCTGTCCCCACGCCGGGGGCGTTGGACTCTGCGAATTCGTCCAGCACCTGGCCATGGCTGACTTCGTCGCCATCAGTGGATCCTGGGAGGGACGCGTGTGTGAGTTCGTGGACCACCTGCATGAACACTTTGTGGATCCCTGCCGAATTTCCAGCGGACGCTACCTCGCCCCCACCCGCCCGGGCTACAGCACCGAAATGAAGGATTCGAGCCGGGCCGAGTTCGCCTATCCCACCGGCGCCGCATGGAAGTCATAGCCTATCGCCTATCGCCCATCGCCCATCGCCCATCGCCCATCGCCCATCGCCCATCGCCCATCGCCCATCGCCCATCGCCCATCGCCTATCGCCTATCGCCTATCGCGCGCTGACGCGCTCCCTTCCCCATCA
>JBDKKE010000637.1:0-6296 GCA_039796255.1 Verrucomicrobiota bacterium | reverse complement strand
GGCTTCGTCGAACTTGCGGCGGGTTTTCACAGGGGATGCTTTGATAACGGATTTCATGGTACACTGACTCCTTAACCGACCATCCGAGGAATCGAAGCAACCTCACGTACATTCCCAACTCCCACCGACAGGCGCTCATCTATCTGAACCGCGCCCATTCGGGAATTCATCTGGAGGGTATCGGGCGTCCAGTGCTCAGTGCGGCCAACCCCGAAATCTCCGACCGCTCCAGTCCGTCCTATCCGGCAGTGGTCAACCACGTGATCTACCTCGGGGACGGCCTCTCCACCAATACTCGGATCGCACACTTCCGGCTCACCGGTGCCAACCACTTCGTCACCAATTCGCATCAGGAAGCCATGGAACCCGACCGCAGCGTGCGCAAGGGACGCTTCTACTATGGCGATGGCGGCGCGGTGAAGATCTACCATCGGTCCTATCCGGTGCTGCAGGACCTGGAGATTGTGGATAACTACGCCAGTCCCTGCGCCGGGGGGATCTCCATCCAACAGGAGGGGGCCACCCATCAGTCCGTGCTCATCCAGGACTGCGTCTTCCGCAACAACCGGGCCGAAGTCACCGGTGCCGCGCTGGACCTCCTCTGGGGCAGCCGGGCGCGGGTCGTGAACTGCCTCTTTGTCGGAAACATTTCCAATACGGGTCCGGGTGAGGGGGAGAATCCCTTCAGCAACAATGGGGCAGTCACTGTGTTTCCCCGGTCCCGACTGGAGATGGACCGCTGCACTCTGACCGGGAACCGAAATGGAGTGGACGAACTGGGGGGACTCAGCGAGTTCACCAACTGCATTCTGACGGGGAACATTCTGGCGGGAGGGGCACCTTCCCTGCCCCGGTTCGAACTCGATCTGCAGAAAGGCGCACGGGTCACCAGATGCGTTGTTCGAGGGCCGATCCTGGATCCGCAGAAATCCTTCGACCACGCCCTCAATGCGCTGGATCCCGTCGACCTCAACCTCGATCCGACCTTTGTGCCTGCCAGCGGGACCTATCCAAACGCGGGGTACCGGCCCATCAATCCGGCGCACTGATACCCGCAGTCTGAAAAGCGTCCAGTTTCCAATCCCGCTCCTCAAGGAAAGTGAGGGACTGGGGCACGTTGAACCTCCGCCAGCGCCAGCCAAACGATTCCGGTCAACCCACGCCCTAAAGTCGTGACTGCGAACTCCCGAAGGAGAATCGCGATGCAATCATTCCGCTTCCTTCACCACCAGCAGCCCGTTCTTCGGGATGCCCGTGGTGACCGTCTGCTTTCGGCCCGAGGGCCAGACGATCTCAATCTGTTCCGCCTGGGCCGCCTCACCCAATCCGAAGTACAGGGGCAGGCTGCTCTGGGCCAGATAACCGGACTTGCCATGGTGGAGGCGGCTCATTTCCCGAGCGCCCGCCCGGACCCGGACTACGGCACCCAGTCCCTCGCGATTGGACCGGGTTTCCACCAGCTTCACCTTCAGGAAATGAACCGGCCTCCGCGCAGAGAGGTCGCTCATCAGAACCTGAGGCACGTCATCAAACTCGTTGGTTACCAGATCCAGATCGCCGTCCCCGTCCAGATCCACAAAGGCCGCCGACCGGGTGCTGAGGGAGGAGCGTACGGTGAGCTGCCCCTTGCGCCCCCGGCTTAGCGGGTGGGCGCGATCGACCCCGTCAAAATCCAGGACGAAGGACTCCTTGGAGACCCGCCCGTCACGCCGGGGTTCGATGCCCACCAGGAACTCGGCATCCCGGAAGACCTTCCCCTGCTCGTTGAGCAGAAATGAATTAACCGCATAAACAAAGGGATACCCCATGCCCGAACCGACGAAGATGTCCTCGTAGCCATCAGCGTTGGCGTCGCCAATGCTGACACCCCAGGGCCAATAAGTCTCCAGTCGCAGACGGTCGGAGACTTCACTGAATTTTCCGCCCCCGAGATTCTCATACAGCGCATTGCCAAAGATGTTGTTGGAGGCCCCCTGGAGAAACTGGTCGTTCCAGGTGGCCGAGCACCAGGCATCGGACTTCTGCCGCTCGACCCCGGCGTTGAACGACTTCCTCAGCTTCGACTGGGGAGAGGTCATGTCGGAGTGCATGTCGGTGACGAGGTAGTCGAAGCGACCGTCGAGGTTGCAGTCGAAGACGGCGATTCCCATGGCTCCCCAGGGTGTCTTGGGAAAATAGCGGGCGGCCTGCTCCTCGAAACGCTGGCCGCCAACATTCACAAACACGTGATCATCGCCCTGCATGTTCAGGAGGTACAAATCCGGCCAGCCGTCGTCGTTGATGTCACATGCCGAAGCGTCACCGGACCAACCGGCGCCGGTCACGCCCATCGACTGGGCGACTTCGGTGAACTTCCAATCTCCGTCATTGCGGTACAGGAGGGTGGGCTCGCTGCGGTCAGCGAAGAGGTGTCCGCTGAAGGCGTTGGTCATCCCGATCCAATAACCATCCGCCCCGCGGACATCCGTCGTGTAACGGCCGATGCTGGTGATCAGGATGTCGGGTCTGCCATCGTGATTGAAGTCCAGCACCACGATGCCCGAGGAATGCCAGTGGGTATTCCATCCTGCCGCCGCGCTGACGTCCCGGAATCGTCCCCCCCCCCAGGTTTTCAAACAGCAGATTGCCCTCACGGACCGTGGACACCACCAGATCGGGATCCCCGTCGTTGTCCAGGTCTGCAAACGCCACGCCCACCGAGACGCGGTCCGCCACGGCCACTCCGGCGCGGTCCGTGATGTTCTCAAAGCGTCCGTTCCCGAGATTGCGCCAAAGCTGATTGCCACCGATTTGGTTTCCGAAATAAAGGTCCTCCAACCCGTCGCCATCCACATCCGCCACCGCCACGCCGCTTCCGTGGTCATAGTGAATGGCCTTTTCGCTGCGTCCGGAATCCTCCGTCATATGGTGGGCGAAGGTGATACCGATTGCCGGTTGTTGGTCGGTGAAGCGGAACCCGTGAAACACCTTCACTCGAGAAGACGACGACGCCTGCGCCGAAGTCGCCTCCTGAAGCAGCGCCTTCATTTGAAGGTCATCCTGCACCGAATACGTCTCCCCACACCATCCGGGGGTGTCGGTCCCGACCGCCAGCAAGACAGCCGCGCACCAGCGCAGAACCGTCCGCACGTTATGGGGCCAACGAGACAAGAACGAAGCACGTTTCATGGGAATCACGAAAGCTATGCGGATCCCTGCTCCCCGGGCAACCCCTGGGTAAAACAACAGCGCATGCGATGATCAACCTCGGACGGATCTACAGAGTTCGCCCTGCGGAACGCCAGCATCTACTACGCGTCGCCACGGGGAGGCGGACTCCAGTTTCCGGACGACGACCCCCGCTTCACGCCGGACTACGGCGACTTCCTCTACTTCTCTCTGTCCATCGCGGTCGCTTCGCAAACGTCCGATGTCAGCGTGTCGACCCAGGCCATGCGCCGCCTGGTGCTGCTGCAATCGCTCCTGTCGTTCACCTTCAACACCGCAATCCTGGCATTCACCATCAACATCGCCGCCGGTCTGTTCGGAGGCAGTGCCCCGTCCATCCAGAAGGTGAGATAGCTACGGCCGGAAAATCGGAAAAATCATCCCCGAATTACCCGATACGGGAACGTCGCCGGTTTCTGGCAACAATGGAAGTGGTCGCGCGCGACTCACAGCAGTCCCGCCGAGGTCAGGCTGACGGACCGCACCTGGCTAACCGCCGGCAACCGTTCTGTCGACGCCGACGGGCATCCCCAACTGCGGGGAGATCCCACATTTCCACAGCATGGCCTCCAATTCACTGCGGGTCGCGCCGACCTTCTCCGCTGATTCAAACAGATCCTCGACCTGCACCGGATACCAGTTGCGCCGTTCTGCGCGCCCCAGTCCGGCAAGATTCACCGGCTCCAGTGTCCGATGAACCGCTTCGTGAACGGCGCTGACGTCGGACGTGGTCACTGCTGCCAGGCGCAGCACCTCATCCACCCCGCGGGCGAAGTCCGGACGCCCCCGCAGCAGGAAGCCGCCGGCCAGGGCGGGACGTCCGAGCCGCCGGGAGGTCTCGGCAAAAATGGCGGCGGCAAAGTAGAGCAGGCTGAGCGGCTGAAAGATTTCCGGACGCCCCAGATTCCGATGCAGGGCCCCAATCAGGGCCGCCGCGGCGTCGAGATCGATCCGGGTCTGGGTAGCGTAGGACGACAGGGCGTCGGGATCCGGCACCCCATCTGACTCCAGCAGGCGAGCCAGACGCTCAATGCCCAGCAGCGTCAGGGGAAACCCGGTGGACAACAGCGGATCCACAAACCCGGCGGCCGAGGGCAACAGGGCCCACCGGTCGCCGGCCATCACCGCCGACCGGAAGGGCATCATTGGGATCTGCGTGAACTCGCGAACCGGACGGGCCCCCTCGAACTGCGCCGCCACCGAGGGAAACCGGTCCATCAATCGCTGCCACGCCGACGCGCCTTCGGACAGCCGAAGTTCCTTCGCCAAGGCGGCATTCACTGAGACGCCGGCGCTGGTCAACCCGTTGTTGAACCGCAGCACCCACATCCATCCCCCGTCGAACACATGATGCAGCGCGGCATCATCCGGAGGGTACGGCGGTGTGCCGTGGGACGGATGAAGATCGGCCCAGCGTCGGACGCCCTCAAAATGGGAATACAACGCCTGCGTCGCGGGATAGTCCGTCCACGGCGATTCCCCCAGCCCCAGGGCCCGCGACAAAAAGCTCCGTGGTCCACTGGCGTCCACCACCCAGCGCGCCCGAAACGTCACCGGCAGCCCGGCGCGGACGCCGTCCAGTCGGACGCCGTCTGACTCTTCCGAGAACGAGCGCAGCTCCGTCCCGTCATGATACTCCGCCCCCAGCGCCACCGCCTCGCGCTGAAACCAGTGATCGAAATCCGGCCGATACCAATGGGTGTCGGCAACCTCATCCGAGGGACTGGCGGCCACCAGCAGTTCGTTCGCGCGATCTTCCCGCGCGCACCAGGGCCGGCCCGACTCCTGATGATAGAAGGAGAAGCCCCGTTTGAGTCCGCAGCCGATTTCAGGATACGCCCGCTGCCACGCGCCCCACTGGGTCAAGGGCAGCAGTCGCGGCAGTCGGTAGCGGACCGCCAACTCCTCCAGCAACAGATTGGCGAGCGGAGTCGAGGATTCCCCGATGGCAAACCGCGGATGGCTTCCCCGCTCAATCAGCACCACGCTCCGCCCCAGGCGCCGCGCAATCATGGCCAGCAGCGATCCGCCAAACGCAGATCCCACAATCGCCAGATCAAAACGGCCTTCGCTCACCGGCGCAGGGTATTCAGAAAACGCTCGGACGGCCACCCCGCGTCCACGCCAACTCCATCGCCCGGTGCATTGAGGTTGTGCCCAAGCGATGGGTGGTGGAGCGGACGTTCGATTGGCTGATGCAATGCCGCTGCCTCGCATGCGACTACGAACGCCTTCGCGAAACCGTGGCGGCTTGGATTCATGTCGCAACGAACCGGATCATGCTGCGAGGATTGGCAGGATCCCGACGCTTCCATGGGTTTTTAAACGGACTCCAAGATCCTTCGGACCCGGCCATGGCAAACCCACGTACCAATTCATCATTGGTGCGCACCCTTCACCCGCCATGGGGCCCCCGACTCCAAAACCGGTCACGTCTGCCTCAAGCGACCCGGAGGAGGGACAGTGTACCAGGTCAACGATGTGATCCCCCCATCGGTTGGATCCTAAAAAGGCAGAACGGCTGAGTGACGCCCCCTGAAACCGGGCTACGAGAATCGACTTAAACGTCGCTCGACGACTCTTAATCCAGAAATATTCTCCACACTAAATGCTGGAGATTCCGAAACCGTGTGGAAAAGGTAAGTGAAATCGCCTTTTGCCCCAATAATTGATGAACACCCAATGCGCCTTCGTCCGTCGCCTTTTGACCAACGCGCGGAGGGTAACCCGCGCCATTGTCATTTGCCTGTTGATTGCGCCAGGCCAGCCAGCGGGGGCGACCGGGCCACTCCAAGGGGAGGAGGCCGTTCAGCATCTCAAGGCAACGGGCCAGTACGACTCACTGGCCGCCGCCGTGACGGCCGCGCGTCACGGCACCCAACCCGCCCAAAGTCCGGAGGCTTCAGCCGGCACGACCACCAGGAACAGCACGCAGGGATCGCAGATGGATTCCCCGTTCGCTCAGCAAGCCCATCTCAAGGCCAGCAACGCCGGGCGCCTTGACCGTTTCGGCTGGTCGGTGGCGATATCCGGTGACACTGCGGTGGTGGGGGCGCCTTTCGAGGACAGCAGCTCCACGGGGATCAACG
>JBDKKE010000636.1:0-5595 GCA_039796255.1 Verrucomicrobiota bacterium | reverse complement strand
CCCGGTGCGACCCACTCTTTGCTGGAAAGTGCGAATCTGAAGGAATGGGCTCCGGTCTCGGGGGCCGTCTTTATTTCGACCGGCGGAAATGGGATGCGGGCCACCGTGTCCAATCGCGTGGGCAATGAGAAGTTCTATCGCGTCAACGTCGCTCCGTGACGCTGCGGCCCTCTCTCAAGGCTGCCCCCGTCCCCTGCCTGGGGGTCTCTGGCCCGGCCTCGTTTCACGAGATCCCTGGTTGAGCACCCGCATCGCTTGGCGACGTACGGTGGGGTCGCTGTCGTTTTCCGCCAGGTATCGGAACCATTCCTCAATGGCGGGTTCCGAACGAAAATCGGAAAGAGCGTCGGCTGCCCGGGCGCGGACCAGAGGGCTGGGATCCTGAAGCCCCTGGACGAGGGGCGGAATGAATGCCGGATCACTGGCCTCGTTGAACGCCTCAAAGAGTTGAAGGCGTTCGCGGGTGTCCGTGGTGGTCTGGGCCAGTTGTGACAGCGCTGCGCTGACTTCGGGTGAACCCTGGCCGGAGGCCTTCAGGGCCTCCCATGCGATGGCGCGTTCCTCCAGTGTGCTGGCGGCGGCGACGGCGCGATCACGCAAGGCCGCCGCGCGGGCCTCTGAGACTGGCCCGTCGATGATCACGTCCCGAGCCTGGCGACGGATTCCTTCGTCGGTGTCCTTGAGCAGTAACTCCCACACGTGTGTCTCGACCACCGGGTCATCCACGAGCCGTCGCAGGCTACCGAGGGCGCGTTTTCGAACCTCGACGCTGGAATCGGTAGCAGCCATCGACAACAGGGGGTCTCGGAGGGCGGCGTTGGTGAGACCTCCGAGTTGCTGGAGAATTCGCATGCGGTCTCCGCTGTTCGTGGTGCCGTTGAGCCAGCCTAGAGCGTACTGAACGGCGTCGTCTGCCAGCGCATTGTTGCGACGGAGCAATCGCAGGGCCTGGAGACGTTCCTTGGCGTCCGCGGTCGGATCGGCCAAGCGAGCCAGCAATTGCTCGCGCTTTTCGGCCGAAATCGGCAGTTGCCCACGGTTCATGAGGTGTTCATTGGATTCCGTCAGTTTCGCCAGCGTTTCCTCAATGGCCGCAAGTCGGTGCAATACCGAGGCGTCGGAGCCCACGGCGGAGGGGCGGGGTTGAGATCCGGAAACTTCCCCTTCCTCCAAGGGATTCGGAGAGGTCATGGCCGGACGCACGGCGTCCAGTTCCCGGGCCAGTTGCTGAATTCTCCGGTGCTGGACGACCAGGACTGCGGCCAATCCGACGGTCAGCGCCAGGGCGGGAAGGGCGGGAAGGAGTCGCATGGGAAGCGGGGGAACTGAAAGGAGTCTCAGTGGAGACACGAAGGCTGCTTCCACGGTGGTTTCATTGCGAAGGACGTCCGCCTGGGGGGCGCGGTTACAGACAATTGCCTTCGGGTGATCGGTCAAAATGAAAAACTCCGCCGCCGGCAGGCCGGTGGCGGAGTTGAAGAGGGAGTTGGACGCGGGCCGGAATGGCCGGGATCTCAGAGAGCCTCGCCTACTTGGAATCGGAGAAACCGGCGCACCTCAAGGGTGTCGCCCAGGGCCTTGGAGACGGATGCCAAGTGGGCTCTCACGGTGAGGTCGGGGTTTTTGACGAAACCTTGTTCCATCAGGCAGATGCCCTGGAAGAATTTCTCCCGCTTTCCCTTGAGGATGTTTTCCATGGCGGCGGCCGGCTTGTCTTTCAGGGCGTCTGAATTTCGGGCGATATCGTCCTCCTTCTGGAGAATCTCGGCGGGCACCTGATCCCGGCTGACGTAGCCCGGATTGGCCGCCGTGATCTGCAGGGTGATGTCGCGGACCAGTTGCTTGAAGTCCTCGGTGTTCACCGACTCGGCCTTGGCAGCGCCCACTTCCACCAGCACTCCGATCTTGCCTCCCAGATGGATGTAGGCGGCAAGCAGTCCGTTGCCGCTCACTTCGAGCCGCTGATGGCGACGGACCTGGATGTTCTCCCCGATGCGGGCGACGGCAGCGACGCGGTCGCCTTCCAGATCCGGGGAGGCGCTGGAGGCCGCTTTGACGGCCAGTTCGTTGCTGAACGCCTTGAAGCTTTCGTTGCGGGCGACGAAATCGGTTTCGCAGTTGACCTCGACGAGGGCGCCGGCCTTTCCGCCATTGACGACCGCCTGAGCAATCAGGCCTTCCTTGGCTTCGCGGCCCGCCTTCTTGGCGGCGCTGGCCTGGCCCTTCTTGCGGAGGATATCCACGGCGCCGGAGAGGTCTCCCTGGGCTTCCACCAGGGCGTTCTTGCAGTCCATGAGACCGGCGTTGGTCATTTCGCGAAGTTTGCCGACCAGCGCGGAGGTAATTTCAGCCATTCGATGTGTGCGGTTGGAGTTGACGATGGATACGGGTATCGAGACGGGGAAGGGGCCGGTGCACGCACCGGCCCCTTCCGAGGAAACGGATGGGATCAGGCGACCGCAGCGGGAGTCGGTTCCGCAGTGGCGGGTGCGACGGGGGGCGCAGTCGGTGCGGGTGCGGATTCCTCGCGGTCGGCGGGTTTGCGCACACGCTTCGAGTCATGCTCGGCCTTGGCTGCCGCGATCACACCCACCACGGTGTTGAGGATCAGCTTGACGGACCGGATGGCGTCGTCATTGCCGGCGATCGGATAGTCCACCAGATCCGGGTCGCAGTTGGTGTCCACAATGGCCACCAAGGGGATCTTCAGCCGGCGGGCCTCCGCGACGGCATTGTGTTCTCGCTTGATGTCGACGACGAACATGACGTCGGGCAGGGAGTCAAGATCGCGAAGACCGTCGAGATTCTTCACGAAGCGTACATGCTCGCGCCGGATCATCGACTGCTCCTGCTTGACGTAGTCGTTGATGGACCCGTCGGTTTCCATCCGCTCGATTTCCTTCATGCGCTTCAGCGAGCGCTTCAGGGTGCGGAGGTTGGTGAGCGTGCCGCCCAACCAGCGACCGGTAACGTAGGGTTGGCTGCAGGACTTGGCGGCTTCCTTGACCGCTTCTTGGGCTTGCTTCTTGGTGCCGACGAAAAGGATCTGACCGCCCTTGGCTGCCGCCTGGGCGAGGAACTCACAGGCGGCTTCCAGTTGAGGGAGCGACTTGCTGAGATCGATGACGTGGATGCCGTTCCGAGCTTCGAAGATGAAGGGTTTCATCTTCGGATTCCACCGGCGGGTCTGGTGACCGAAATGGACGCCGGCTTCGAGCAACTCCTTGACTCCAATGTTAATCATGACGTTCTGCGTTCCCTGGCTGTGGCGCAATAGGGCGGCGCGCCGCCCATAGCCATCCGGCGGGAATTCCGGATTCTGTTCGATGTGATTGTGGTCGCCCGACGCGCTCGCGTTGGTGCATCTAAGACCGTGATTTCTTCCGCAGGAACCCCGCGAAAGAATGGGAAGAGTGACGATCGTGGAAACCGGGGGCAATAGGTTTTTCCGCTGAAATCGAACGCCGCGGGCGGGCAGACGAGCGGCTCGGCAAGAGGTGGTCTGGGAGTGAGTCCGCCTTCATCCTCCCCCTCTCCGACCTCCTTCTCCGTTTGATGTCCCGGTTTCGGCAGACTGACTGGCGGAGATTGATCGCTTGAGAATCCCTCATGGGGCATTGACGGAGCCGTGAATTCTCGGAAAGGCATCGGCGCCGGGAAGCCATGGAGCGCCTTCCGCCGGGGAGTGGTTGAAGAAATCGCGGACTTCCAGCGGCAGGGTCGCCGGAGGGAGTCGCCGGGAGCGTAAATGAAGCGTCAACGGCGAGTCAGCAGCGGGACGATACCGGCCGAAGGTTGATGGATCGTTCCCAGAGGAGGTCGTGGGAATGACGCCATCGAGATCGAGATGAGGGTCCAGTTCCAAATCCTCTGTGGGACCATCGACCGTGGCCCGTTCCACGGCGGAACGCCACGCGGTGAGACCGTCAAACTCACGCCCGTCGCAAACAAACCGGGGCGCTCCCGTCTCGGACCACCAGGCATTGCCCTGCAGTTTCAGGCCGGGAAGCCGCCCGCCGCGAAACGCGGGCAGGCCTCCCCGGGCCACGAACAGGTTATGGTGAATGCGGATGTCTCCTGGGTTGCCCTCGGTGATCAGGCCCATTGCCGCGCTTTCCAGATTGGTGACATCGGTGATCACCGTGTTCTGCAGGATGAGGAGCCCTTCCCAACGTCCCCCGTGCGCTCCGGCATAGATCCCGGCATAGGATCCGCGTCGGTTATCACCGACGCTGAGGTTGAAGCGACAGATATTCTTTGCGAAGCGCAGGGGGGCGCCGGGATAGCTGTACAGCAGGAAGCCCGCACCGTCGTTCTCGTGCGAGTAGCATTGCTCGATCACAGAATCGGTCACGCCACCATCCAGATCAAATCCGGCGCCATCCAGACTGCCGGTACGGTTGCGGAAGGACTCGCATTGTTGAAAGACAATGCGGGTGGAGTTGGCGGCCCAAATGCCGCAGGGGCCTCCCGTATAGGCCTTGCATTCTCGACCGTTTTCCCAGGCCCGGCAGGATTCCACCCGACCTCCGGCGACCGAACTCAGCAGGATGCCGCTGCCGGAATGGTTGTTGAAGTAATCCCCGTCGCCCGGGTTGTCGTGTGTCCAGCAACGAGTCACCCGGACATCCGAATGCGCGTAGGCGTTTTCATCGGTCGGATCCGGACCGTCGAAATGAATGCCATATCCCTGGCAGCCGGAGACTCGGCAATCCTGGATGACCACGTCGGCAAAACCTCGAACCGGTACTGTGGAGTTCGGTTCCGTCGATGGATTGCGCGGGTGCACGGGGCGAATGGCACAGAGCGCGATGCCCTGTCCAAAGTCATAGTGATGGGATTTACCGGCGGGATTCAGCGTTACGACGGGTACGCCCCCAAAATCGTGGCAGGAAACGTCGCGGATCCGCACGTGGCGGAGGGCTTGTGCCGTGTCATTCTCGAAGCGGATGCCCGAGCCGATGTTCCGATTGGCTGCGGCGCCCGAGATCTCGAGATCCCGAATCTCGATGCCGGCAGCGTTGCGGATCCGGATGCCGCATCCCGCTCCCGCCAGAATCCTCGCCACGCCATTCCCGGTGGAGGCGATCATCACGGGAGCTTCGCTGGTGCCGGCGTCGTGTTCGTCCAGCAGGAGGTTGCCTGGGAACTCCTGTCCGGTCCGAAAGCGGAGTTCATCGCCCGGCTTCAGGCGGAGTCGGTTGGCGCGGCTGATTGTCCGAAAGGGTCGAGACGAGCTTCCATCAGCGCCGTCATCGCCGAGCAGCGCATCGAAATGATAGGCAGTCGCTTTGGCGGTGAATACGCCTGAGAAAACCAGGAATAGTAAAAGGGGCAGGCGGATCACAGATGAGGTCGGGCCGATTTCCAGTGCTGCGGTATCTGAATTCAATGGTGCAGGCAAGGACTGCCCCCGGTCCGACCAGGGCGATGAGAGTGGTTGTGAATCAGGATTTCGCCCCGGGTGTATGGGCGGGCAGAGGCAGGCGATTCTTTGAGCGGGACTGCGAGGTCCCTAGCAATCTGGCCGACCGCTCGTCGAGGATCGGATCGCGGGTGGGCGTCCCTTGCCGATGGAACCGGTTGCCTATAGCG
>JBDKKE010000635.1:0-3080 GCA_039796255.1 Verrucomicrobiota bacterium | reverse complement strand
TCGGGTGCGTTCGCTCACGGCCACCCGATTTGCAATTCGTCATCTGACCTGGACTGCGATGGTGCGGCAGAACCGGCACTGCCAGTGCTCCCATCGGAGCACGCGGTTACTTCGCAGCCTTAGCCTTCAGCGCGTTCACCTTCGCCCACCGGGCCTTGGTGGCCGTGATGATGTTGGCCCGGCCTTCCGCACTCAGCTTCCGCTTCTTCGGGGCGGGGGCGGGAGCCGGCGCAGCACCTGACTTGCTGTTCGCCCAGCGCTTCTTCGCCCCGGCAATCATCCGGGCCTTTGCCTCGGGGCTGATCTTCCGCTTCGGCTTCGGCTCGGCCTTCGGACTGGCTTCCACAGTCGCCTTGACCGCCAGATGGGCTTTCTTGGCCGCCCACCGAGCCTGATGGGCTGCGCGCATCTTCGCCTTGGTGGCTTCACTGAGAGATCGCTTTCCCGGGGTAGTCGTCGTTGCAGGCGACGGCGCGGCGGCAACAGCGAGGTCCGCCCCGAGCACTTTGGAAATCTCACCCAGTCTGGCCTCAAGCTTCGCTTTCTCGTTCACGAGGGCGGTTTGCAGGGCGAGGTATTTGGCGATGTCAGTCATAGGGGGGCGACGGTAGGGGACCAGTGGCCATCATTACAAGACTCCGGGAAGTCACATTGACCGGGCATGATGAACATTCGCCGCCGCGTCCAGTCCGAGTCTGCCTATGAAGGTAAGAAGCAGCATTTCCAAGCCGGCCTTTGAAGCCGGCCAGGTCTGGCGGATGGAAGGGGTGACCTGTCACATCGGCCAGGTGGGCAAGACACTGGTGAATTACAAGCTGCTCAAGGACAACGTCGTCCGGGCTCCCAACTCGCTGGGAAACCAGGCTGTTCTGGCGAAGCATTTGCAGGCGAAGCGAGCGGTGCTGGTGCGCGGATAGTCCATGCGTTCGGCCGGCGGCTCCGGTCTGTGGATTTTCCTTCGTGTAGGAACGGCCTGGCGTGGTCTCGCATCGGGAGCCACCGATGCCCCCGCACTGCCAGTCACGGGCCGCCGAGTTCCGCTTCCAACCGGCCGACGACATCGGCCACGAAGTCGTGAAATCCCCACCCGATGCCGCTGGTCATCTGCTCGGCGGTCGCCAGCCGGGCGCTGAACTGCGGATACAACGCCCGTGCCTCGCCGCGCAACAGGGTGGCCAGTTCCTCCAGTGCCGACTCCACGCTGCCGTAGAACCGCTCGTCGATGTCTCCAAATTCGTGGGTGAACCGCGTGCCGTTCTCCACATAGGTCATCAACAACTCCGCCGTGCCGGGCAGATCACCTGTGGCCTTGCGGTAATCGCGGATCGCCTTGCGTGCCTCACCCAACTTCAGCTTGCCGAAGCCCCGGGCGGGAAAGAACTGCGCCACAATCTTGCCCCGATAATTCTCCAGCACCGCGCCGCCGCTTCCGTCAACCTGACAGCGGGCCTGGATAAAATCGCGGTTCTCGGCGGCCGCGTCGTAAAGATCCTTCACCAGGGCGAGCAGCGCGGGCTTGTCCCAGGTGGTGAGGTGTTGGCGGGCCGCGCTCCAGGCGGCGGGTTTCTTGGTGGTCATGGTTTGAACGGGCGAGTCAGGACGGGTTTCAAGGCGGGCAATGCCTCGGGCGGAAGGAGCAAGGTGAGGCTGCGCGCCTGCCCGGGCACGCGCCGGATGAAGCCCCGCCGTTCCAGCGTGAGCACCATCGAATGCACACTCGGCGGGGTGACCTGGAAAAATCGCTGTAGGTCGGCTTCCGCCGGGGCGCAACCGTTCACCAAGCGGTATTGATGGAGGTAAGCCAGGAACTGGCCTTGGCGTTCGGTGGGGGCGGGGTTCATGCAGGGAGGCGGCGGGTCGGTCTTTTGTGTGGCAACCATCAGGTTCGTTCCCAGCTTCTGATTTCGCCGGGCACGATGCGAAACAAAGGATGTGGCTCCGGGGTCAGGAGGCCCCGGAGCTGGCGATAAGCCTGCGGCGCGCGGGACTTCAGCTTGGTCCGCAAGTGCGCCCACTCGTAGAGCAACTGGCCGCGGGTCTCCTCGATTTGGCCGGAGAACTGCGGGTGTGCAATTTTGCTGACGTCGAAGCGGTAGCCACGCTGCTGGGCCTCCGCTGCGAGGCCGGCCAAGAAGGCCGCGACCGCCGGGAGGGGCTGCGGGTGGGAGCGAAAGCGCGCCAGTTGCGGATGCTGCCGGTAGCCGCGCGTGCCGCCGGCCAGGACTTTCTGGGCGAGCAACGCCTCTCGCCAGGCGGCGACCAGTCCTTGGGCGTCGAGATAACTGGGATGCAAAGTCCAGAGCCGCATGACGAGGGAGGGGAGCAGTGGCCAAAGGCGCTACGTGCGGCTCACTATTTTAGTGGTGCAGCAGATGACGCGCGGTTGCATACACTCGATAACAGCATGGAATTCCGGCACCGGGCGGCGGGTCTCAACGGCAAAGGTGTGCGCGGTCACCAGTCCAGTGTTGGGCGGGCCAGGGCCGACGTCAACGCCCGGCCGGCCGTTCCGCCGTCGGCTCACCGTTGATCACGACCACGCTCCTCGCACACCCAACCTGCTCAATCCGCACGCGCATAGACCGTCATGTCGTCAATCAGTTCACTGGTTCCTATCTTCATTCGGTCTGGAGGTTGATCAATTCAGCGCCAATTGGTTGGTCGCCAGTGAGTCGCGCAACTCACCCACCATGCACCACACCGTGTAGTTCTCTCGGGCTGTCAGCGCGTGTGATGGCCAGCGTTCAGTGGCCGTGTGCTTCAGAAATGCCTCCACGGTGAACGGCCCCTCCGACTGCCCATCGTGGAACACCCAGGTCAGCCCCGCTCGGTCCGCACCAGCCGCATCCGGCTGGCTGACCAGGGCACATGACCAAACGCCCGCCTGCCATTGCAATCCCTGCGCTACCACCTCGGGATGGTCGGACCACACTTCGTAGGTGCCCGCCATGCCATCGCCGGTTTGCTTGCCGTCCCACTCGATGACCATTTGCAGCGCAGGCAGGCAGGTGGTGAAGCGCACCGAATCTCCGTGGATGTGGCCAGAAAATGGGCCGCCACCACCGAGTTCGCCGAACAAG
>JBDKKE010000634.1:0-5626 GCA_039796255.1 Verrucomicrobiota bacterium | reverse complement strand
CCGAGAAGCCCACCATCATGCTCTAGTTCTGAGAGATTCCGAGTAATCGCTGCTTGGGAGTGCATGTAACGACCTCTTTTCGAACAGATTCTGCCATATTACAACAGATTCGATTTCGTCAGTTCCAGATATGGAATCGACGTCCAAGATTTCGGGAGCATCCTTTGAATCCTCGATCCAGTGACGGACTCGCGTCGACCGCTAATGCTCAGAGGCTTTGCGCGAATGCCAAGCGGCGTCTTGGTCTTCACAACTCACCTAGTTGTGATTCGGCTTGAGGGCGTTCAGGGCACTCCACTCTGAATCCGCGGCTTTTGCGATCTGCCCAGGGACTCGTCACGGGTATTGAGGTCCCGTTGCAAAGATTCCAGGTCGTAGGTCCCGCGAGCGACATGGGTGCGTCGGACTTCACGAGACGCCGAATTGAGCCCCGCTCGATCGGATCGCGAGTTACTTGGGCCAAATCCCCCGATGGTTTCTTGACGTGAGGAACGGGTCGCGTCTTGGTCCAGTGACTTGCCATGCCGCTTCTCGCGCTGATTGCTCAGGCGATCCTGTTTAGCATCCTCCTGCTGGGATTTGCCCTGTTCTTTGCCTGGCAGTACGCCCGGCAGGGCTCGGCGGGCGAGCCGAGTCCGGGACTCGTCCGCTGGATCATGACCGCTGGTCTGGTGGGGGCGTTCCTGATTGTGTTCATGTCGGTGGGTCCGGCGTCGGGCGCGGGTGCCCAGTTCGGACTCATCATCGCCGGCATGGTGGTCTCGCTGCTCCTGTGCATCCTGTGGCTTCCGTCGCTTGTGAGCTCCCTGCTGGGTCCCTTGACCGGATCCCTCACCGGTGGATCCGAAGAGGTGGAATTGAAGGCGGCGTACTTCCGGGCGGTGGGACACCGCAAGCGCGGGGAGTATGCGGAGGCAGTGGCGGCGGTGCGCGCCGAGTTGGAACGATTCCCCGGCGATGCGGAGGGGCTGCTGTTGCTGGTGGACCTGCACGCGGATGAACTTCGGGATCCGCTCGGGGCGCTGGCGATTCTTCAGGAGCTGCTCACCACTCCGGGAAGGGCGGATGCCGAACGGGCTCTGGCCTTGAGTCGGATGGCGGATCTGAAGTTGAAGGGACTCAATGATGCGGAGGGCGCCCGTCGCACGCTGGAGCAATTGGTTGAGGAATTCCCCGACTCACCCACGGCCCACCTGGCCCGGCAGCGTCTCGCCCACCTTCCCACCGCATCGGGCGGCGGCGCTAAGCCGGAACCCGCCCGCATCGCGGTACCCCATCATGAGGAGCGGCTGGGCCTGACCGAAGATTTCGGGGCGAGCCGGATCCCGGTGGAGAACGCCACGGAATCCGCCCGGGACCTGGTGGAGCATCTGCAGCAGTTCCCCGAGGATTGGGAAGCCCGGGAGCGGTTGGCGCGGCTGTATGTGGAACCGCTGGGCCACCTCCGGCTGGCCACGGAGGAACTGGAGTTGCTGCTGGCCCAGACCTCCGTGACCCCGCGCCATGTTGTCCGATGGTTCAACGAATTGGTGGACCTCCACCTGAAGACACCGGACGGAATTCCCGCCGCGCGCCAGACGCTCGAGCGATTGATCGCCCGGTATCCCGACTCCGTCTGGTCGGCGCAGGCCGAGGCCCGGATCCGTCATCTGGGCCTGGACCAGCGGGCGAGGGAGGCAACCCGCACCGTCAAGCTGGGCCAGTACGAACAGCGTCTCGGATTGAAACGCGCCGACCCGTCGATTCCCGATCCCTCCCGCTCCGGGGAATCCGACGGCGGGACAGCGGCTTGAAGTCCCCTGTCCCGCCGCTTCGCTTTTCCATTCCCGATCAGAAGCGCCAGATCGCGTCCACGGTCGCACGCTGGTCGAAGAGGTCCGGCTTGTCCGTCACGCCCCACTCGTAGGCGAAGCCGAAGTCGAGACTGGACAGGATGCGTGAGCGGAATCCCACGCCCATCGCGGCCTGGGTGGTTCCCTTGGCGGCCGAGCTGCCGAAGTTGATGAGGTCAAATCCCTCGGTCCCAAAGGCGGGACCATCCGCCGAGCTGATCGTGGTGAAGGAGTTGAACGACACCAGGGGAATGAACCAGCGGCTGAGGAAGTAATCGAGCTGCAGGCTGCCGTGGAAATTGGCGGTCTCCTGGTCGGTGTTGTTGGGAACGTTGAAGCCAACGTTGCCCGTGACGTGGAATTTTCCGAAGCCCTTCACTCCCGAGGCGAAGACATTCCACATGCCGTCGCCATTTCCCTGGAACACCTTCTCCTGTCCCACCGGGATTTCAAAGGTCACGCCCGGGGTCAGGATGAAGGCATGCTCCTCGTCCTTGATGACGGCGTACTTCACACCGGCGGCGACGTCGGCCCAGCCGTTCTGGTGGGGAATGGCATCGGGATTGAGGTCAATGTAGCCGTCCTTGGTGGCAATGATCGCCAGGCGCTCGGTGACCGCCCATCGCAGTTGCAGCGCGTACACATTGGCGTCGCCGCCCACGAAATCGCTGTCGATCTTGTGGTGCATGTAGATCGGGCGGACCTCGCTCTGAATGAGGGCGCTTTCGAAGTAGATGGGATTGGAGACGGGCGAGATGGCCGTGGACAGCGAATCATCGGCGGCCAGAGCTGACCCGGCGGCGGCCGCCAGGGTGGACAGGACGATCGAACGGGGAAGCTGGAATGATTTCATACGGGCCCAGCCTAGGCACTTCCCGTCCGCCGACTGTGCATGGATTGCCAGAGATTATGCCGATTTTGTCCGTTAGAGCCTGATTTGAAATTCAAAGGGATCCTGCGGCGAGGGGTTTTGGTGGTGGCCAAGGCGGCGAGGGCGGCGCATCCCCGCAGTGGGCTGTAACGGCCGAGCCAACGCAGGCCACCGGCAAAAGACCCGCCACCCTGAGGGTTTTCGCGGAAACGGCCCGCTGGCTTCGTTGCTCGTCGGTCACAGACCTCTGCGGTTATGCTCCCTCCTCGCGCCTGCATCCCGCCGAAGCTGGAATGCGAAGCCGGATCGCCATCGGGTCATTTCCGCGAAAACAGAACCCCTTTGAATTTCAAAAAAGGCTCTTCGACGGCGTTCTCCACGGCATTTGTCCAGGTGCTGTCCCGAGGGCGTTCCGGGCATGGTTCCGCAATTTTCCTTGCGGGACTCTCCAGTGGCGTAGTTCCTAGGTGCAGTTCCTTGAAGCGCCGGCTTCCTCCGAATCCGGCATCATTTCAAACACAGCCGGAAGTGCAGGAACCCCGTGAGAATCGGGGACGGTAGCGCCACGGTATCGGGTTACGAACCCCCACGCGAAGCTCAGGCGACGCGGGAAGTCACTGGACAGGTGTCCGGGAAGGCGGGGGCGAGGATTGAGGCCCGGAGTCCGGATATTGCGTCCAGCTGTGCTCGTCGGTTCTGTCGCCATCGCGGCAGAACACTTCGCCGCCAAGCGAAGGATGAGGCCAGCCCGGTGCGGCCTGTCTGCCGTTCCGGAGCCCCAGAGTGTCTGGACGCCTTCATTCTCGGTTTCGCGGGAGGGAAGGCGTTTTGCGTTTTCAGCCTTCCCCGGGCCTCCCCCGGAGAATCCCGCTGGCGATGCGGATCCCCCCCCACCCGTACTGGTCTCGTGACTCTCCCCCGCTGCATGCCCTGGAACGGCCTGCGGCGAGTTTCCCGTGGAAGATCCGTCATGAAATCATTGCCCGTTCGTCGGTCCGTCCGTGTTCTCGTCTCCGGTGCCTGCCTTTCCCTGGCCGCCGCCCGCGCCCAGGCCCAGAGCGCCTCCAGCGTCGCCAACTATGTGCAGGGAACCGGCGCCTCCGTCGGTTACGACAATCCCTCGGCCGCCCTGGGGGAACCGAGCCGGGTCACCCCCGGTCCGTTCGGCGGCCCGGTGGATCCGTTCGCCCCGCCCTACCTCAACTCCCAGTTGGTCAGCATCGGGGCCGGCGGCTCCCTGACCGTCCAGTTCTCCAGCCCGATTTTGAACAATCCGTCGAATCCCTTCGGACTCGACTTCCTGGTCTTCGGCAACGGCGGATTCGTGGTCACCAATGCCTACGACGAGAACTTCAATCCCATCGGCACGCCGGCAACGGATGGTTCGCTCTTCGGGGGCGGCGCCACGGCCAGCATCTCCGTGAGCGCGGACGGACAAACGTTCTTCACGCTGAGCCCCGCGTTGTCGCCCGCGATTGACGCCATGTTTCCCACGGACGGCAGTGGAGACTTCGGCACGCCGGTGAATCCCGGACTGAAGGCGTCCGACTTCGCCGGACTCACCCTGGAAGACATTCGCGCCCTCTACGCGGGCAGTGGCGGGGGCACGGGATTCGATCTCGCCTGGGCCCGGGATGCTTCCGGCGCGCCGGTCACGGTGGACCTCGTCCGCTTCGTTCGTGTCGAGGTGACCGACGGCAAGGTGGACCTCGATGGCTTCAGCAGCGTGTCCACCGTCCCCGAGCCATCCACCTGGGCGCTGATCGCCCTCGGCTGCGGCGTGTTGCTTCCCGCGTGTCTTCGTCGCCGTCCCTCCAGCCTGAACGCTTCCCGCCGTTGAATTCCCCCACCTCCATTGCCGGCACTCTGGCTGCGGATCCCGCGCTCTGTCCCATTTGCCAGAGTCCGAACGCCTGCCAGCTCTGCACGAGTTCCACGTACAAGGGCTCCTGTTGGTGCCAGCATCATTCCTTCCCCGAGGAGTTGCTGGCCCGGGTGCCGGAGGAGTTGCGGAATCATGCCTGTGTCTGCCGTTCCTGTGTGGAGACCGCCTGGCGGGCGCGGCCGAATCCGAAGCCCGTCGCCGGGGACTTCTATCCCGATCCGCGGACCGGGTTGCTGGTGTTCACCGGGCAGTACCTCAAGCGCCGCGGTTACTGCTGCGACTCCGGATGCCGCCATTGCCCGTGGGACCGGCCGACGGAAGGCGACCGTGCGAAGAGCGGCGATGTCATGTCCGGTGTCCAACCCGCCCTGCTGTTGACCTGGGTCCTGGGAATGGCGCTGGGAATGGCGGGCTTCCAGCCGTGTCGGGCGGAGACCGTCACCGAGGACTTCGCCACCGATCCCGCCGCTCGGGAATGGCGGAGTGCGGGGGCGGCGGAATTATATCAGTGGAATGCGGCTTCCGGGTGGCTGGACGTCACCTGGGATTCATCAAAGCCGCAGTCGTTCTTCGCCCGGCCGCTGGGTGCTACGCTGGGGACCAATGATGCGTTTGCCTTTGCGGTGGACCTCGTTCTCACCGAGGCCACGGGCGGCGTGCGTCCGCCGCGGACGGGAGCGATGCAGATCGCCCTGGGGCTGCTGGATCTGGACCGCGCGACGCGTGAGCATTATCCGCGCGCGGCTGGAAAGGCCTTCGACGTGCTGGAATTCAACTGGTTTCCGCAGGGCGAGTTTCCCGGGTTTGGCGTGGTGGACGCGACGTTGTCGCCGGCGGTGTTCAGTACGGCGGGACGGGTGGCGGCCAGTTTTACGTTTCCGCTGGAGCCCACGCCGGGCGTGACCCATCGCGTCCGATGCGAGTTTCAGCCGGCGGCGCGCCGCTGGATCACCCGGCTCATTTCGGACGGCGTGGAGGTGGCGGTGCGTCCGGTCTCCCTGCCCGAGGACTTTGGCAGTTTCTCCATCAACGCCTTTG
>JBDKKE010000633.1:0-30789 GCA_039796255.1 Verrucomicrobiota bacterium | reverse complement strand
TCAAGGCGCTGCCACTGGATGTTCCCAGGGAACAGCGGCTCATCCCCATCATCGCGGACGACCATGTCGCGTTCGACTTCGGCACGGGCGTCCTCAAAGTCACGCCGGCCCATGACAAGGCGGACTTCGAGATCGGACTCCGCCATCAACTCCCGGTCATCGATATCCTCACGCCCGACGGCAAGATGACCGCCGAGGCCGGCGCTGATCTGGCCGGACTCGACCGCTTCGCCGCCCGCAAGAAGGCGATGGAACTCCTCGAAGCGGCGGGCGCCTTGGACAAAGCCGAGCCCTACGTGAACAACGTCGGCTTCAGTGAGCGCGCCGACGTGCCCATCGAGCCCCGGCTCAGCGAGCAATGGTTCCTGAAGTATCCCAGCGTGGAGCAGGCCAGAGCCTGCGTGGCACAACCTGAAAGCACGGAGGGACGAGTTTCGCGAGTCCCCAATCAATCCCCCTTCGCGCAGGAGGCCCCAGACGAAACATCGAAGGGGGGGGAGATGGATCGGGGACTTGCGAAGCTCGTCCCTCCTGGGGGTGGGATGCGCTTCTACCCCGATCGCTGGGCCAAGGTCTATGACCACTGGATGGGCGGAATTCAGGACTGGTGCATCAGCCGGCAGTTGTGGTGGGGGCATCGGATTCCGGTGTGGAGGAAGTTGGCGAGCGGATTCCCAGCCAAGGATGAAGTTCGTTACAAGAAATCATCAGTTGCCGAAGTAAAATTGGATGTTGGGTTCTACTCTCTGGACCATGAGATGGGGAATTTGACCGTTGTTCGCATCGATGACGGGAAGGCCTTTTCCGGCGATGAGTTCGACGAGAATTCAGATTCGATCACCGGAAAGGAGTTCGAGTTGGTGGTGTGCGCTGAATTAGACTCTGGTGAGGCTTCTCACTTGGAGTCACTCGGCTTCAACCAAGACCCCGACGTCCTCGACACCTGGTTCAGCTCCTGGCTCTGGCCCTTCGCCACCATGGGCTGGACGGGCAACCCAGAGACCGACGCGAAGAACCCGACGCTGAAGGCGTTCTATCCCACCACCGATCTGGTCACCGGACCGGACATCATCTTCTTCTGGGTCGCCCGCATGATCATGGCCGGATACGAGTGGATGGGCGACCTGCCGTTCCGGAACGTCTATTTCACCGGCATCATCCGCGACAAGCAGGGGCGCAAGATGTCCAAGTCGCTGGGCAATTCGCCGGACCCGCTGGACCTCATCGCCAAGTACGGCGCCGATGCCCTGCGCTTCGGCGTGATGCGCGCCGCGCCGCTGGGACAGGACGTCCTCTTCGACGAACAGTCCGTCGAGCTGGGCCGCAACTTCTGCAACAAGCTCTGGAACGCCTGCCGGTTCCGACAAATGGTCGGAACAAAGGAAACAAAGGAAACAAAGGATGAAGGAAGACTGCAGAATGCAGAAACTGCGGCGGCGGATCCTTCTTCATTCAGCCCTCTACCTTCTGCATTCCCCACCGAAGGAGAGATCCACTCCGGCCTGCTGACCAGCGACGACAAGTGGATCCTGCTGCGTCTCGACCAGGCGATCCGCGAGGTCACGCAGGCCTTTGCCGACTACAAGTTCAGCGACGCCACGGCGACGCTTTACCGCTTCTTCTGGAGCGAGTACTGCGACTGGTACATTGAGGCCTCCAAGGCGGTCTTCCACGGCACCGACGACAAACTGAAGGCCAACAAGCTGGCGGTCATTGACTTCGTCATCGGCCATTTGCTGCGCCTGTTTCATCCGTTCCTGCCCTTCATCACCGAGGAACTCTGGCATGGCATGGGATTCAACGCCGACCTGCCGGACAACCAGGGCGGCAAAACGCTCCTGTTTGCGCCCTGGCCCAAGCCGCTTAGCGACGAGGAGAAGAGCTACTTCGGACTCGACGACGCGGCGGACCTGGTCGCGCAGGCCAAATACGACCTGGTGTCCCTCGGACGCAACCTCCGGCGCGAATGCAAAATCGATCCGGCCAAGAAGGTGAAGTTTGTGCTGCGTCCGGCCGGAACCCTTGCCCCGGATGAGGCGGAGGTGCTCAAGCTGCTGCTCAACGCCGAATCCCTGGCGATGGAGTCCGGCTTCGTCCCGCCCAAGGGCACCCCCATGGCGGCCAACGGACTGGGCGAACTCTTTCTACCCCTGGAGGGGTTGGTGGATGTCGCCGCCGAGCGGACACGGCTGACCAAGGAGTTGGAGAGAATCCGGGCGGAGATCGGCAAGGTGGAGGCCAAGCTCGCCAACCCGGCCTTCACCCAGAAGGTCCCGGCCAGCGTCCTGGTAGAACATCAGCAGCGCCTGCTCGACTGGCAGGGCAAGGAGAGGCAAACGCTCGCCGGACTCGACAATCTGCCCTCTGACCCGGAAGACGACGGACGTTCACCGAAGAAGTAGCATTGAGAATGGCAAAAATTCTGCTTGCTCCTATCAGCGTGTTACCGAATTTTCAAAATCCAGAAGATTTTCAGCCCAGACCAACCCTGCCCACGATGAATCCCACCCGAAATCTCCTGCAGGTCGCCGGCCTGACCCTCCTGACCGCCGGCACCCTACCGGCCGCCGTTTTTGTCAGTAATCCAACCGGCGGATGGTATGACGGTGGCAGCCTGGTCTCGATCGGGACTCTCTTCAGCGTTGGCTCCTCTCCAGTCTCCATCAAGGCTTTGGGGTTGTTTGACCAGAACGGGGACGGACTGGAGCGATCCGAACAGGTGGGAATCTTCGCTCTCGGCCCGACGCCAACTCTCCTGGGCAAGGTGTCCATTCAGGAAGGAACCGGTTCGACTTTTCACGACGGCTCGCGTTGGGAAAACCTGACCACTCCGATCACCCTTTCGGCCAATACGAGCTACATGCTGGCCTGGTCGGTGCAGCGCGACGCGGTGCCCGTCAACGTCGGCACCGCAAACCAGGTCACCGTGAATGCTCCGTTTACCCTGGAAGGAATCGGGTACTCCTACACCGAGACGGGCACCTACGGACTGAACTTCCCCAATCTTTCCCAGCGTTCCGTCGGGCTTTACGCCTTCGGCGGAAACATGGAGCTGGTTCCCGAACCGGCCGCCGGCCTGATTGTGGCTGCCGGATTGCTCGGATTCGCCGGATGGCGCCGCAGGCGTTCCAGCGTCGAGGGATGATTCCCATGAGCCCTCCCCTGGCCATGCTCGGGGCCACCGAGATCCTGATCATCGCCCTGGCCGTCTTCCCCGTGGCCCTCCTGATAATCGCCGGATTGGTGACTGGCATCGTTATTCTCGTCCGCCGCAGTAGCACGATGGAGCGTCGGCTCCAGTCGTTGGAGCAGTCCATCGCCCGGCTGCACAGCCGCTGAGTGTCCGATTCCCAGCCGCAGAACGGCTGCAAAACTCCCCTCGCGCCGAAGCTCCCCGAGCGGGCGATTGACATTCTCAGCTGAATTACCGTATAACTCTTCCGTTGCGATGAACTTCGTCCGTCATCAAATGATTAGCTCTGGAATGCGCTGCCAACAGCGTGTTGTGGTGCTGGCGTCCTGGCCAAAGGCTGGGACGGCGGGCGAGGGCAAAGTGGGGGGAACGGCTTAGACAATCTCCAAAAACCGTTTTAAGTAACCCACGATTGCCCGGCAATCGTGGGTTTTTTGTTTTCCCGGCAGCGGCCAAGCCGTGCGGGACGGAACCCCGAAGAGAAAAGACATCAGTGCCATCCAATGAAATGAAATGAATCAAACCATGAGAACACGAGAAAACACCGGCACCCCTGCCCTCTGGCAGTTCGCGGTGCAGCCTGAACCGCCGGCGCCCTTCACGCGCACGGAACAAAACGAGTTGGAGCGGCTGAAGAACCGGCTCCTGCAAGCCGCGCTGGACGGAGTGAGCTCGCCGCTGCTGGCAGCCCCCGTCCGCAGGGCCGCCAATGAAGCTGCGGCCCTGGCCTGGCTTGAAGCGCACCCGCTGCTGGTCTTTCCCTCCCTCTTTGAGGAGAAGGTCAAGGCCGCCCGTCGCCGGGCGCACCGGCAGCAACTGATCCAAGCCCGCAGCTCGGACTTGATCTCCGCCGCGGCATGAATCCCCCCGACGTATCCCGGGCACACCCGGTCACGGCAGGGGGCACACGCCTCGGGGGACGACGCCTGCGCAGGTAGCCACCCCCGGGGTGGAATCCTGCGCAGGCGTCGTCCCCTGGGGAATTTTCTGAATCCCTCACCCATCCGCCATTCCCCCGGTCCGGAAGCGACTCGTCGCTTGCCGGTCGGGCGACACCACAGGCAGCCTCTACGGATTGTTATTCGCCGCGCTTGACCCCTCATCCGCTCCGAGTGCCTGGATGATTCTGCCGTTCGGAATCCTGCTGGCCGCCATCGCCATGGCCCCCCTGAGCGCCCCGGAGTGGTGGGGGCGCCAGTATCCGAAGGTCGCCCTTGGGCTGGGCGCGATCACCGTGGCCTATTACTTCCTGGGGCTTCAGGCCGGGCCGAGGGTTCTCCACACCGCGACGGAGTACCTGTCCTTCATCGGTCTGGTGGGATCCCTGTACGTGGTCAGCGGCGGCATCCACCTGCAGGTCAAAGGCGGGGCAACCCCGCTGGAAAACACCTTCTTCCTGGCCGTGGGGGCGGTGCTCGCCAATCTCTTCGGCACCACCGGCGCCTCGATGCTGATGATTCGTCCGTGGATCCGCATGAACAGGGTCCGCATCACCGCGCATCACGTGGTCTTTTTCATTTTCATCGTGTCCAACGTCGGCGGTGCACTGACGCCGATCGGGGATCCCCCGCTTTTCCTTGGATACCTCAAGGGAGTTCCATTTTGGTGGGTGGCGGAACACTGCTGGCCCATGTGGATGGTGGCGCTGGGTCTCCTGCTCGGAATGTTCTTCGTGGTGGACTCGCTGAACTTCCGCAAGGTGCCGGCGCCGCTCCAATCGGCCGCCCGCGAGGCCGATCAGTGGACTTTCCGCGGCGGTGCCAACCTGTTCTTCCTGGCGGTGATCCTCGGTTCGGTGTTTCTGAACCGGCCGCCATTTCTTCGCGAGGCCCTCATGCTGGCCGCTGCCGCCGGATCCTACTGGACCACACCGCGTCCCATCCACGCCGCGAATCACTTCAGTTTTCACCCGCTGCGCGAGGTCGCCATCCTCTTCGTGGGCATTTTCGCCACCATGATGCCCGCGCTCGACTGGCTGGAGCAGAACGCGGCAACTCTGGGCACCCCTACCCCCGCGCTGTTCTTCTGGGGGAGCGGGACGCTGAGCAGCGTGCTGGACAACGCCCCCACCTACCTGAGTTTTCTGAGCGCCGGAATCGGCGCCCTGGTCACCCCCGATTCCGTGGCGCAGGCGAGGGTCCTGCTTCCCGACGTCTCGGCAGCCCACCCCGAGGTGGCCGCCCTGCTCTCCCATCCCCCCCTGGCCAAGCTGCTCATGGCCATCTCCATGGGTGCCGTGTTCTTCGGTGCCAATACCTACATCGGCAATGGCCCCAACTTCATGGTCAAGGCCATTGCCGATCAGCAGAACTGCCGCACCCCTTCGTTTCCCGGCTACATCCTGCGCTTCACCCTGCCCTTCATGCTGCCCACTCTGTTGGTCGTTTGGTGGCTGTTTTTCCGGTGACTGTGCGGAGGAATTCGACCTCCCGGTGTTCCTCCTGCGCAGAGCCGGCTTTCCAACGAGAATCGGTTGGACGCCAGCCAGGATCATCGGATCCAGGCGCATCCACCAAGTTTCCCACCCCCAAGCCGCTTGACGATAGCAGGTTCTTTCCGATCGCCGCCCGCATTTGCTGCGGTCCTCGAGCGGCGAGAGACATTCTCCCACCCACGCAAGCCAAAATCAGAACCGTTTTTTTGTTTGAACCAACCGCTTTGGTGGCTATTGAGAAGACGTTGGTATTGGGAGCGGTGGGTTTAGCCCACGGTTGAATCGCCGTTCCTCGTCGGAATGGTGACATTCTGGCAAAGGAGGTAAGTTTGGTTGTTTGGGTTAGGCGGGCACCATGGGGTGCCCGCTTTTTTGTGGCAACCGACCCTGAGCCGCACCCGGTGGTCCTGACCAAAATCCTTTGCTGACGGACCGTCGCCGGATAGTTTCGCTGCCCTTCGGTACTGAAACACAACTGACCATGGCCAAGCTGACTGTCCGCGACCTCGAAGTGTCTGGAAAACGCGTCTTCCTCCGCGTGGATTACAACGTCCCAATGGAGGAGAAGGACGGCCGGATGGTCATCAACGACGACACGCGCATCCGGGAAACGCTGCCCACCCTGAAGCTGTTGCTCGAAAAGGGGGCCCGTCTGATCCTGGCCGCCCATTTGGGACGTCCGGACGGCAAGCGGGATCCATCCCTGAGCCTGAAGCCGGTCGCGGAAAAGCTGGAGGAACTGATCGGACGCCCAGTCCAGTTCGCCGACGAAACGGTCGGACCGAAGGCTGAGGCTGCTGCCCATGCCCTGAAGGATGGCGGGGTGCTCGTGCTGGAGAATGTCCGATTCCACGCCGAGGAGGAGGAGAATGACCCGGTGTTTTCCGCCCAACTCGCCCGCCTTGCCGAGATCTACGTCAATGACGCCTTTGGCGCCGCCCACCGCGCCCATGCCTCAACCTGCGGAGTGGCCCGCATCCTATCGGCCTGGGGCGGACGCTGCGCCGCCGGTCTCCTGATGGAGCGCGAACTGAAGTTCCTGGGAGACGAGCTCGACCAACCCGCCCGTCCTTTTGTGGTGATCCTGGGCGGGGCCAAGGTTTCGGACAAAATCAAGGTCATCGACTGCCTGCTGGAGAAGGCCAACACCATCCTGATTGGCGGAGCCATGGCCTACACCTTCAAGCTCGCCCACGGCAACAAGACGGGGAAGTCCCTGATCGAGCCCGAACACATCCACACCGCCCTGGATGCCGAATCCAAGGCGAAGGAACTGAAAGTGCAGTTTCTGCTGCCCAGCGACAACGTGGTCGCCGAACTGCGGGACACCGGCAAACTCAACAAGAAGGGACGCGCCGTCCTGGAACCCATCAACCCGCGCGTTAACACCGCTGCCGACATCCCCGCCGACTGCGAGGGATTCGACATCGGACCCGAAACCGCCAAGCGCTACGCCGAGGTGATCGCCGGCGCGAAAACCATCCTGTGGAACGGACCCATGGGCATGTTCGAGGATCCCCGCTTTGGCGAGGGAACTCTGGCGGTGGCCCGGGCGGTGGCGGCGGCAACGGCCAACGGCGCCAAGTCCATCATCGGCGGCGGCGATTCGGTGAAGGCCATCAACAAGGCCAAACTGGGCAGCCAGGTCACCTTCATGAGCACCGGCGGCGGCGCCAGCCTCGAATTCCTCGAAGGCACCCCGCTTCCCGGTGTGACCTGCCTCGATGATCGATGATCGGTGAGGCATCTGACGGTCCGTCTCGCAGCGCAGGTTTAAGCCCCGACCCTTCGCGTCACTCACCACCACCGAGCGACCCGACCGGAGGCTGAACTGCGCGAACGTGAGAGGAACCGCTGTCCCGGTTCAGCTCCTGCCTGGACACAATTCTCTCAGCTTCGTTGCGCCGAAGCCTTCGTGGGTCGCCCACCCCCACTCTATCGGGGTGATGGCGCTCCAATCACCCCGACCTGCCGGCCCAGCCAGTAGCCGATCAAGAACTCGTCGCCGGGGAAATCCGTCAGTCCGTCGCCGGCATCGAGAATGAACGGCTGGGTGTTGATGCGGGCAATGAGGCGCTCCCCGGGAGGCAACAGGTCCTCCATTTCGCGTCCCAGGAAATTGGGTTCCCTTCGGCGCACATCGCCACGGTGGGAGTTGCGGACCGACCAATTGATGGTGTCCATCGGTGTGCCCCGTAGTGTCCACACCGCACCCGCGGCATCGTACTCCCTGGCCCCGCAGCCGGCGTAGATGAAGTTCCAGATGGGATACCGTTCCGGCTGCTCAATGAGCCAGTGATCCTTCACCGCGCCTAGGAATTGCGCCTGGAGTTCGGGGGTGAAGGCAAAACGGCAAAGCACCCAGTAGGTGAAGAACGCCAGTTCATCGTCACTGTGGTTCCACTCATCCCCCATGTCGTTTCCCTCATGGACGTATCCCGGCGTTGGACGGATCCCTCGCATGGAGGTGAGGATGTTGGTCAAATAGCCGTGCTGCTCAAACAAACGTTGGGCCTGATCCCGATACCGCGAATCACCCGTCATTCGGAACGCCAACTGCAGGCTCGCCGTGATTTCGGCGCTGTTGAGCCGTCGATCATGAATGGAGTGCGGAAACCAGTTCACGTACGCCGGATTCCACCGCCCCCACAGGGTTGGCTTGCCGTCCACGTCCACGTAGTACAGATCGTGGGACAGGATGTGGTCCACGATCCGGACGTAGTTCGTGGCGATGCGGGCCCGTTCCACGGCATTGGTGGCCACCCATTCCCACATGACGGCGTGGGCAAACGTCTGGGAGCAGATCTCATCGCTGCTGGTGTGCCCCTTCCAGTCCCAGCCCGGATGGACCGCCGCACGCCAGCGGTCCGGATCGGAGAACTTGAATCCCCGGCGCTCCATGGTCCGCGCCGAGAACCCGGGAACCGTGGACAGCTCCTGCAATCGTTCCAGCGCCCCAAACGATTCCCAGGCCTCCCGCCGCACCGGATCCGCACCCGTCATGGCATACTCCGCTCCCAGCGCGCCGAGGTAATAGCTGGTCCAGCCGCCGTCGTTGTCGGTATCGACCATCTCGCTGGTGAGCAAATCACCCGGGGTCAGCAACCGCCGCTCTGCGGTCAATCCGAGGCGCAGATTGCGGGAGCGGATCTTGCGGTGAAACCACTCCGCCTTGTCCGCCAGGGTCATCTTTCGGAAGGCGATCTGCGTCAGTCCGGTCCGGGTCAGGACCCAGACATTGCCGTCCGGAGCCACGGTGAGGCTCCGGACGTCATCGTCCGGAAGCCAGCGGGGTCCCGCATAGTAACGGTGGAGGGGAGCCGGGATTCCTGGGGCCGTCGGGATTGCGTAGCGGGACGGGGACCCAAGATTTCGAAAAAAGGCCCCCTGGCGCGTGCCGAACCACACACCGCCGTCCACGGGTGTCACCGCGGTGATGTCGGACCATGGGGCCGGAGGCTCGGCAACGCCGCGTTGCCACGTGCTCGCCCGATTCCAGCGCGAATAACCGTCCACACCACCCACCCAGAGCGCGCCCGCCCCCAGGGCAGCCACCGTCGCCTTGCCGCCGGACTCCCACGATTCTCCCTGCGGAAGAAACAGTTCCCCGTGGGCAATCACCACCGGCGAACCGGACTCCGGTCCCCTCACCATTTCCAGGGGCCCGGCCCCGGACAGTGCCGGCGGAAGGGGGCGATCCCGACCGTCCGGACCCGTCACCCGTCCCGGCCCACTGAGCCACACCTCGCCGTCTCGTCCGACGGCGATTCGTTCGTACCGATCCCGCTCCGTGGAGCCGGAGAATCGTCCGTTCCCACCGTTGGAAAGCCAGCCGTCGTCGAGCAGATAGAACAGGTCTCCCGCCGGGGACAGGACGATGTCGCGCGCGATTTTTCCGGTCAGGGGACGGAAACTCCGGTCCAGGGCGAGGACATCCCCAAACACCCGAGCCACGCCACGGTCCGTCAGCACATACACCACCCCTTCCCGGTCCACGCAGACCTTGCGAAACGAGGCGTTGGTCAGCGGGGGATCCAGTCGCAGGCGCACCGAGACCTCCTGCCAGAAGGGCTCGTCCGCGATGGGATCGGCATGCAGGACGGCCAGGAACATGGGGATCAGGACCAGCCAGCGAGCGGAGAGGCGCATCACCAGCGAATCCAAACAGCCGGGACCGGATGGGGAAAGTCTGCTGACGACGGATTCCCGCGCCTGACCCGAAAAACCACCGTTGGGGTCAGGCTTGCCGCCCGCTGAGTCCACCGCTCACAGTTCCCCCATGCTGACCTCCGAGCTGATCCCGGCCCCAAATCGGGCGTCCCGACAACTGTTGGTGGTGCTCCACGGCTTGGGGGATTCGATGGAGGGTTGGCGATGGCTTCCGGAGGCACTGCAATTGCCGGACCTCAACTACCTCCTGGTGAACGCGCCGGATGACTACTACGGGGGCTTCTCCTGGTACGATTTGAACGGAGATTCAGAGCCGGGGATTCTGCGCAGCCGCCGCTTGTTGGCGGAATTGCTGGACGCCCAGGAGGGGCGGGGATTTCCGTCGGAGCAGACGTCACTTCTGGGATTCTCCCAGGGCTGCCTGATGACCGTGGATGTCGGATTTCGACACCCGCGCCGTCTGGCAGGACTGGTGGGCATCAGTGGATACGTCTGGGAGTCGGAAACCCTGCTCCGGGAACTGTCGCCCGTAGCCCGCGAACAGCGGATGCTCTTCACCCATGGGACCCGCGATCCGTTGATTCCCTGTGCGCAGGTCCGCGGACAGGTCGAGGCGCTGGTTGCCGCCGGCCTCCCCATCGAGTGGCACGAATTCAACAAGGTCCACACCATCGCCGGTGAACCTGAACTGGCCCTCGTCCGGCAGTTCCTCACCAAGACCCGCCCGTAGGCGGTCCGGGGGCCCTCGCGATCGTTTTTCCGCGCCTCCCCTTCCCCCAGCGATCTGACTCCCGCTTTGACAGGCGTGAACGGATCCGCTTGGTTCTCCGCCTCATGACTTTTTCGGTGTCCTTGCGGCGGTGGATCGCGTGGGTGGGCATTGTGCTGGGAGCGGGAGTTCCCGCGGCGGCGGCTCCCTTCATCACCAGCTTTACCCCGGATGTCGGTCCGCCGGGCACGCAGGTGCAGATTTTCGGCTCTGGGCTGCGTCCTACTGCGGTGGCACCGATCGTTCAGTTTGGGAATGTCACCGCGAACCTGGTGAGTGCGAACAACAGCCGGATTGTCGCCATCGCCCCGGACAAGGTTCCCATCGGTCCGATCACCGTCTACATCACCCAGGGTCAGGGCCAGGGTCAGTACACGACCCCTTTCTATTTCTACTCCGGACCGCGCGTCGAGGACTTCGGGACCAAGTACATCGCCGGAACCGACTTTTTCGAAAAGCCGGTGATCGGCACGCCGGGTTCGACCCTGACCATTCAGGGCGGGAACTTTTTTGTACCCGGATTCCCCAACATTCTCGCCTTCATCGGCAGCAATGGCATCTCGGCGCGCGCCACCGCGGAGAACCAGATTCTGGGAACCATACCCGCGGTCATCGAAACCGGCTATTTGTCGGTGTTTACCGCCGTTGGCGGCTTCACCAATACGGTCGACTACATCTACGGCGCCCCCCGTATCACCGCCTTCACCACCAACGGCGCTGCCGGGGACAGCATCCAGATCAAGGGTCTGAATTTCCTGGTGAAGAATCCGAACCAGCTTCAGGTGACGATTGGCAACGCCGTGGCGACGCAGGTGGAGGTTCAATCCAACACCAACATGTCCGTCGTGGTGCCCGCCTCGGCGGTGACGGGTCGGTTGGCGGTCACCGCGCCGGGAGGGAGTTTCATCACCACCACCAACTTCACCGTCCTTCCTAAAGTGACCGTCTTCGCCCCCAACAAGGGAGGCCCCGGGACGGTGGTCACCCTGGTCGGCAGCGCCCTAAACGGCACTACTAAGGTTTTGTTCGGCTCCGTCGCCGCCGCCACCGCCACCATCACCAATCTGAGCTCCGCCCAGGTGACCGCCGTGGTTCCCAGCGGCGTGAACACCGGACCCATCACCCTGATCACGGGCGCGGGCACCAACGTCACCGAGCAGTTGTTCTACGGACCGCCGCAAATCTCCGGCTTCAATCCCGCCTCCGGCCAACCTGGCACCTCGGTCACCCTCTCCGGAGCCAATTTCCTCGGCGCCACCTCGGTCTCACTCAACGGTCTGGGCGTCCCCGCGTTCAATGTGCTGAACAATGGTCAGATTCTCCTGGCCATTCCGGCGAACGGCACCTCGGGGCGCTTCACCGTCGTCGGACCCGGCGGAACCAACGAATCTCAAACCACGTTCACCGTCCAGGGGCGGGAGCCGCTGATCACCGCCTTCTCACCGAAGTATGGTCCCGCAGGCACCAAGGTCACGGTGGTGGGCAATAATCTGGGCACCGCCACCGGCGTCACCTTCAACGGAGTGCAGGGCTCCTTCACCGTGAAATCAGCGGCGTCCATCGAGACCACCGTTCCCAACGGCGCGACCACCGGAAAGATCCGGGTGACCAATCCGGACGGGGCGGCGGATACCGTGGAGGACTTCATTGTCGGGAGTAACGCCGACCTGCGTCTCACCTTTGGGGCAACGCCCAATCCCGCCGTCGCCTTCGGCACCGTGATCTTCAATCTGCTGGTGGTGAACAACGGTCCGATTCCAGCCTCGGACACCCGCATTCAGGTAGAACTGCCGGCGGGACTGGCGTTTCTGGAAGCGGTCAGTTCGTATCCCCATGAGACGTCAGGACAAACCGTCACCTTCCAGCGGGGCACCATCGAGCCGCAGGGCTTTTTCACCGGCCAGGTCAAGGCCAACGCCGGCAGCATCAATGAGAATCGCGTCGTGACCGCCCGGGTTCTCACCCCCACACCGGACCCCGTGCCCGGCGACAACGAACGCAGCATCAGCCTGGTGGTCGCCCTGCCGGTCCTGAGCGTCGAACAACTGACCCCCACCGAATTGCTGCTGTCCTGGCCCGCCGCCGCCGTCGGCCTCTACTCGCCCAAGACCGCGCCCACCCTGTCGTCACCCTGGGTTCGCGCCCCGGGGACGCCCGAAAATGATGGTTCCCGGATCCAACTGACCGTGCCCGCCACCAACGCGGTGCGGTTCTTCCGACTGGAGTTGAACTAAACGTCGAGGGCGGAGGGGCACGGTTCGCGGGTCTCACCCGGGATTTCGCAAGCCGGTGCCGCAGTTTCCGGTCGCGCCGGCATCGTCCAGCGGCTATTGCAGCGGCGGACCGTCGCCACTTGAATCTCCCCAACCAACTCACCGTCTCGCGGTTTGCCCTCACCGTCGTCTTCCTGACGGCCATATTCGTCCCCTTTCCCGGACACGAAACCGCTGCTCTTCTCTTCTTCAGTGCCGCCAGCCTGACCGATTATTTTGACGGCAAAATCGCCCGCGAGCGCCGGCTGATCACCGATTTCGGCATTCTCATGGATCCCCTCGCGGACAAGATCCTGACCTGCTCAGCATTCATCGCCTTTGTCGGGCAGCAACTGATGCCGGCCTGGATGGTGGTGCTGATCGTCGCCCGCGAACTGGCCATCACCGGACTTCGCCTGCTGGCCGCCAACAAGCAGGTCGTGCTGTCCGCCGAACGCTTCGGGAAGCACAAGACCATCTCCCAGATTGTCGCCATCATCGCCGTTCTCCTGCTCGCCGCAGTTCCCCACTGGGGACCGGCCGCGCCGCTGATTCTGGGTCCGCCCCTGGGCGGTCAGACCTGGCTGGCCTGGATCTCCCAACTCGCGCAGTGGGTGACCGTGCTGCTCACCGCCTACAGCGGCGGCGTGTATCTGTGGCGGAATCGAAGGCTCTACCTTGAGGATGTCTGATTCCGACCGCAACCCGAGGACGCCGGCCAACCGGCTGATCCTGCTGCTGGCCCAGGGCTTCGGATCCGGGCGGCTGAAGCCCGCTCCGGGCACCTGGGGCAGCGTGGTCGGAGTGCTGTGGCTGCTGGTTCTCCTGTCCGCCTCCAGTCCGGTGGCCTGGGCCTTGGGGACCATCGCGCTGCTGGCCCTCGCCGTCCCGGTCTGCGGACGCGCCGAGGTCCTGCTCGGCAGGCACGACCCGGGAAGCGTCGTTCTCGACGAAATCGCCGCAGTGCCGTTGATCTGGCTGGGACCGCTGTTGACTCCGGGTGGACAACTCTTCGCCTCGCCGGTCGCCCCCAGTGCCGTCGCCTTCGCCTATTGGCCGGAACTGCTCACCGGTTTCCTCGCTTTCCGCTTTTTCGACGTGCTCAAGCCCGGCCCCATCCGACGCATCCAGCATCTCCCGGGCGGCGCCGGTGTCGTTGCGGACGACGTCCTTGCCGCCCTCGCCGCCGCCCTGGTCACCGGCGTGGTCTCCTTCCTCCGCTGGCGCACTGCGTAGGCATTTTCCTTCACGATGAGGCAAGGCCGGCCCTCGGATGCCTTCCCACCGGTCATCTGGAAACCGTAGTTCGTTGAACCGCAAGGAACACAAAGACCGCATAGAAGAAGGGTGAAACCGAGTTCTAGGAATGCGCCTTTCGTTCATGCGCCAGGTGAAGGCCTTCTTTTCCGCGACCATCAACGCATTGCCCGATCTCTGCGCTCTTTGTGTTCTCTGCGGTTCAATTCAATTGCGGAATTTAGGGTCACCGCTGCTACCTGACCTTGCCGCGCCCGGATCGAGACACCCGGCCGTCCCCCTACAGCGGGTGAAACGTCACTGCGATCCCGTCCGCAGACACCACCGCCGTCGCCACGGAGCGGGCGAGTTTAAAGCGCGGCCTGCCCGCATAGCCGGGGTTGATCAGCACGACCCCATGGAGGGTCTCGTGAAACGGCTGATGGGTATGACCGAACACCACCGCCTGCGGCTGGGCGCTTCGAAAGCGGTCACCAATGCTTTCCGCAGGCGCACGGGGATTGACGATGTGATGAACCAGGATTTTTCGTCCGGCGGCCTCCATCACCTCGGTCAGGCGAAAATCCAGCCCGGCATCATTGTTGCCGAGAACTGCGGTCACCGGCGCAATGCCCTCCAATTCCTGAATGATGCTCGCGTACCCGATGTCCCCGGCGTGCAGAATGGCGTCCACACCCTCAAACAGGGTGAACACTTGAGGATCAAGAAACCCGTGAGTGTCGGAAATCAGCCCCAACCGTACCCCGGATGCATTCGCCAGTGGCGTCTTCATGCGGGGACCTCGCCCTGAAAAATCCAGACGCCGGAAGTAACGCCTTCCACGGACCACCCACCCCGGACCCCGCACCCGCGTCTCACCCCTCCGCCTCCACCGACTGTTCCTTGCCCTCCCCCTCCGACTCGGCGGCTTCCCCCTTTTCCACCGGGGATTCCGATGACGCCCACTGCCACGCCCCTGCGAACAGCGCCGAGAAAAGACCACCGCTGAGCAGTGTGTTGCGGAAAAACTCCCACGTCTGCGGATAGCCCCCAGTGCCCTTGGTCAGCGCCACCAGCCAACCGGCGAGTGTGCGGGTGTACTCCGGATTGCGAAAGGGATTGAACAGCCAGGCGGCTGTGTTGGTGACGAGATAGAAGAGAATGGCTCCCAGAACCCCACCACCGAGAAGCGAAAGCCACCGTCCCCGGGAACGCGCCTGAAACTGGGACTGGAAGAGGCGGCCGAGTCCAAAGAGGACGGCATACCCGGCATAATTGGCCAGCAACAGCGCCAATCCGGTCAGCGTAAAGACCTCCCAGCCGCGCCCGAACTGATAGTACAGATTGAGCAGAAGGTCGGTTCCCACCATCACCCCAAGCGGCAGCCGCCACGATCCGGTCCCGGGCAGGAGAGCCCCGGCACAAAAGACGAAGGCATAGACCGCGCTGAAGTTGGGCGGCATCAGGCCAGGCCAGCGGGTCAGGGCCATGACCCCTGCAAACACCCACGGAAGCCAGCGATGGAAACGTTCGTTCACCGGACGGCCGACGTTACCGGGCCGTCACCGGATGACAAGACGGCGTCCCAACCCAACTCGCCCCAGCCTCGCCAGCGCGCGGATCCGGCTTCACGCTGCCGCCTTGCAGCTGTTTCCCGTCATTCACGAAGACGACGAATTGCTGGTGCTTCACAAACCGGCGGGCCTCGTTTGCCACCCCACCAAGGGTGACGCCTATTCCAGCCTCATCGGACGTGTCCGCCTGCACCTCGGAGCCGCCTCCGAACCCCAGATGGTCCACCGCCTGGACCGTGAAACCAGCGGCGTGATGATCTTCGGAAAGACCCCCGCCGCCGCCCTGGAGCTGCGTCAGTCTTGGGAACTCGGCCTGGTGACCAAGGAATACCTCGCGCTGGTGCACGGAGCGGTGGCTGACAGCCACGGTGTCTGCGACGCCGCCCTGGGAAAGGACGAGGACAGCGACATCGCGGTGCGGGACCGGGTCCGGCCCGATGGCGCGTCCGCCCGCACCCGCTGGTGGCGGGAGCGGGTCTTTGAGCGGCCGGAGGGCACCTTCACTCAGGTCCGTCTGCGGCTCGACACCGGGCGCAAACACCAGATCCGCATCCATCTCGCCCACCTCGGGCATCCACTGGTGGGCGACAAGCTCTACGGGCCGGATCCCGACGCCTACCTCGCCTTCGTCCAGAGACGGCTCACCGCGGAGCAGCGGACGCAACTGTTGCTGCCCTGCCAGGCCCTCCATGCCGGTCACCTGTGGCTGCCGTGGCGCGGTGAGGAGCGCGAATTCACCTCGGAACCAGAACCCTGGTTCACGGCCTTCGCCCGCGGAGAGAAGGTGCCCTGGATTGATGATCCGTTTGATCCGCTGCGACCCGGGCCCTGAGCACGGCCCGCGGTCCCCGCAACCGTGCCTTGCTCTCCCGGCGCGTCCGACGAACCTTCGCCCATGCCGAAACGGTTGCTGTTCCTGCTCTGCGCGATTCTGGGATTCACGGGATCGCGGGCGGCCGAACCCACGAACGGATTCGGATTCGCCGGGCCGGAGGTCTTCCCCATCGACTATGGCATCGCCTTTCTCCACGTGGCGGATCTCGACGGGGACGGACTGAAAGACGTCATCGTCGTCAACAACGCCCGCTCCAAAATCAACCTGCTCTACAACCGCACCGGCAACACCAACGCCCCGGTGACCCCGGTGAAGGTGGGTCGGCGCGATCTCAACGAACTCCCCGCCGACGCGCGGTTTCGGGTGGACTCCATCGCCTCCGAAAAGCGCATCACCTCCCTGGATGTGGCGGACCTCAACGGCGACGGGCGTCCCGATCTCGCCTACTTTGGCGAACCGAAGGAACTGATCCTGCAGTACAATCAGGGAACCAACGGCTGGTCCCAGCCCCGGCGGTTGCCGCTGGACGACGGGGCCTCGGACTACAACGCGCTCACCACCGGTGATATCAACGCCGACCAGCGCACCGATCTGCTGCTGCTCGCCGAGAAGCATCTGTATCTGCTGCGCCAGCAGGCCGACGGGACCCTCTCTGAACCGGAGCGCATGCCCTACTCCGGCGTGGTCAAGGCGGTCCAGGTGCTCGATCTGAACGGGGACGGCCGCGAAGACATTCTGCTGGTGAACTGGGACCACGCGAATCCGTTTCGCTTCCGACTGCAACAGGCGGACGGCCTGTTCGGACCCGAGGTTCACCTGCCGCTGAGTAGCATCCGCAGCTACTGGGCCGACGACCTGGATGGCGACCGCAAGACGGAGGTGATCACCATTGCCGCCAAGTCCGGTCGGGCCACCGTGTCCAACTTTGCCACCCATCCGGCGGAGCCCCTGGTGGACGGACTGGTGGATGGCCAGTTCTCCGTGCTGCCGCTCACCCGCACCGACAAACCTCGCCGCGGCGTGGTGTGGGCCGATGTCAACGGCGACGGGCTGTCGGACCTGGTCGCCGGTGATCCGGGTGGGGGCCAACTCACACTCTGGCTGCAGCAGGCGGGCGGCACCCTGGGCGCGCCGCACAATTTTCCCAGCCTGACCGGCGTCGCGGACCTGGCCGTTGCGGACTGGAACGGCGATGGGCGCCCCGAGCTGTTCCTGCTCAGCGCGGATGAGAAGCAGGTGGGAACAACGTCCCTGGACAGCAGCGGACGCTTCCCCTTTCCCCAGCTTGTGCCGCTGACCGGACGCCCCCTGGCCCTGGGTGTGGGCACCCTGCGCCCCGGGGACTCCCCGCTGCTGGCGGTGCTGCAGGAACGCGACGAAAAGCGCCCCGGCAAGGAGGGCAAGGAGGAAACCATCACCGTACGGGAGCTGGTGCTCCGTGCCGCGGACGGGACCCAAGGGACGAATTCCACCCAACGCCTCGCCGAGGACTTCAAGGGCAGCCCCGCCGTGCTCGCCTTTCACGACGCCAACCAGGATGGACTCACCGACTTGGTCGTGCTGACCCCGTACGAAAAGGTGAAGGTGTTCGTGCAGCGCCCGGAACCCCGGGAGGGAAAGCTGTTCGAGGAAGTGGACGTCACGCCCCCCGGCGGATCGCTGGAGACGCCCTGGATGATCACCACCGACGTGGACGGCGACGGAAAGGCCGAGCTCCTGCTGCCCCAGCGCAACTTTTTGCGCGCCGTGGTCCTCACCTCCGACGGACAGGAAAAGCCCACCTGGAGCTTCGCGGTGCGGGACCAGATCAACGGGGCCACCAGCAGCTCCCGTCTGGCCGGCGCCGCGGCGCTGCCGCAACCGGACGGACGCGCCCCGCTCCTGTACCTGCTCGATTCCGACCGCAAGGCCCTGACGGTCGCCCGTCGTGACACCAATGGCGTCTGGCAGGCCGTTCGCAGCTCTGCGCTGCCAGTCACCGATTTCTCACGACTGGTGCCGCTGTCCCTCGGTGGGCGTGAAACCAACACCGTGGGCTTCATCGGAAACAATGCCGTGGCCTGGAAGCGGTTTGCCGGGGATGTCTGGGACCTCACCGAACTCGACGGCTACGAGACGCCAATCCGGGATGGCTGGCTGCACGACGTGACCAGCGGCGACCTCGACAGCGACGGACGACGGGATCTGGTGTTTCTGGAAACCGCCCGCAACTACGTGGACCTCGTCCGCTTTGAAGCACCGCATCGCCTGGAATCGGGAAACCGCTGGCCCGTCTTCGAGGAACGCACCTTCCGTCAACGCCGGAACGAGGTGCCCGAGCCCCGGGAAGCCGTCATCGCCGATGTCACCGGCGACGGCAAGAACGACCTCCTCCTGATCGTACACGATCGCGTCCTTCTCTACCCTCAGGAGTAACGGGCCCGGCGGGGTTGGCTTTTGGTGAGGTTGGGGACTGTTGTGATTGCGCGGACGGAGCCCTCCCGATACACACGGGCACCCTCCAAGACCATGAATCCCATCGTTCCGCGTCCAAGGCCCCTTGAGCCGGGCTCCCGGGGTGCGTTCACCCTGATCGAACTGTTGGTGGTCATCGCCATTATCGCCATTCTGGCGGGCATGCTCCTACCCGCCCTAGGACGGGCCAAGGTGAAGGCCCAGTCCATCAAGTGCATCAGCAACCAGAAGCAGCAGTATCTCGGCTACCACATGTATGCCGACGACAATTCGGATCTGTTTCCGGTTCACGGTGACTGGGCGACGGTCGGAGGGTTGGTCCGCACCAACCGGCGGGCCGTGGTCCACGACAGCCAGGGCGAGACCAACCGGCCGTTGAACCGGTACGTCCCCGCTGCCGAGGCCTTTCACTGTCCGTCGGACAAGGGTGACAGCTACTGGCCCGCGGAATCCAAGCCCGATTGCTTCACCGGCTGGGGTAACAGCTACCTGCCGATGTGGGGGGTCGACTGGTTCGGGGTCAAGCACGTCACCGGCGACTCCAAGGCGCCCCGTGGAAGCAAGGAGAGCCAGCCCATCAAGACCAGCGAGATTGCCCGCAGTCCGGTCAACAAGATCATCCAGGGCGACTGGCCCTGGCACGGATCGCGGGATGCCGGCGACGGACGGGTCAGTGCCGCGTCCAAAACCAAGAGCATCTGGCACAACAACCGGGGCAAGCGCGGTTGGAACATGATGTACGGTGATGGACACGTGGCGCTGTTTCTCTTCCCCAGCAACTACGACCCGACCTGGCAAACCCGCGCCGCGAACCCCAATTTCACCTGGTGGTGAGCCGCTCCTGTTCGTAGTCCGGCCTCCGCGCTGCCCTTCAGTGCGAGTCACCGCAGGCCCGCGCAATTCACGCCGCCCTCGGCCGGAGGTCCAGCCGCTGATCCAGCCGCACCTCCGGCTTGTTTCCGTCCCCAGATTCCCGGAGCGTTCGCCGAGCATTTCCTTTGCATGAGCACTCTGAACATCGCCCTTGTCGGCACCGGCGGCATCACCCTGCAAAACCATCTCCCCGGGCTCGCACTATGCCCGGAGGTCCGGGTCCACGCCCTGTGTGACGCCAACGCCGCCACGTTGGAAGCCGCCCGGCAGAAGACCGGCGCGCCCGTCACCTCGACGAACTGGGAAGACATCGTGACGCGCGAGGATGTCCACGCCGTCATCATCGCCACTCCCAACTTCCTGCACCCCGCCGTGGCCTTGGCGGCCGTGCGCGCCGGCAAGCACGTGCTCTGCGAGAAGCCCCTGGCCCTGAATGCCGCCGACGCCGCGTTGATGGCGGCGGAGGCGGACCGCGCGGGTGTCCGGCACATGACCGCGTTTACCTACCAGTTTGTTCCCGCCATGCGCTACCTGCGCCACCTGGTCGCCCAAGGGGACCTTGGACAGCCCTATCACTTCCGCTCCTGCCGGTTGCAGGACTGGGGTACGCGCAACCTCGGCTGGCGGCAGGTCCGCAAACTCGCAGGCACCGGAGAGATCGGCGACATGCTCAGCCACCGCATCGATTTTGCCCTCCAGTTGATCGGCCCCATGCGCCGCCTGGTGGCCAACCTGATGACGCTGACGCCCGTCCGCGACGGCGCCCCCAATGACACCGACGACTGGGTGGCCATCCTCGCCGAATTCCGCAACGGGGCCAGCGGCGTGCTCGAAAGCTCCAAGCTGGCGAGCGGACGCAACGAATCCTGGCGCAGTCTGGACTCCGTGGAGATCAACGGCAGCGAGGCGAGCTTCGAATTCACCACCGGCAAGTGGAACGAACTCCAGCACGGACGCGTGGGCGGTCCCGGAATGAAGCCGCTCATCATCCCCCCCGAGTTCCATGTCTGGCCCGGCTCCCCCCGCGATCCCGGGGCCGGCGACCCGCTGGTGAGCTTCCGCTACGACCAGGCCGTGGAGTTCATCAACGCCATCCGCGAACAGCGCCCCTGTGCCCTGACCTTCCACGACGGCGCCCGGGCCCAGGCCGTGATGGACGCTGCCGTCCACTCCACCGGGATCCGCCAATGGGTGGACCTGCCCAATTGATCTTCCAGAATTAACCCTGGCGACCGGGACACCCTGATCCTGGAGTCTCCGCATGTCCGAACCCTTTGGTAACTTTCCACCCCCTCACGTGAACAACACTGCCGTCATCACCGGCGCCGGAAGCGGCGTCGGTCAATCCACCGCCCTCAAACTGGCCGCTCTCGGCTGGAATGTCGCCCTCGTGGGTCGTCGCGCCGAAGCCCTGCAGGAGACCGTGAATCTCGCCGGCGACGCCGGCAGCCGCTGCCGGATCTATCCCACCGACATCGGTCAACCCGGGGCGGTCTCTTCCATGGCGGAGCGCGTTCTCCAGGAGTTCGGCGAGGTCGGCGTCCTGGTGAATGCCGCCGGCACCAATGTTCCGAATCGCTCCCTGGAAGTCCTGACCCTGGCTGATTACACCGCCATGATGGATGCCAACCTGCATGGCGCCTACTACTCCGCGCAGGCTTTTCTTCCCGGCATGCGCGCCCGGGGATCGGGCACCATCGTCAACATCGTCTCGGACGCCGGCAAGCAGGCCTCCCCTAAGGCGGGTCCCGCCTACGCGATGAGCAAGTTCGGCCTGGCCGGACTGACGCAGTCCATCAACGCCGAGGAACGCGCCCGGGGCATCCGGGCCATCGCCATCTTCCCCGGTGACATCGACACGCCGCTGCTGGACCGGCGCCCGGTCGTTCCCGACGCTGCGGCGCGGGCCAGGATGATGAAGGCCGAGGACATTGCGGACTGCGCCGTCTTCTGTCTCAGCCTCCCTTCACGGGTCATTGTGGAGGAGATGATTGTCCGTCCCCGCTGAGGCGCGCCGGAAGCCATCCGGAGTGGAAACTCCCACCCAGGCAAACGGGCATTCCCCGACGGTCACCTTCCATCGCGGGGTCCCGTCCCGAATGGTTGCCGCACCAGCGCCCTGACCGTCTGCTGAGCGGGCGCATCAAAGCCGTCGAGTCCGATCCGGACGGTTTCCGGCCTCTCGCGAATTCGGAGACTGCGAAAAATCCGGTCCCACACGGAGAGCAGCGACGCGTAGTTGGAATCCGTCTCCGGCTGGTGGCGAGAATGGTGGACCTGGTGCATTCCCGGCGTGACCACCACCCGCCGCAGCCAGCGTTCCCAGCGGGGAGACAGGGAGATGTTGGCATGCTGCCATTGCACCACGAACTGCAGCAGCGTTTCATAGAGCACCAGGTCTCCAAAACGGATCCCTAGCAGGGGAATCAGGGGCAGCCGCAGCAGCGCGGAGAGGGCGATCTCGACTGCATGAAACCGGTTGCCGGTGGTGACATCCATGGCGGCATCGGTGTGATGCACCCGGTGGACGTTCCACAGCCAGGGAACCCGGTGGCAGATCCGGTGCCAGAAATAGGTCCACACATCCAACAGGAGCAGGGTGACGACGACGCGCAACCCGCCGCCGATCGGCACCCAGTTCAGGAGCCCGAACCGGTGCAGCGCCGCCCAGTCGGCCACCCATCGCCACAGCGCGGCAAACACCACGGCCACCATCAGCACGTTGAGCAGGGCCAGGACGACATTGACTGCCGCATGACGTCCTCGATCCCGCCAGGTGCGGAACCAGGGATGCGCCGGCAACACGCTCTCCCAAACCAGCAGCACCACCAACCAGCCAAAGCTGGCCACCCCTCGCCAGCGCAGCAGGGCCTCGCTGGCCGGTTCGCCACTCATGGCGTGCGGGGGGTCGCCGGAGCCCGCAATTCCGGCTTCAGCAGCTTTCCAAAACTCTCGTTGTAGGGATGCACCTGCGTTGCCGGTTTCCCACCGGACTCCAACGGCCTCCCCTCGTTGGCCCATTGGAAGATGGATCCCTCAAGATTGATGACGTTGGTAAATCCGGCCTTCACCAGACGGGTGGCGCAATCCGCAGAGCGGTAGCCCACCGAGCAGTACACCACCACCGGCGTGCCCGGCGGCAGCGTGGGAATCAACTGCGCGGCAGATACTCCGGGATCAACCTGGCGAGCCCGCGGCAGATGACTGACCTCAAATTCCGGCGCGGTCCGCGTGTCCAGCAGCACCGGCTGAATGCGATGGGTATCGGCCAGCCAGACGGCCAACTGTTCCGTGGTCAGATGCTTCACCCCGGGAAAACGCTCATGAACCAGCGCCTTCATTTTCTCCAACCCATCCTCCGCCGCCTGGCCCACCGGGGACATCCAGATGCTGAGCAGCCCGAGGCTGCCCTTGAAGAAAACACCCAGGGCTTGGCGCAACGTCATGAAGGGAGGCGGAGGAGGTTGAGGAAGTGAACGAAGGACCGGAGATGCGGATGCCTGCAAGAAGGTCCGGACTATTTCTTGCCGAGGAGCTCCAGAACCCCGGCCGTCATCGCCGTCACGCCGGTCTTGAGAGTCGGCTCGGGAACCGGGGCGAACTTGCTCGAATGGAGGGAGGGAAGCGTCTGGCCGGTCTTCAGGCTTTCGGCAACGGACTCCCGGGTGATGGTTCCCAACCAAAACAGGCAAATGGGAATGCCCGGTTCCACCCGCCCGTAGAGACCGAAGTCCTCCGCTCCCATGACCGGCTTCTTGGCAATCACGTTGCCTTCCCCGATCGATTGGCCGATCGCCGCCGCGATGCGCCGGGTCAGCGCCGGATCATTGTAGGTGGACCGGGCGCTTTCCTTGGCGATCTCCACGGTGGGCATCAGCTTTTCCGGAATCCCCGCGGCGAGCGCCTGTCCGCGGACGATCCGTCGCAGCGCGGCGAGGGAGGCCTCACGAACCTCGTCGGAGTAGCTTCGCAGCGTCAGCTGAAGCCGGACTTCATCAGGAATGATGTTGTGTTTGGTACCGCCGTGAATGGAGCCGACGGTGACCACCGCGGGCTCCGTCGGGGGCGTTTCCCGGCTGACGATGGTCTGCAGCGCCACGACGATTTGTGCGGCCAGCACGATGGGATCCTTGGTGAGGTGAGGCCACGCACCGTGTCCGCTGACCCCGCGCACCAGGATGTCTACCGAATCCGAGTTCGCCATCGCGTAGCCCTCGATGTGGCCAACCGTACCGGCGGGCAGGTCACTGGCGGAATGCAGGGCCAGGCAGAAGTCCGGCCGCGGAAAACGGGTGTAGAGGCCATCAGCGAGCATCGCCTTGGCGCCGCCGACCCGCTCCTCCGCCGGCTGTCCGATGAAGACGAGCGTCCCGCTCCAGCGATCACGCAGCGCGGACAGCACGCGCGCGGTACCGACGAGGGAGGTCATGTGCACATCGTGACCACAGGCGTGCATGGCCGGCACCTCGCGCCCCTGATCATCCTTCATCCGGACCCGGCTGGCGTAGGGCAATCCGGTCTCCTCCAGCACCGGCAGGCCATCCAGATCGGTCCGCACCAGCACCGTGGGGCCGGGACCGTTCCGGAGCACGCCGACAACCCCGTGCCCTCCCACCTGCGCGGTCACCTCGCAGCCGGCCTGCTTCAGTTCCTCGGCAATCCGCGCCGCGGTCTTCACCTCCTGAAAGGAGATTTCCGGAGCGGCGTGCAGCTGCTGGTAGAGCTCCAACAGGCGGGGATACTCGGCGTCCACGCGGGACAAGACGAGTGGGTCCGCTCCCGCGAAACACGACGACGCGCTGACGCACCAACCGATGACCAGAAGCGCGGGAAGCATTTTCATCGGGTGAGAATGTCCGGTCCGCATTGCCGGTACAAGGGCAGGCACCCCCCGACCTCCATGCTTTCCAGACCCTGGGGATCGCGACACCGTTGGGCGTGAGCGTGAATCGCCGTCATTTCCTCCAGTCCGCCGCGGCTGCCGCCGCGGGAGTCTCCATGCTTCCCTCTCCCATCGTTGGAGCGGAATCCAGCCCGCCGGCCGGTGGCTCCGGAATTCAGCTCGCCGTTGCCACCTACTCCTATTGGCACTTTCGGGGACCCAAGGTGACGGTGGAAACGGTCATCGAACGGGCCAACCGCCTCGGACTCGCCGGCGTGGACGTCCTCCACCGGCAAATGGACCTGCCCGAAAAGGAGCCTCTCACTGCGGAACACCGGACCTATCTGGCCAACCTCAAGCGACACGCCTTCCGCAACGGCATCAGTTTGTGCTGCCTGAGCATTCACCAGGATTTCGTGGACCCCGATCCCGCCGTGCGCCGTCAGCATGTGGAGCATACCCGCAAGTGCATCGAAATCGCGGCGGCGATGGGAACGCCGGTGCTCCGGATCAATTCCGGCCGCTGGAACACCATCACCGATTTCGACGACCTCATGAAGGCGCGCGGGATTGAGCCCGTGCTGCCCGGCTACACCGAAGAGGACGGATTCAAGTGGTGCGTTGAATGCCTCGAACAATGCCTCCCCGATGCGGCCCGGGCCGGAGTCATGCTCGCCGTGGAGAATCATTGGGGATTGACCCGCACCCCGGAAGGACTGCTGCGCATCGCCAACGCCATCCAGTCGCCCTGGTTCGGACTCCTGCTCGACACCGGCAACTTTTTGGAGAACCCCTACGACAAGCTCGCCGCCCTCGCCGCCCGGGCCGTGTTCATACAGGCCAAGACCTATGTCGGCGGCGGCGAGTGGTACACCCTGGACCTGGACTATGCCCGCATCGCCAAAATCCTGCGGGATGCCGGCTACCGCGGCTGGGTCTCGCTGGAAATGGAGGGAAAAGCGGACCCCGAGATCGCCGTCCCCGAAAGCATCGCCCAACTCCGCCGCGCCTTCACCGCGTAGCGCGACCTTCATCGGCGGCCATCCAATCCAGTCCCGCTACGGCGAGGTGACCTGAAATAATCGCCTGTCGTTCCCCTCCAGCGGCACCGACAGACCCGCCTCCGTCCTTCCAGCCGCGATCACCTTCCACCCCGTCGCTGGATCCCATTCCCGCACGGAACAACGGGCGTTCGGCACCTGCTCCCATTCGAGTCGAACCTGCCCGCCGTCGATCCGCACCCGCACCGTGAGCGACTCCGCAGAGACCGCGCCCGGCCATTCTCCTCCGACCGGCGGAGTTCCCGGAGATGCCTTTCGGTCGGGGTCCAGTGTCGTCTGCGCCACCCACGGACCCTCCGGCAGTGGCCAGCGAACCAGGGAGACTCCGGCCGGAAGGGATCGGGCGGAGAATACCACCCGCTCCACGAGATCTCCGACGTTGTTGCGTAGCAGAAGCGTGTCCCCGGTGTTGTTCAGCCCAAGACCGTCCGTTCCCGCGGAAGCGCCACCGGCGAGCTCCGCCACCATCGCCGGGCAAGCCAGCTGGGGCGGGTGACTTCCGGGTGGACCGCCATAAACCACCAGGGCCCCACCGGCGGGTACCACGGCATGGGCCGCCTCAGGAGGGATCCACGCCTGAACCCGGGTGGCATCGGACAGCGTCCATCCCCCCAGGGCCACGGGGCCCGGCCCCAGGTTCACCAACTCCACGAACTCATCCCATGCCGAGATCCGGGACGCCATGGTCGCGTCCTCTAATGGCGGCCAGTCCTCACGCTGCAGCGGATTGAACCCCGCGATATCGGGCCGGACCACCGGATTGGCGAGGATTTCGGTGAGCACCACCTGCCGTTCCTCCACCGAAGGCACGTAGACCGTCCAGACCCCGCGCCTGACGGCTTCAGGTCCCGCCACCCGGAGTTGGATCCGCTGGCGCCGCCCCGCCTGCGCTTCGGTGGCGGTGAACACGACCTCGGCTGCCACTCGCGGGGCGGCGCTCTCGGAATCCGCACTCGTCACCCACTTGAGAGTCGCTCCGTCGGGCAGCACGATTCCGTCGGTAGGCTGGAGGGTGCCAGCGTCCTCTGAGAATTCCGCCCGGAGTCGCAGGGTCTCCCCGGGACGCAGCACCTGTTCGGAGAACGCATGGGTCACCGCATCTCCCGATCGCTGCGGATTCTCCACGATCACCGTCCACTGCAGATCCGGTGGATATCCCGCCGGAACCAGGTCCGCATAGCGGGTGGGAACCAACCGGTACCCCTGGGTGTAGGGTCGCGACGCGTCATCCTGGGACCACACCCCGGTGACGGTGAAGGGACCCGATGGCTTGGGCTGCCCCGCCAGATCCACCCAGGCGCCCTTGGAATCCCCCTCCACCCGCAGCACCACGGTGGCGCCCGTTTCCACGGAGGTCAGGGTGACGTTGGCACCGCGGGTGGGAAACAATGGCGAACCGGTATCCACCGTCACCCCCGAAACCCGGACCCGCCGGCCTTCGAGGGACTCCATGCGAACGGCATCGGACAGCCATTCCGGATCCAGTTCCACCGGTTCGGGCAGCGATACTCCCTCCTCCAGCACCGTCACCGAATGCACCGGATCTCCCGCTACGGGGGCCACCTGAAGCAGTCCGTCGGACTGAAGCACCGGTCCCACTACCCGCACCCTCGCGCCGGCCGGGGGGAGGCTCTCCACCGACTGCCCGCGCCAGGAAATGGCGATTCCACCGGTGGCGTCCTGAAGGAAGAAGAACGGATGCCCGGCCGCCGTGAGGTTGGCGTGGGAAATCACCACGCCTTCCAGCGCCACCAGCGGACCGTCACCCGGCCAGGCGAACTCGGGCCCGATGACCCGCCCGTGCAGGGACGCACAGGTACGCTCCACATAGGGAGGGGGAAGCGGATTCACCGTCACCACCGCGTCGGCACTGAGGACCGTCCCCAGGGGATTGCTCACCCGGACGCTGTATCGCCCCGCCCAGGCTACCGTCATGGTCTCCCGCACCAGAATCGGACCCGTTTCCCCGGGAAGATCCTCCCCATCCTTAAGCCATTGATAATCCAGTGGCTCCGTCCCACCGACCCCCACCCCGAGTCGAAGCGAATCGCCCTCGGTCAGGACCCGATCCGCCGGAGAGACGCGGATCCGGGGCGCCGCCGGCGCCTCCAACGCCGGTTCACCGAGCAGGGTCACGTCGTCAAAACGCCAGGTTCCCGCGGTGGAATAGGAGCTTCCCAGTCCGGCGGCGAGATAGCGATTGGTACCCGAGGCGAAGGCCGATACCACTTCGAAAACGGCCGCAGCGTTGTCCGAAACCGCGGCCAGGGACCGAAGATCCACCACGACATTGGTCCACAGATCGACTCCGGGCGCGGCATAGGAGGCGACCTCCTCAAAGTCCACTCCATTGACCGAGACCCGCACTACCGCCCGTCCGCTGGAGCGTGCCGAGAATCGATGCTGAAACTGAAGCCGGAGGGCCTCCCACCCGGTGGTGCTGGCTGCAAAGCGGACACCGGCGGTGGCCGTGGATCGACCCTGGGCAGGAAACCGGGTGGTGTTCCAGGCACGCCCCCCGTCCGCTCCTGGAACTCCGGCCGTCAACGTTCCGGTGACCCCGCCCAGCAAGGCGGCTTGTCCAAAGCCTGTGGAAGGCGGAGGAGACAGAATCCCATCGGGAGAATCGGGTACGGCATTGAAGTCCCAGCCGACCACCGGCGATTCAGCCGCCCGGGCAGACGGCAGGAGGCCGGACACGAAAAAGGCAAACAGGAGAACGAGGTGGAGATTTTTCATGGCACAGAGGGCAGGTTGCCCACCCCGAACTCCGGGGAAGGGACCTCCAGAATGTCCGATTCCATGCCGTCTCCGCGAGCGCCCCTTCGTCACCAGATGTGGGGAGGAAACCGGCGGGGGTCGTCCCGCCATAAAGTTACGCAGGTGTGCGTTGAATTCAGGACGCCCCCTCCTATAGTCGCGACCGTTGTCTCCGAACGATGAGTGATCACTCCGAACCGGGCCCCTCTGTCGAGGCCTGGTCCATTCCGTCAGCCCGCGCCATGTACAACATCCAGCGCTGGGGTGCCGGCTATTTTGACATCAATGACGAGGGTCACGTGGTGGCCACTCCCCTGCAGAACGGGGTCGAGGTGGACATCGTGGACGTAATCGAGGAGGCGAAGGGTCGCGGACTGAAGTTTCCGCTGTTGATTCGCTTCCAGGACATTCTCCGCCACCGCGTCCAGGCGCTCAACGAGGCATTCCGCGCCAGCATCACCGAGTTCAACTATCAGGGCGTCTACCGCGGCGTGTTCCCCATCAAGGTGAACCAGCTTCGCGAGGTGGTCGAGGAGATCCTGGAGGCCGGGCGATCCTACAACTTCGGACTCGAGGTCGGCAGCAAACCGGAGCTGTACGCCGGCATGGCGCTCCAGGACCAGCCCGGCTCGCTGATCATCTGCAACGGCTACAAGGACACCGCCTTCATCCGCCTCGCCCTGCAGGGGATCAAACTCGGCAAAAAGGTGATCATGGTGGTCGAGAAGCTGGAGGAACTGCGCCAGATCATCACCGTCTCACGCCAGACCGGGGTCGAACCCATGATCGGCATCCGCGCCCGGCTGCTGAGCAAGGGGGCCGGCAAATGGGCGGAAAGTGGCGGAGAAAACGCCAAGTTTGGACTCAGCACCGCAGAGCTGCTCGCCGCCGCCGAACTGCTCAAAAAGGAGAATCTCACCTCTGCGTTCAAGCTGCTCCACTTCCACATTGGCTCACAGGTCCCGGACATCCTCACCGTGAAGAAGGCCGTCCAGGAGGCCGCCCGCTTCTACGCCAAGCTGCACAAGCTCGGTTTTCCCATTGAGTACGTGGATGTCGGCGGCGGACTCGGCGTGGACTACGACGGTTCGCGCAGCGCCTTCGACAGCTCCACCAACTACTCCCTGCAGGAATACACCAACGACATCGTCTACTACATCGCCGATGTCTGCAAAGCCGAGGGTGTGCCGCATCCGGACATCGTCAGCGAGAGCGGACGCGCCATCGTCGCGCACCACAGTGTGCTGATCGTCGAGGTGTTCGGAGCCATCGACAAGACGCCCCCCACGCTGAATTTCACCTACGGCGACCAGGAGCACCAGATCGTCCGGGAGCTGCTCGACATCCGCAACAACCTCGCCCGCTGGAACAAGCTGGAGGCCTACCACGACGCCCTGGAGCGCAAGGAGGACGCCCACCAGATGTTCACGCTGGGCGTGCTCGAACTGGCGGACAAGGCCAAGATCGAATCCCTTTACTGGGAGATCTGCGAGCAGGTCGTGGCCAGTTTCAAGGGGCAGGCCTACATCCCCAAGGAGATCCGTCACCTCGAGGACTCCCTGGGTTACCAGTACTTGTGCAACTTCAGCGTCTTCCAATCCCTGCTGGATCACTGGGCGCTGGGACAGCTCTTCCCCATCATGCCCGTCAACCGGCTCGACGAGAAGCCGACCTGCGACGGCACGCTGGTGGACATCACCTGCGATTCCGACGGGCAGATCAACAAGTTCATCGATCTGCATGACGTCCGTGACACCCTCCCCCTGCACGCCCTGCGCTATCAGGGCGAGGTCCAGGAACCCTACCCGCTCGGATTCTTCCTCATGGGCGCCTACCAGGACATCATGGGCGACCTGCACAACCTCTTTGGGCGTGTGAACGAAGTGCATGTATTCCTCGAACCCGACGAACCGGCCGGCTACTACGTCGAGGAAGTCATCGAGGGCAACACCATCATGGAATCCCTGCGGGCCGTGCAGTACGAGGAAAGCGAACTCAAGCGCCAGATGAAGGCCCAGGTGGACGCGGCGATCAAATCCGACCGCCTCAAGCCCAACGAGGCCATGCGCCTGCTGGACGAATACGAGCGCGGACTGAAGGACTACACCTACCTGACGATCCCCTGAACCCCGCCGAATCCATGCCGGGCGGCAACGTCATCCCCATGCTGGCCCGGGTGGTTCGTGGCCTGCTGGTCCTTTTTTGGGCGGTGCCGGCGGTACTGCTGACGGACATCGCCACCTCGCTGGACCTGGCATGGCGTCAATTCGGATACGCTCCCACGGTGATCGCCGCC
>JBDKKE010000632.1:0-4368 GCA_039796255.1 Verrucomicrobiota bacterium | reverse complement strand
CAAATGGAAGGGAAAAGCGTCCAAAAATGGAAGCCAGGTTTGCGGAGCGAGCTGCCCGATGCGCGGATGTCGGAATCAGGATAGGATGAACCCGTGAAGATCTTGATCACCGGTGGATCCGGCTTTGTCGGGGGTGAGATCGTGCGTCAGACCCTGGCAGCGGGCCATGCCGTCCGCGTGCTGTCCCGCGGAACGCGGAGCGCGGTGCCGGGTGTGGAGAATGTACGCGGGTCCGTGCTGGATCCGACGTCGCTTCCGGCAGCCCTGAACGGCATGGAGGCGGTGCTGCACCTGGTGGGCATCATCAGCGAGATCGGGGACCAGACCTATGAGCGTGTACACACCGAAGGGACCCGGCACGTGGTGGAGGCCGCCCGGGTGGCCGGGGTTTCCCGGTACGTGCAAATGAGTGCCCTGGGCACGCGTCCTCACGCTCGGGCGCGTTACCATCAATCCAAATGGGAGGCGGAACAGTGGGTTCGCGCCAGTCCGCTGGACTGGACGATCCTCCGCCCCAGTCTCATCTACGGCGCTGGCGACGGATTTGTGACGCTGTTCGCCCGTTTGGGTCGATGGTCTCCTCTGATGCCGGTTTTTGGACCTGGAACCCATCAGCTGCAGCCCGTGGCCGTGGAGGACGTCGCCCGTTGCTTTGTGGGTGCGCTTTCGAAGCGGGCCGCGGTCGCCTGCACCCTGGATGTCTGCGGACGGGAGAGGTTCTCCATGAATGAGATCCTGTCCCTAATCCTGGAGGCAACGGGACGCACCCGTCCGAGGATTCATATCCCCTGGGCAATGGCCGACCTTCAGGCGCGGTTGCTGGAGGCGGTGTTTCCGACGGTTCTGGGCCAGGCCCCGCCGCTGAATCGGGACCAGATCCGCATGCTGCAGGAAGACAATATCGGGGATCCCGAACCTGCCTGCCGGATGTTCGGATTCGAACCGATTCGCTTCCGCGAGGGCATCCGGCGGTTTCTGAGCGCGTGAGTGTCACGTCGGGATTCTCGGCATCACCCGGAGTCGGTGCCGGGGAACGGGGATTCGCTCGTGATCGATGCTTCCGGCTTCGTATGGGATTTCGATCATCCGCGACCAGACCGCAGCTCATTTCGGTCCGAGTTTTGCCGCGGCGCGAGGATTTGGATGAAAGCCGGACTTGCCTCCCGGCCGGGCAGTTGGTTCATTGCGCGGGTCAGTAGGAAGGGTGGCTGAGTGGTTAAAGGCACCTGACTCGAAATCAGGAGATGGGGCAACCCATCCGGGGGTTCGAATCCCTCCCCTTCCGCCATGGCTTTTAAGGTTAGGCTTCTGCATCAAGTCTTAACCCGGTCGATGGGGGCGGATTCGAGGAGATGCTTCCAAACTGATGTCCTCCGAAACCCCACCCCTCCCCGCCGGCTTTCATGACCGAGGGACGGGGCTGACGATCGTTGGAGTACTGACCCTTCTGCTCGGCTGCCTCATCGCCCTGACGGTTCCTGCGATGGTTTTTGGTCAGTCGATGGCGCCTCCGATGGCTGGACCCAGGCCCTCCATTATTCCCGGACTTGTCTTCAATGGAGGATTCTCCGTGATTCTCATCTGGCTCGGCGTTGGGTCTTTTCTTGCCCGTCGCTGGGCGCGGGCCCTGCTTCTCATCCTGGGTTGGAGTGGCCTGGTGATGGGACTGTTCATGGTGCCGGCGGTCGCGTTCCTGATACCCCGGTTTGCCCGACTCAGTCCTCCCACAGGGGGCGCACCGCTGCCGCCCGGGGTGCTGGAGGGCGCAGTGGTGTTCGTCATTCTCTTCCTGGGATTCTTCTTCGTCCTAATCCCAGGAATCTGGGTCCTCTTTTACGGAAGTCGGAATGTGAAGGCGACCTGCGAGGCGCGGAACCCGGAGCCCAGTTGGACCGATGCCTGCCCGCTCCCGGTGCTCGCGCTCTCCCTGTGGCTGATGGCTGGGATTCCCATGATGCTCATGACGCCGTTCTCCTATGGGGCCGTCCTGCCATTTTTCGGGGTCTTTTTGAGCGGTTGGGCTGGAATTGCGGGCTATCTGGTGCTGACGACCGTCTGGGCCATCGCTGCGTGGGGGATCTACCGTCTCGATCTCCGGGGATGGTGGCTCATCGTCGTCGCGTTGATTCTCTTGGGTGTTTCGAGCTTCGTCACCTACGCGCGAAATGACATTTCCGTGATGTACGAATTGATGGGCCTTCCCGCATCGCAGATCGAACAGATGCGTCATTTGCCGGGATTCTCGGACAACGGAATGAAATGGATGTTGACCGCCACTTTTGTGCCAATGACGGCTTATCTGGTGGCCATTCGACGCTTCTTCCGCCGCCCTAGTTAGAGCGCGTTCTTTCCGCGCCTCAGTTCATTTCTGATGGGCGCTTGGGGCGGGGAATCGGGAACGAGGGGCATTCCGGCGCGGTGCGGCTTCCCGCGTTCCCCGCTGGGTCATCTGAGACCAGGCGGCAGAGGATGGGGACTCGTGAAACTTGTCCCTCCGCTTCGATTGGGGGCTGCGCTACGCTAGAGGCGCTGGGTCAGTTCGGAGAAGCGGACGATGTCCACGGTTTCGGCGCGGGCGTCGAGAGGAATTCCCGCCGCAGTCATGGCCGCGTCCACCGCAGCAGGAGGCCAGACTGAGCCGAGGAGTTTGCGCATCATCTTCCGGCGTTGGGAAAAGGCCTGCTTCACCACGCGAACAAACGTCGGAATCTGCGCGGCGGGTAGCAGGGGTATGGGACGGCGAATCAGGGTGAGACAGGCGGAGTCCACATCGGGCGCCGGAAAGAAACAGTCGCGGGGGATTTTGAAGTGGGGTCCGGCGGTGAACTGAATTCCCGCCAGGAGTGAGAGCAATCCGTAGTGTTCCCCGCCCGGTTTGGCCATCAGCCGTTGGATGACTTCCCATTGCAGCGTCACCACCATCCGTTCCGGGGGCTGGGGGGCCAGGGCGAGTTCAACCAGGATGGGAGAGCCGACGGAGTAGGGGAGGTTGGCCACCAGCTTGGTGTGGGACCAGTCCCGCGGGGTGTCGCGGAGCCAGGCCAGGGCGTCGGCATGGAGGAGTTCGAAACCGGGACGATCGGGAAACCGCTCCTTCAATGCGGCGACGAGACGAGCGTCCACTTCAACGGCGGTCACCTGGCGCGATCCGGCCAGGAGCAATTCGGTGAGCGGACCGAGTCCGGGGCCGATTTCCAGGATGGAGTCGCTGGGCGAAAGCTCCGCGGCCGCGGCGATGCGCCGGAGTTGGTTGCCGTCATGGAGGAAATTCTGTCCCAGCGAACGGGTGAGCTGCAGTCCGTGTGCATCCATCCACCGGCGCATTTCGCTGAGGGTCATCGAGCCACCTCCGTCAGAACCGCCGACAGCGCCCGCACGGTCCGGTCCAGCGCCGCCCGGGTGATGGTCAGCGGCGGGGTGAATCCGATGACCTCGCCGTGTTCGCCCTCGGGCAGGAGAAGGAATCCGCGCTGCAGCATGCCCTTCACCACCGCCACGCTCTCAGCTCCAGCCGGACCGCCGTTCGGCTTCCGCAGTTCGAGTCCGGCCATCAAACCAAGGCCCCGCGCGGAAAGCTCCAACCGTCCGACGCGGGACGGCAGGGCGTGAAGGAGGGACAGCAGATGCGCCCCTGTCGCCGCACTCCGCTGGGTCAAGCGGCGGGACTGAATCTGCCGGATCTGCGCCAGAGCCATGGCACAGCCCACGGGGTGGCCAAGGAAGGTGCTGGTGTGAATGGCCTCCCCGTTGGACGGAGGCCAGGCGGCTTCCATGAGGTCGGCCCGGCCGATGCAGGCACTGAGGGGAAATCCACCGGTGAGCGCTTTGCCCACGCAGACCAGATCGGGCACCACGCTAGTGTGTTCGCAGGCGAACCAGCGTCCGGTGCGCCCGAATCCGGTGTAGATCTCGTCGACAATCAGCAGTGCCCCATGCTCGTCTGCCAGTCGTCGCAGCAGTGGGAGGAACCCGGGCGAGGGAATTCGGATGCCGCCCCGCGCCTGAACCGGTTCCACCAAGATCGCTCCCACCGCTCGCTCGGCGAAGGCGGTCCGGATGTGCCTCTCGATCTGGCTCAGATCTCCGCAGGAGGACCCCGCGGCGCAGGCGCAGTCCGGTGTGCCGCAGGATGGCCAGGGCACGAAGGTACTGAACCCGCCGAGTTGATCGCGGAACGGGGTGCGAAAGTGGGCACGGTGGGTGGCGTTGAGCGCGCCGTAACCGAGGCCGTGGTATCCGCCCTCGAAGGCAATGACTCCGGGACGTCCCGTGGCGAGGCGGACGGTCTTGAGCGCGGCCTCCACGGCTTCGAATCCGGAATTGGTGAACAGGATCCGTCCATCCTTGACCCCGGTTTTCCCGGCACGG
>JBDKKE010000631.1:0-6959 GCA_039796255.1 Verrucomicrobiota bacterium | reverse complement strand
CTGGCCCGATGGATGGGAGTGACCGATGCCGATCTTCCCTCCGTCTTCGGCAACCTCACCCAGTTCGGCACCCTCCAGGACGCCGATGTCGGATTCATGGGGTAGGCGAGTACGTCTCCTGGTTCAACCTGCGAGGATCCGGCGTCGCCAGGACGATTCCCTCCCAAGAAAAGATCCTTCCGGATGGCTCCGGAAGGATCGGATCTCCCCGTCACTGACGGGACAGCGTCCGGCCAGCGACTAGCGCAGGCCGGCCAGCTCCTGAAGGACGTGCCAGTTCTCCAGGCGTTCCTGGCGGGCGGCGAGCAGGGTGGGGCTGGGCTTTCCGTCCTTGTCGAAGTGCTTGGAGAAGCGGCCTTCACTGCGGGCGAACATGACGAAGTCGTAGATCTCACCGGTCTTTGGTTCCACGTAGAAGTCCTCGTTGGTGGCCGGATTGCCCTGGAGGCTGAGGCGCTCGCTGATCTTCTCACCCCTGCGGGGGTCATACATCAGGACCGGGAAGGAACGGGTGTCCACGGCGAGCTTCGACTGCTGCATGGCCATGTTGTCCCCGACCCCGTGCTCCGGTTGGCAGGTGGTGTAGACGCTCACGATGGCCGGACCGTCGTACTCGTTGGCGGCGATGATGGACTTGTAGAAGTGGTTGGTCATCGCACAGCTCGTCTGCGCGACGAAGGTGTTGGGATGCATCATGGCGATCTGGGCGATTTCCTTGCGGCGTTCGGTCTTGCCCGGAATCGCCGAGCCATGGACCGAGAACTTGGTGTTCTGGCCCATGAAGGTGGCGGTGGAACTTTGCCCGCCCGTGTTCGAGTACACCTGGGTGTCGAGAATGAGCACCTTGATGTTCATTCCGGAGGCCAGCATGCGGCTGAGGGCCTGAAAGCCGATGTCCAGCATGGCGCCGTCGCCGCCGAACACCCAGAGCTTCTTGTCCTTCCAGCCCATCTGATCCCACCGCGAACGCACGCCCATGGCGTAGGTCGGGCCGTTCTCGAACAGCGAGTTCGACCACGGCACCATGTACGGGTTGTACGGGTAGGTGGAGGCGTAAACGGTGGAGCATCCGGTGGAGTTGAGGATGCCGATGTTCTCCTTGCCGTGCACGAATCCGGTGGCGGCGAGCATCATGCGGATGGCCGTGCCCTCGCCGCAACCCATGCAGGAGCCGGCGCCGCCGACATAGAGCAATGAGCGGTCGGCCAGCATCATGTCGGTCAGCAGCTTCTCATTGATGTACTGCTTGGGCGTCTCCGGCAGCTTGCGGTAGAAATTGAAGGTCTTCTGCGAGCGGGGAAGGACGTTGCCCTCCTTCTTAAGCATGGCCAGCGCTCCGTGGTCGCCGCAGGCCTCAACGCATTCGGCGCAACCCTTGCACTTGGTGGGATCGATGAAGATGCCGAAGTAGCCGGGTTCCTGGCCCTTCTTCTCGTACACGTTCCAGAACTTGGTCGTCTTGCCGAACTGCCGGCGGTAGTGCTCGCGCTCGACGGGGTCGGCGATGGTTTCCAGTTCGGCCTCCAACTGCGCCTTGGGCACCACCTTGCCCAGAATCGCCGTGTCGGGGCACTCGGTGACGCAGGCCATGCAGGCGACGCAGTTGTCGGAGTTGAGCAGGGGAATCTCCGGGGCGATGTAGGAGAAATCGCGCAGGAGGCCGGATCCGGCGGTGATCAGGGAACGGGCCGTGGACAGATCGGCGGGCAGGCCCATCTCGGCGGTGCCGTCATTGTAGGCGCCGACGATGCGTTCGTTGAAGTCGGCGACGTTCAGGACATCGTCGTCGATCGGACGGACGTTCAGCCGGTGTGCCGGGGCGGGGGACTCAACAGTGGCGTTGCTCATGGAAAGGGGGGCTTTGGATCGGGAATTGATGCGGTTAAGGCGGTCTCGGGAGGTTTCGCGTTACTTGGTGAACACGACCTCCTCGCCGCGGACGGTGTCCCTGGGCTGTTCGTCGGAGTTGATTACCGCAGACGGAATCTCTTGCACGTCTTTCACGCCCTGCTTCACGCAGGCGAGGTTTTCCTGAACCACGTGCTCGCCGCGCTTGCCGAAGTACTTGCGGATGTACTTCTCAACGGCGCCCATCACGGTCTCCTCGTTCATGCCCGAGCGGGCGGCGAACGGGGTCACCTTGATGAAGATGCCGACCAGAACCACGCCCTGCATGCGCTGCTGGAGGTCCGGATCCGTCGCGATCTCGCGGGCGATCTTGACGGTGTCCAGATAGTAAACCCGGAGATTCTTGGTCCGGATGATCTTGCGCCCGTACGCCGGAATCTCGGCCCAGACCTTGGCGGGGTCGGTGTGCGGGCTCTGGATGAAGACGCTTCCGGAAGTGGCGATGCCGGCGAGGGGGTTGCCGAGGTTGAAGGCGTTGACGTCGTTGAGCGGGATGAACTCGACGTGCTCCAGTTCACTGTGGGAGCGGACGTGATGGTGGGCGACGGTCAGATAGTAGGTCGTCGGGAGGCCCTTTTTCTCCGAGCCGTACTTCGGATAGGCCTGGACATAGAGGTTGAACAGTTCGCCGACGAACGAGGCGATGAGTTTGTTGGTGGTGACCGATCCGAAGCCGCCGACCGAATGGCCGCGCATGGAGAATGCCCCCTCGGGACGGACGTCCGGGTCCTCGGCTTCCGGCAGCGCGAGGTCGTGCTTGATGCCCACGACTGAGAACTCGCGGGGCTGCTCGGAAAGCATGTTGCGGGTCATGCCGATGAAATGGCCGGCACGAACGTCCCGCGAACCAAGTCCGGCGGAGCAGGCGTAAATCTTCGGCAGACGGTGGACCTCGGGGTACGAGGCCTCGCCGCGCGATCCATACCGGAGTCCGATGAGCGCATCGGCAAAGGAGGCCTTGATGGCCTGGATGAGCGGATTGGACTGGGCGAGCGGATTGTCCATTCGCTCGATGACGGTGAAGGCTTTGACGTTCTTGAGCGCGGCGACGACCTGGGTGGCGGGGAAGGGGGCGAAGCAGGTGACGTGCACCACACCCACCTTGAATCCGAGTTCGGCGCGGAGGTAGTCCACCGCCGCCTTGGCGGTCTCCATCATGCCGCCCATGCCGACCACGGCGTACTCGGCGTCCTCCATCTGGTAGGTGTCCACCATCCGGTACCGGCGTCCGGTGTTCTGATAAAAGACCTCCATGGCCTCCTCGATCACGGACGGGACGCGGTCGTAGTAGGCGCGCTGGGCGATTTTGCCCTTCATGTAGGCATCCTGGTTCTGGACGACTCCAGACATCAGGGCGTTGCGCGGATCGAAAAGGCAGCGGAGCCGCTCGTTCGGGTCGCCGATGAATTCCTTCATGAACGCCAGCTCGGGGAGCCGGACGTTTTCGATCGTATGGGTGGTGAGAAATCCGTCCTGAACGTTCATGAACGGCGTGTCGCTGGCCTCGGCCGCCCGGCGGCAGATGAGGGCCAGATCCCCGGCCTCCTGCGCGTTGCGTCCGAACAGGATTGCCCATCCGCAATCGGCGACGCTCATCACGTCATCATGTCCGCAATGAACATTCAGCGAATGGCTGGTCAGTGCCCGGGCCCCGATGTGGAACACGGCGGGAAGCCGCTTTCCGGAAATCGTGTACAGCACCTCCTTCATCAGGACGAGCCCCTGGCCGGAGGTGAAATTGGTGACCCGTCCGCCGGCGAGCGCGAAGCCCTCGCAGGTGGAGGCGGCCGAGTGTTCGGACTCCGGTTGGACGAAGTGAAGTGTGTCCCCCCACAGGTTTTTTTTACCGTTTGAAACCTCCGTCTGATACCCGGTGCCCATCGTGGTTGAGGACGTGATGGGGTAGGCGCAGGCTCCCTGGGTGATGTGGGTTTCCACCCAGGTGACCGCCCCCGCGCCATCGCTGATTGTGGCAATTCCCGGATACGGAAAGGAGGCGGAGGACGTAGCGGACGTGGAGGCAGGAACAGTTCCGTGGTTCATGTGGATGCGAAGGCATTTTTGCACACGGGACTGCGAAGACCGGAAGAGGCCCCGGCCGGGAGGATGCGTGTGCGGGTAACCCTTTCAGTTGAGGCGGGCGGTGGGCGGCAGGCAAGCGAATACCGAATCGGGCCGTGACATTCCGGGTAATTTCCCGGGGCGCATCCGGCTGGCATTCGCCAGCGGTTGGGGCCATGATCTGCGTATGGCATCGGATCCCCTGTCGGGTTTCAACATTCTGGTGGTTGATGACGAGCCCCTGTTGCGGCGACATCTGGGCGCCACCCTGGAATCCATGGGCGCGGACGTTTCGCTGGCCGACTCTCTGCGGGCGGCGCGGCAGTTGGCGGCGGACCTGAGCTTCGATTTCGTACTGCTGGACGTAAATCTTCCGGATGGCACCGGGACCGACCTGCTGCGGGACGGCGTTTTCGGCAGCACCGCCGGAGTCATTGTGATGACGGCGGTCGGAGGGGTGGCGGGGGCGGTGGCGGCGATGAAGCTGGGGGCGCTGGATTATCTGACCAAGCCGTTTGAACCGGAGTCACTGGTCCTGACCCTCGCCCGGGCGCGGCAGCAGCGTCAGGCCGTGCGGGCGGCGGAGCATCGCAAGGCGGAGGCTCCGGAAGCGGGCTTCTTCTTCGGAGCGACCCTGGCGGGACTGGAGAATCAGTTGCAGCGGATCCTGACGGCGGATCAGCGCCTCCATGCGGCGGGTTCCACACCGCCCCCGGTGCTGATCCAGGGCGAAACCGGCACCGGCAAGACCACCATTGCCCGCTGGATTCACACGCGCGGTCCGCGCTCGGCGGCTCCCCTGGTGGAGGCCAACTGCGCGGCGATTCCCGAGAATCTCGCGGAATCCGAACTCTTCGGACACGAGAAGGGGGCCTTCACCGATGCCCGAAGCGCCCGGATGGGCCTGTTTGAGGCGGCCAGCGGCGGCACCCTGTTTCTCGACGAACTGGCGTCCCTGAGCCTGGCCCTCCAGGCAAAGCTGCTGACCGTTTTGGAGGACCGAAAGGTTCGGCGGGTCGGGGGCAACCGGGACATTCCGGTCGATGTCCGGGTGATCACTGCGGCGAATCGGGATCTCCGGGAATTGGTTCGGGAGGGGCGCTTTCGCGAGGACCTTTACCACCGACTGGACCTCTTCCGGGTCGTTCTGGTGCCACTCAGGGAGCGGGGCGAGGACATCCTGCAGCTGACCGAGGCGCTCATTTCCCGGGTGGCACGCCGTCATCGACTGCCCGTCCGCGGTGTTTCGGAATTGGGCCGCCGCCGTCTGCTGGGTTACGGGTGGCCGGGAAATGTGCGTGAACTGTCCCACGAACTGGAACGAGCCCTGGTGTTTGAGGATGGCGACACCCTCAACCTCGATCAGTTGATCGGCACGGGCGGGAAACTGGCGGGGAAGAGTCCGGAACCGAGCCCGGCGACGGAACCCTGGCAACCGGGAGGGGACTGGTTCAACGCCGGCTATCAGTTTCCTGAAACCGGGTTTTCCCTCGAGGAAGCCATTTTGCGGCTCATTGAACTCGCCTTGGCTCAAACCAAAGGCAACGTTTCCCGGGCTGCCCGCAAACTCGGAGTCTCCCGCGATTACCTTCGGTATCGCCTGGGTGGTTGGAAGGATGGACCGAAATCCGGCGGGGTGTCCTTGGAGGGTGGATTGGGGGAAAGTCCCCAAAAAGAGGATTAGTGAGGGCCTTCCCCATTTTTCCGCGACGGAAGGGGAATCCTCAGGGTCGGGCGGGGGTGACTAAGGGCCCCTATTGGCGGATCCAAAGTGAGGATTACGCCTGAGAATCCCAATTGGCACCTGTCTAGCTGGATATTTTTTGTGGCAGACCTCAAGCGCCTTGATAAATTTCCGGTGGGCGAGGGGCTTTATCCAGCAAACATGAAGTTAGATCCGCATTTTCAGGTGGCCGTTTTGGTCCTGGGCTTGGTGCCCGCCTGGGTGCTGCACGGAGGGGATGCCGGTGCGGTGAAGCCCGAGTTGGGCGCGGCAAAGCCGTCCGTTTCTGCGCCTGCCTCGCTTTCGCTGGAAGTTCCTGAGCTGAAGCTTCCGTCCAACGTGGAACTTCCCGATGCGGTCAAGGGGTTGGCGGCGGACTTTCGCACGCAGACCCAGAACTACATGGATCGCCAGCGGGCGCTTTGGAAGCGGGCGGACGGCATGTCCAAAACGGAGCGGGAACAACTCAAGGAGCAGTTGAAGGCCAACCGTTCCGAGTTTCTCCAGCAAACGCGGCAACTGCGTGCGGAGTTGAAGGAGCGGATCAAGGAGCTTCAGAAGAGTCTGAGCAATTCACGCCCGCTGGATGATGTTGGAGTTGAGCGGGGTGGTCGTGGTCGTCGGGGCAAGTGATTTGAGGCGGGTGGCTTGCGGCGCAATGGTGGGTGCGGGCGTTCGCGATTTTGCGCCTGGGTGGCTCAAGAATGGACAGACTTCGAAGTTCTTGAGTCCGTTCTACCTTCCGGTGAATTCCCGATGGCGGGAGCCGGTTTGTTTGACACGGGACAGGGAGCCTCTCCAAGGTTCTCGGAAGTCCACCTCATTTGATCCATCGCCCCACGAGTTCCCCATGGTTGGTCGCGTTGGCTTCACTGCCTGCGTTGGTAGGTATGTCGGCGCGGGGAGGGCAGGTGGAGTTTCCGGCGCAAATGGCGGAGCCCAGTCCCTTCCTGCTGTGGGATTCCAGCCTATCGATGCGGGCCAGCGGCGGATACAACAGCAATCCCTCCCTGGCCTACCTGGGGGAGTTCCGTCAGCCGGCGGCGTTCTTCGAGTATGGCGGTGACCTGATGTTTTATCGCCTGCCGGCGGATGGCGATTCGGCGTACATCTTCGTCAGCGGGGATGACCGGCGGTACTTCAATGCCGATCAGGTCCCCGGTCAGCAGAACTTTCTCACCCAGTTCAAGTACGATCATGAGTCGCCCTCGTGGTGGAACGCGGGCGGATCGCTGGTCTGGATGTACGCCAATCAGGTCATCGACCT
>JBDKKE010000630.1:0-4192 GCA_039796255.1 Verrucomicrobiota bacterium | reverse complement strand
AGGGCGAAGAAGTGATGGTGGATAAGACGTTCGTGTTCCGTCGCTGTTCGGACGGCAAGCTCCGGTTGTGTGTCCACAAGTCGTCGTTGCCCTTCGATCCCGTAGGCAAATAAACTCGATTTAAGACACCGAATGGAGCAATGGGAGAAGATGCCACCGTTACTCCCGACACCATTGTTCTGAACCTGATCGAAAGACTGCTCCATGCTCTCCGTCTTCTGTTCGCCGAGTCGCTACACGCAAGGCAAGAACGCTACCGCCGCTCTGGGAACGGAGATGACCAGCCTGGGATTGAGCGGTCCGGCACTGATCGTCGGCGGTCGTTCGCCGATTCGTCTATTGTCTGAGATTTGGAAATGCACTTTGGCGGAGGCCGGTATTGAGTATGCCGTTCATGAGTTCGGCGGCGAATGCTCCTTGGCCGAAATCGAGCGGATCAAGCAAGTCGCCAAGCAGTACAAGTCCGAAGTCATCATCGGGGCCGGTGGCGGCAAAGTCCTCGATGCCGCTCGTGCCGCCGCCGCCGATCTGAATTTGCCCATCGTCAACTGCCCAACCGTGGCCTCCAGCGATTCGCCATGCAGTGCGTTGTCCGTGATTTACTCGGACGATGGGGTTGTTCAGGGGAGTCGCTTCCATCGCAAGAACGCCGATCTGGTGCTGGTCGATACCCAGGTCATCGCCCAAAGTCCGCCTCGGCTCCTGGCGGCGGGTATGGGCGATGCGTTGGCGACCTGGTTCGAGGCCAAGACCTGTGTGGATGGTGGCGTCAAGAACCTGCGAGGCGGCTTATCAACGCAAAGTGCCTTGGCATTGGCGAAGCTCTGCTACCGCACCTTGCTGGCTGATGGAGCCGATGCTCTCCGGTCAGTGCAAACGCAAGTCGTGACTCCGGCACTGGAACGACTCGTGGAAGCAAACACGCTGCTGTCCGGAATTGGGTTCGAGCCTTCCGGCCTTGCCGCAGCCCATGCTATCCACAACGGATTGACCACGGCCAAGGCCACGCATGATTATCTGCATGGTGAGAAAGTGGCCTTCGGGTTGCTGACGCAGCTTGTGTTGGAAGGACAGCCTCGTTCGGTGCTGCATCGAGTGCTGGGGTTCGCAACCGAGGTCGGACTGCCGATCACCTTGGCACAGATCGGCTTGACGACATTGCCGAAAGAAGACCTGAAAAAAATCGCCGTTCGTGCGACCGCCGAGAACGACACGATTCACAACGAGCCGTTTGAAGTGCGACCCGACATGGTGGCCGATGCGATCATGGCGGCAGATGCGATGGGAAGAGCCTGGAGGAAAGACCACTGCCCGGAGTAGGAAAGATTTTTGCCAAAGGTGAAATTCGGCTTCTTCCAATACCAGACACAAAGATGACTTCCCCAGACCAAACCGACTACGTTCTTCGAGGCGGCGATCATGGAGCAGACAGATTGCGGCTTCTGGCTTCCGTGAAATGGCCCACCACGAAGCCGCTACTGGATCGAGCCGGTATGCGTCCGGGACTGCACTGTCTGGACGTGGGTTGCGGAGCCGGGGCGGTTACATTCCGAATGGCCGAAGCCGTACAACCAACGGGCCGGGTCACGGGCATAGATTTCGACGAGCGATGTGTGGGGTTGGCTCGCTCGGAGGCTCAACGGCTTGGATTAGATGTCGAATTCCGAACAGGAAGTGCCACGGATCTCGAAGATAGCTCTGTCTACGACCTTGTTTTCGGACGCTTTTTGCTGACCCACTTGCCCGAACCAGAAACGGCTCTGGAGGGAATGGTTCGAGCGGCAAAGCCGGGCGGCGTCGTGGTCGTGGAGGACATTCAGTTCACCGGCCACTTTTCCCACCCCGCCTGTCCTGCTTTTGATCGCTATGTGAGCTTGTATCAGGACGTGGTGCGTCACAAAGGCGGCGATCCAAACATCGGCCCTCGCTTGCTCGGCATGTTTCTCGATGCAGGCTTGGCGGACGTTGAGTTGGAAGTGATTCAACCGTCGTATCGGGAAGGTCCGGGAAAACGGATCGCCTCGGTGACCATGGAACACATTCGAGAAGCCGTCGTCGGAGCGGGTCTGGCATCCGATGAAGAAATCAGTGGTGTCGTCGCCGAGATCAACTCCTTTGCAGATGAACCACAAACGATTTTGAGCTTGCCGAGAATTTTTCAGGTATGCGGGAAGAAGCCTTGTTGACGGCAGTTCGAGACTCCCAACTTCCATCCAGCCTCTTCTGCACCGCAACAAATACTTTCTCAGAGGGCCACGATGAATACCGATTCGCCTGAAGCGGACATGATTCGCCCGATGAATGCAGAAGAAGTTCAACAACTCGTGGCATGGGCTGGCGACGAAGGATGGAACCCCGGCGTCAATGATGCTCAAGCCTTCTGGAACCTTGATCCTGACGGCTTTCTGGCAATTGCCGAGAACGACAAGCTTATCGGCGGCGGTGCAATTATCCGTCACGGTGACGATTTTGGCTTCATGGGACTTTTCATCGTCAACAATGCTCACCGAGGAAATGGATTGGGAAGGAAGCTGTGGTTCGCTCGCAGAAACCGCTTATTGTCACGACTCAAGGATGGTGGAACCATTGGGCTAGACGGGGTAGATGCAATGGTCCCCTTTTATCAGAAAGGGGGATTCACGCCGTTCATTCGCCATCGGCGGTTTCAACTCACACAATCTGCGTCGGGATTGATTGAATCTGAACGGATTGTGGACGTTGCCTCGGTCGGTCTTCCGATGCTGGCGGATTACGACAGCCGGTGTTTTCCCGTCCGTAGAGAAAAATTTCTGGTGCAATGGACACAACAAAAAAATGCCGTTTCGTTGGCGTTTGTGAAAGACGGACAGCTACTCGGTTTTGGCGTCATGCGTCCCTGCCTAAACGGATGGAGGATTGGGCCGTTGTTTGCGGACTCCATCGAAGTTGCTGATGCCCTGCTTCAGTCATACCAACTTTCCAGCAAAGGGATGCCGATCTTTTTGGACGTGCCGGACAATAATCCACCGGCCATCGCCTTATGCGAGAAGTACGGAATGCAAGAAGTCTTTGGGTGCGTGCGAATGTATTATGGTCCTGTGCCACTACTGGACCATCGCCGCATCTTCGGCGTTACGACGCTTGAGATCGGATGACGGCCCTTTTATCGACGTTCACAATCACCAATTCACGAAGTCCCCATGAACACCGCTTTGCCTGAAGCTGAAATCATTCCTCTGTCGTGACTTGGCTCCAGCAAGATCAGCTTGCGTCCACGTTGACATTTCAAGAATCTCGATGAGCGGCGTCCATCGAAAAGCGGGCAGGCACACGGCGACGTATTCGGCTCCCTCGGTTTCAGGCGTACTGTATTGCACCCATTCAGCGGGATGCGTGATGACAGCTTGATGCGATCATGGCCGCCGATGCGATGGGGCATGCCTGGAAGAAAGACCACTGCCCGGAGTAGGAATCAGTCACCCATTAACCACGACAGGGCCACGATGAGTAGCACTTTGACCGAATCTGACCTGATCCGTCTCTGGGAGCGGCATACCGACCTGGAATTCGCCACCAAGGACGCCGTAGCGACCGTCGCTACGATGACGCCGAACAATTACGTCAATCACGTTCCCGTGATGACCGGGGGCCGTGGCAAAGACGAAATGATCGAGTTCTACGGGAAGCACTTCATTCCCAAGATGCCCGCTGATACCGCTCTGAGGTTGCTTTCCCGAACCGTGGGCAAAGACCGGGTGATTGACGAATTCGTGTTCGCGTTCACTCACGATCTCGTGATGGATTGGATGCTGCCCGGCATTCAGCCGACTCACCGAAAAGTTGAAATTCCGATGGTGGTCGTGGTGCAGTTCGAGGGAGACAAAATCGCCTGCGAACGCATCTATTGGGATCAAGCGTCGGTGCTCGTACAGATCGGATTATTGCAACCGGGGGCGTTGCCGGTCACAGGCGTCGAGCAGGCTCGCAAGTTTGAGAATCCGCAATTGCCGTCGAACGAGTTGATGCGGTAATGCGAATACGTGTCCCATGCTGAACACTGAGCATAATTTCTTGCGGATCTATGTTTTCAGGGTGTCCTTTCGGCAAGCGTGCGCTGCCCGCTTACCGGGTGATTTTTCCGCGTGGAGGCGGTCGGCCGCCCCGCCGTCTCAGGGCGGCGCGGGTGTGGAGGCGGACGGGGCCTCAGGGTGGT
>JBDKKE010000629.1:0-2524 GCA_039796255.1 Verrucomicrobiota bacterium | reverse complement strand
CTTCTCCGCCAACATGCGCGTCCACAGCGCGATGGAGCCCCAGGGCTGCGTCGGGGATCTGGGTTGGTATTCCATCGTGTTCACCCTTGAAGTGCTGGGAGATCAGTTACCTCGGAAGGTTACCGCCCGGGTGCTGTCCTCATTCCAACATCCGGACAGTCCCGCTGCGATCCCGACCGAGTTTTCCGCAGAACTTCACTTCGACGGCGGGGTGACTGCCTCTTTCTACAATTCGTTCGTTACCGAGAATCAACAGTGGGCCAACGTAAGTGGTTCGCAGGCCCATCTGCACGTCAGGGATTTCGTGCTGCCCTTTGTGGGAAGTGAAACGGCGTTCGAGGTGAACCGCCCCGAGTTTCACATCAGCGGCTGCCGATTCGACATGGAGTCCCATGCCCGCCGGATTGCCGTGGCGGAGCACGGGAACAACCATCCTTCCGCGCAGGAGACGCGCCTCTTCCGCCACTTCGCGCAGCAGGTGGCGACGGGAGTGGTCAACGACGCCTGGCCCAAACGATCCCTTCGCACCCAACGGATTCTTGACGCCTGCCTGGCTTCGGCTGCGGACGGTGGGCGGGAGGTGTCCCTGGCGCCCGAGTAGCCAAAAAACTCGCCGCTTGGGGGGCAAGTTGTCGACAGCAGAGCTTCCGGGGTCATCCCACTACCAGGACGGGTTCTCCGAGAACGTCCATCCGCGGGTGAATTCCCAAACCCGGCTCGCGGGAGGCGGCCATGCGTCCCGCAACGCGTTGTGGGGCGCCAGCGGCGGTACTGACGGTGACGTAGCTATTGAAGTCGGTAGTGCTGAACAGAAGGTCCGGTGGTGTGCTCTGCGCCAGATGGGCGATGGCGGCGGTGGCGATGTCGCCGCCCCAGGAATCCTCCAGGGTCATGGCAATGCCCAATTCTACGCACAGATCGCGGAGTTGCCGGAGGCGGGTGAGCCCGCCGAGCTTGCTGATCTTGAGGTTGACCGCGTCGCAGGCGAGATCCCGGCGTGCGCGCAGCAGGACCTCCAGGGAGTCCACATTCTCGTCGAGAATGAACGGGTGATCGGTCGATCGGCGAACGGCCAGGCATTCCTCATAGGTCAGGCAGGGCTGCTCCAGATAGACATCCACGTCGCGCACCGCCCGGGCCACGCGTACGGCCTCGTGCTGGCGCCAGCCGGTATTGGCGTCTGCCACCAGGCGGTCCCCGGGTTGGAGTTGCGCGGCAACGGCGCGAATGCGCTCGATGTCCACGTCGGGATCACCGCCTACTTTGAGTTGGAACCGCCGGTAACCCTCGGCGCGGTACCCCGCCACCCGTCCGGCCATCGCCTCGGGTGATTCCTGGGAAATGGCCCGATAGAGCGTCACATCGTCTCCGAAGCGTCCGCCCAGGAGTTCGCACACCGGCATTCCCGCTGACTGCCCGAGCAGATCCCAGCAGGCAATGTCCAGGCCGCTCTTCACGTAGGGATGTCCCTTGAGGGCGGCGTCCATGAGACGGTTGATGCGACCGGTCTGCCGGGGATCCTCGCCGAGAAGATGCGGCCCCAGTTCGCGGATTCCGGCGCGAACGCCGTCCGCATAGGCCGGAAGGTAAAACGGTCCGAGCGGACAAACCTCGCCATGCCCGTGCAATCCGGAGTCCGTCTCGATGCGGACGATGGTGCTGTCAAAGACGTTTACGGACTTTCCGCCCGACCACTTGTAGGAACCCTCGGCGAGGGGGAGTTCGACCCGGTACGCCAGAATGCGGGTGATTTTCACGGGCGAAGAGTGCCGGTCTGAAACCGGATGCCAAGACGCGAAGCGTCCCTCCACGGATCAATTCTGAGCGAATTTAACCACGGATAGCACGGATAGCACGGATCGGAAGAAAGTAAGGAATAACGAGAAACCAAGCCTCAGCACCCTTAGGCAGTTATCCGTGCCCATCCGCGCTATCCGTGGTTCAACTCTCCAGCCTTTTTCCATTCATCCGTGGTCACCATGGAACGGGCTTTCGCTTCCGAGGTCGCACGGGCACACTGCGGTCCTTCCATGAATACGCGTGTTGATCGGCGGCAGTTTTTGCGCGGCGGAGTGGCCGTGGCGGCGGCAGCGGCGGCGGTTTCATTGCCCACCGGGGCGGTGGAGGCGTTTGTCCGCCAGGGCCCCCCGCGCCTGCGCCTGGCGCTGGCCGCCTATTCGTTTCGGGACGACATGTCCCCCGCCAAGGACGGCTCACCCGCGCGGATGGACATGTTCAAGTTCATCGACTTCTGTGCGGCCAACGGATGCGACGGTGCGGAGCTGACCAGTTACTACTTCCCGGCGGGGGTGACGGATGAGTTCCTGACCCAGGTGCGACGCCATGCCCACCTGAGGGGGGTCTCGGTCAGCGGAACGGCGGTGGGCAATAACTTTTGCCTGCCACCGGGTGCGAAGCGGGAGGCTGATTTGGCCAGCGTGAAGGAATGGATTCGCAAGGCGGCGATTCTTGGCGCGCCGCATATCCGGGTGTTTGCCGGCGGCGCGAACGATCAGCCGTTGCC
>JBDKKE010000628.1:0-12770 GCA_039796255.1 Verrucomicrobiota bacterium | reverse complement strand
CTCCGGCATGGGTATAGTTGTTCGGTTTTTGTTTTTTGTGATTCCCGAAAAGGAAGGATTGGAATGGTGCCTTTCCTCTTCACGATGGGATAAAGATCGGGATTGGGTGCTGTTGCTTTCTGTCTTACCTCCGACTAAGTGGCGGAGTTTCCCAACTAATTCCTGGAGGGACTCGGCTTGAGCGGAGAGTTCCTCGGCGGCACTGGCACTCTCTTCTGCGCTGGAGGCATTACTTTGAGTTACCTTTTCCATTTGGGCGATAGCACTATTAATTTGATCGATGCCTTGGGCTTGCTCTCGGGAAGCAGTGGAGATATCCCCCACCAGAGCATCAGTTGATGTAACCTTTTCTGATATCTGCTTGAGGGATTCGGCTACTTTCGAGGAGTTCAAGGAGCCTTGGCGGCTATTGGAGATTGCTGTTTCGATTTTATTGGCCGTTTCTTTGGCAGCGGCGGCACTGCGTTGGGCCAAGGAGCGGACTTCGTCGGCCACTACGGCAAATCCCGCGCCAGCTTCCCCAGCCCGAGCGGCTTCGACAGCGGCATTCAAAGCAAGAATATTGGTTTGAAAAGCGATTTCATCAATATCTTTAACTATTTTCGCTACTTCGGCGCTTGAGGAGTCGATGGCGGACATGGCAATTATCATCTCGTGCATGTTTTTGGAACCAGCCTCAGCAAAAGTACGTGAATCGGAGGCTAACGACTTTGCTTTTTGGGCATTCTCGGAAGTGGCCCGAATCATACTGGTCATCTCTTCTAACGATGCGCTGGTTTCTTCGACGGATGAGGCCTGTTCACTTGCCCCTGACGACAGGTTTTGGCTTGCCACGGATACTTGTCTCGCGGCTGCCGCGGTCTGCGAGGCCCCATGATCTAAGCTCATGGCGAGACCACGAAGAACGCGATTGGTCGTGCTTGAGATTGCCCAAGCGATTAACGATGCTACGAGCAAGGCTGAAAGAAGAAAAACCTTGAGCCAGTGATCCGTTGCCTTCGCTGTCATTTTGCCTTTGGTAGCCTGTGACTGACCAAGTTTAATGTTGAATTCCGTATGTTCGTCAATGGCTTTCTCTGTTTTCTCATACAATGGTGAGACGATGGAGTGCATCTGCTGGTTGATTTCGGCTGTTTGGTTTTGCTTGATAAGCTCGAGTGCGCGATTTCTGGCAACATAGAAAGACTCGTAGGTGCGCCTAATTTCCTTGAGGAGACGGCCATCTTCTTCGCTGATTACAAGGGGCTCGTACTTCTTTAGGCAATCCTCGACGAGAGCATTACGCTCACCACTCGTTTTTTCCAGCTGGATAATGCGCTCGGCAGAGGTTTCTCCGTCGAGCTGCTCTAAGATAACCATGATATCTTGGAAGCCATCCGAAATATCTGATATCAGAACAAGACTGGGGATGACGTTATCATTTAGATCTGAGATATTGGTGGTGAGACTCTCTACTTGGCGCATAGCGAATAGCCCTAAGCCTGCGGTGATAAGGACGCATATAGCAAAGCCAGCCATAATACGGCGGGAGATAGTCCAAAAAGTTGATTTCATAGTTTTTGTTTTCCTGAGTTTTGGTTGTTTCGGTTAGGGGAGAACTGAATCATGAAGGAGATGGCAATGTCGATAATACTCTGCCCTCTTCATTTAAAAAGGCTTTTGGCCGAATCTCTTGGTTGACGGGAAGGCTTTCCAGGAGTTGCCAAGTGACGGTGCCTTCTTCCGCAAAAATCTTTTCAATTTCCAAGAGGGTCTTAACGCCTCCTCGAAGCGTGGAAACACCGAGAATGTATTGAGAGGCGGTAGAACCCCCGAAATCAGGGCAGGGTTCGATCTCGGAATTACCCAACTGAATGACTTCCTCGACCGCGTCGACGATGATGCCAATTAAGGTCGGCCGGCTCGAAGTGAGACCAAGTTGCAGAACAATAATGCAGGCTCTTTCTCCAGTTGGCACTGGTGCCATGGAGAACTTTGCCCGTAGATCGAGCACCGCAATGACAGTTCCCCGTAGGTTGATCACTCCGCGAACATGGGGCGGCATATTTGGAACGGGGGTGATTGGGCAGATGCGGATAATTTCACGAACGTGAAGGACGGGTAGTCCATAGGACTCTTGGCCCAAAGTGAAGGTTAAGAAACGAGTGGATTTCGTTTCATGGTCTTTCGTGGAGGGGCGAGTAGTTGTCATGAGAATGCCGTAAAATAAATCGTAGAAGGTTAGAAGTTGCGAAATTCTCCATCCGTTGAACCTGGTTTGAATGTTTGATCTCCGGCCATGGGGAATCTCGCTTTTGGTTTGCTCTGTACTGAGAAGCCGGAGGTTATCCAAGAATTTACATTCATCTATTTGCTTTCTGTGCGTTTCCGCGTTCCTGTAGTTTCATTTGAGGCTGAAGTGACTTAAGGTGAGGCGGAGTTCGCTCCTGCTCCTAAAAAAGTTCTAGGTAAGGCTTGTGGCTGTGTTTCTTGCGCAGGAGGTAGACGCTCAAGTAATTGCCATGAAATCGCGCCCTCCTCAGCAAAGATCTTTTCAATCTCTAAAAGGGTTTTGACCCCGCCCCGAACGGTGGCAACACCCAGAATGTATTGAGAGGCGGTGGAACCCCCGAAATCAGGGCACGGTTCGATCTCGGAATTACCCAACTGAATGACTTCCTCGACCGCGTCGACGATGATGCCAATTAAGGTCGGTCGGCTCGAATTTAGCCCAAGTTGCAGAACAATAATACAGGCCCTTTCTCCTGCTGGCACTGGTGCCATGGAGAACTTTGCCCGTAGATCGAGTACCGCAATAACAGTTCCGCGTAGGTTGATCACTCCGCGAACATGGGGTGGCATATTCGGAACGGGAGTGATTGGGCAGATGCGGATAATTTCACGAACGTGAAGGACGGGTAGTCCATAGGACTCTTGGCCCAAAGTGAAGGTCACATACTTGGAAGGGGAAGAGGTTTGCGTGCGGCTGAGAGGGGCGGTGTTCATACAGGTACCGAGGAAGGTTTGGAGGTGGCCAAGCTCCCTTTATCGGAGAATTTAACCATCTTTTGCGGAGCCTAAAAACCAAATTCTTATCAATAGCCACCGCACCTGTCCCTCGTTCTCGATCCGCGCAGGAATGCCGCCATTGCCGCTCGAAAGATCCCGTCCCGCCTGATCCGGCAACAGCAACCGACCCGTGGATGCAATTTGCAGCAATCCGTAGATCCGCCCCGTCTGCCACTCATACTCGCCCGCCACCTGCACCGCGGCCCCGGAAAGGTTGCCCGTCTGAATGAGCCTTCCGCCGCGGCCCACCTCACCGCCCGCGGCGAGCACCAGCGTCCCCTGCACGTTCAGCGTCACCCCACTGCCCACCTCGGTACCCAGCCGCAGACTGCCGATCGAACGTGTACCGGTGAGATTGATCGAGATCCCGGACGGCGCCTCCACCACCACGTGATCGGCCGCATTTGGAATCCGTGCTGGCGACCAGTTCGCCGCATTCGCCCAGAGCAAGTCCTCCGCCCCGGTCCACCGGATCGTCGCCTCCGGCAACCCTTGCCCCAGCGACCGAACACCCAACCACAGGTACACAAAAAGGCAGAATGACCGCCAAAGAAGGGAGGATTTCATGGAACACGGAGTTGGTGGAACGATGCAAAGGAGGTCGCCACCATCGCTTGCGCCAGCCCTGGCAGCTTCCCCTTATTTGCAGGCTGTCTTTTTCCCGTCCGATGTGAACTCCGTTTTTCAGGCGCCCCCATCACGGGGCACATCTTGACACTGCCCCGGTAGGAATGGTTTCGGGGCGGCGATGTCCTCATCGCCTTGGGAAAGGCTCTGGAATGGCGACGACTAAGTCCGGTCAACCGGCTTTCCTGCCGGTTTCGCAGGACTTGGAGGCTCGGCAGGCATCTCGACCGGCACCCGCGAGACGGTCTTCACATACGCTTCCAGTGCCTCAATTCCGTCCAGGCGGACCCCGTTGAGGAACACGGTTGGAACCGTGGTCACCCCGATCGCCCGCGCCTCCAACAGATCCCGCCGCACGCCAGGCTCGAACCGATGCTCGTTCAGGTCCCGGGAGAACCGTTCCAGGTCCAGGCCCAGTTCCCGCGCCATCGTCTCCAATGCCTCCACTCCCTCGCGCTTCCGGGCAAACAGCGCGTCGTGCATGCCCATGAACTTTCCCTGGGCCCCCGCCGCCATCACGGCCTCGTGCGCCGGCCACGCCTCCGGCTTCACCGGCGCATGCTTGAACACCCGTTGCAGTTGCAGGTGCCGGACCTCCGCCACCTGGTCCAGCAACGCGTTCACCTTGCCGCACGCAGGCTCATGGAAGTCGGCGAACACCACCGCCACCGCCTCCGTTGGCACCGGTGCCAGACGTGGATCATGTCCCGGATGGGCCAACATCCCTGTCCGGAACCACCCCCAACCGGCCAATACCGCAATCCCCAGAACCACCCGCTTCCCCCCTTGCGCGCCCTTCATCGCCGCACCTCGAACGTCGGGGATTCGCCCAGGTAGGGTTCCAGCACCCCTCCCTCCTTCAGCGCAACTCCTCGGTGCAGGATCCGATAGGTCCCCGGTTCCGTCCCCGGGCCCGGCAACCACCCAGCCGTCAGCCTCGACGCCGCCACCCCCACACGTTCCCACCGGAACGTCGTGTCCCAGTCCGCATCGGTCCGCACCGTCTCCCACCCCGCCCCCGTCCATCGCTGCACGTCCAGAAACGTGGGCAACTGATCCACCCGACGCGCCCCGACCGTCCCGAACACATTCTTCGGATGCCCACCCCAGAAGCTCACCTGCACCCGCTGTCCAATCCCGTACACCCGCTCTCCCACGGGACGCATCCACAACGGATCGATCACGAGATCCCCGAACGCCGCCAGCGGCCCCGTGCAGGCCTCCGAACTCGTGACCGGATTCAGGTTCCGGACCCAGCCGTTGCACGACCAGCACTCGTTCCGTCCGATGTCCAGGAACCACCCCGCTCCCCGCGCGTCGCACGCATAGGGATCATGCCGGGAAGCCGCCGCCAGAACCGCGGCAATCACCCGTTCGCAGGCCGTCCCCCCGGTCACCGGGAAGATCGTCCGATCGAAGCTCGACGGACAACTCCAGCACGCGCCCGTCAGCAGATCCCAGAATTGCCCGGGCGGACAAAGCCCGTTGAATCGCGTCGCCCCAGAGAAAGCCGCTGGAATCACCTGTTCGCAGGCATTGCCCGCCGTGACCGCAAACACCGTCCGGTTGTACCCCCCAGGACAACTCCAGCACCCGCCGGTGCCGATGTCCCATAACTGGCCCGCCGGACAGAGGCCGTTGAACTTCGTCGCACCCGAATACGCGGCCGGCACCACCCGCTCGCACGCACCCGCCGGATCGTTCCACGCCCGGAATACGAACTTCGCGCTGCCCGATGGACAGCGGAAGCAGCTCCGGATGATGAAGTCGTACACGTACCCGCTCGGACAGTCCGTCCCGAAAAGTCCCGTGGCGTTCGCGCTCTGCGCCACCACGAACTCGGAGTACGCCGGACGCTCGCACGCCGTCCCACCCTCCACGCTGAAGATCGTCCGGTCGTAACCCGACGGACAACTCCAGCAATAGCCCGTCAACAGATCGAAGAACTGGCCCGGGCCACACCCCGCATTCCCGTGCCGCGTTGCCCCGCTGAATTCGGATCGCGCCGGTTGTTCGCACGCGTTTCCGGCCGTCACCGGAAAGGTCGTCCGGTTGTACCCGGCCGGACACTGCCAGCAGTAACCCGTCCCCAGGTCAAAGAACTGGCCCGGACCGCACCCCGGCTGACCATGCTTCGTCGCCGCGATGAACTCCGATCGCGCCGGCAGCTCGCAAGCTAACCCCCCACCATCCACGCTGAAGACCGTCCGGTTGTAGCCCGCCGGGCAACTCCAGCAATAGCCGGTGCCCACATCCCAGAACTGCCCTTCCGGACACCCCGCCTTCCCCTTCAACTCCGCCGGGCGCGCCTGCGGCAACGGCGGCAGGTCCAGGATCGGATCGATCGCCCGCAACAAGATCCCCACAGGCTCCTGCGTCCGCGGCATCGCCACCGACGCCACCCCGTTCCCCTTCACCATCGCCGTCGCCATCTCGGAAAACTTGGTCTGGTAGGCCGCCAGCGTGAACGCCCCGAACTGCGTCGACGCCGACTCATAGCTCTGCACCGGCAACCCGGCCGCGCTCCGCGTCTCGTGCAGGTACTCCTCGTATGTCGTGACGTATCCCGAGTAGTCGTTCGCCAATCCCGCCAGCACCGTCCGCGTCCCGGGCGGCAGGATCGCTTCCACCGTCTGCCTCAGTCGGTATCCAGCAATCCCCGTGAACTCCGCGGGCACTGCCAGGATCGCAAGGTTCCCGATCCGCAGGATCGACACCGGCAGGGTCTGCGGCGTCCAGGTCAACCCCTCGATCGCCGTCGTCCCCGTCGTCAACAGCACCTCCTTCGGAAAGTGCCGGCGCTCGAACTCGTCCGTGATCGGATCGAACACGATCCCGTTCGCCACCCGGAACACATCGATCAACTCCTGCGACATGGCCTCCCCATCCAGCGTCCCCCGCGCAAAGTCCACACCCAGGGCCCCGGTGTACGTCGACCACGGCGGCCGTTCCTTGTCCCCACGAAACCCGACCTCCGGCTGGTTGTACGGAAACAACTCCGGCGGATTCACCGCCACCGACGTCATGTCGACATACAGGTGCCGGTGATCCACCGGTCCGTGCACCCGCGTCGTCTCCCCCTGATACAGCGCCATCGCCTTCTCGTACTGCCGAAGCCCGATCGTCGTCGCGCGCTTCTCGTCGTCCTTCCCGTTCTCCGGCCACCCGCCCGGCTCGCTGTTCCGCAGGTTCGCCGTCAGGTCCCCCGGATTCGAATTCGCGAATCCCGCCACGAATCCCGTCGACTCCGCATATCGCCCATGTCCCGGATAGAGTGCGCCTTTCGCCTGCTCGAACAGGTAGGCCGCATAGCCCTTGTTGTCCCCGGTCAGAAGGCGGTTCTGCTTCGAGTAGGACACTCCGTGCACCGGGAACCAATTGAACATCGCGATCTCCCGCCGGTTCGAATGCTCGAACCGCAGGCAAAACATGGTCGTGTCGCGATTGTCCTTCCCGAACGGATTCGCCAACGACGGCGAGGTCACTTCCGGATTCTGCTGGAATTGGTCCACCTGCCGGTTCTCGTTCGCGTTCTCGAGCTTTCCTTCCGTCATCAGGATCCGGCCCGGCGCCAGGTTCCGGTGCGCCTTCTTGATCGCCATGTAGATCCCGTGCACCAACGCGTCCTGCGTCTGCCACGAGAACCCACCGATCGTCGCGTTGTACAACACGTGATGCGAATGCCCACCTGCCGCCCCATGCGTGTGCGTCGCGCTCAACACGATGTTCGCATACGAGTAGAACTTCTTCAGCTCATCGTCCGCCTGCAACCGTTCGTGCACCCCCTGCGTGATCGAATGGAACACCTGCCCCGCGTCCACCACCACGAACACCACCCTCGGGGCCCCATCCCCACGCCCCGCCGCGATGAATGCCCGCGCCCACTGCCGATCATGCAGGCCCTCCGAGCGCTGGTCGCCCTCCGCGTATCCCATCATCCCGCCGTCCGCCGCCGGCCCCGTTATGTCGTGGATCCCGCGCCCCACCAGATAGGGATACAACGCGAGGTTCGACTCATCCCTCAGGTAATCCTCCAACCGCGTGCGACCCGTCTGACCGGAAACCTGCAACGCATCCCCCGGATCGAGCGGATTGAATCCCGGCCGCGTCGCTTCATACAGGTCGTCGATCCCGTCGCCATCCGAATCGCCCGGCACCTCGTTCGGCACACGGGTCACCCGGTAGTACCCGGTCTCCGCCGGCGGCTTCGCATCCTCCAGCAACCCTGTGCCCGAAACACTCGCCCCCACCCCGACCACCGTCTGCGCCCCGGTCCGCAGGTCCACGCGCTGGAGCAGGTGATGGAACCCGCGGCTCGCCTCATGACGGACCGCAATGCGCCCACCCTTCAACTCGATCCCGGTGATCCGGAATCCCTGCGCCCATCCTCGGCCCAGGCACCCGCATGCCAACCCCAGTGCCAGTGCTACCCATCCGCGAAACATCCGCCGGTTCATTCCAACCATACTCGTATCCTCCCACTTCCCCGCTCCTTCCCGCAAGACCGTTCTGTCCCCGTCCCTCCCGCCGTAGCAACGTAGCAGACGACGTCAGGAGGCTGTGGAAGCGGGAGCCTTGAATCTCTCCCCTACCTCCCCGGCAACACCTTCGGCCTCTCGAAGTCCAACGCCTTCCCGCAGCACGCATGCTCATCCATGTGCCTCGCCAGGTTCTCCAGCGTCGGCTCGCCCCGGAACACGGTCCCGTTCATCACCACTGCCCCCCCCGCAAGCCCGCGCTCCAACGCTTCCGCCGCATCCGCCTCGATCCGCGACCGGTGCCGATGTTCCCGCATCGATTGCTCCAGCTTCACCACGTCCATTCCCATCCCCCGCGCCAGTTCGACCCACCGCGTTGGTTCCGGCACACCCTCCTCCCGCGCCAGCACCCCGCACCACTCCCAGAAACGCCCCTGCTCGGCCGCCGCCAGCGCCAACTCCTGCGAAATCACTGACCCCGGCACGTTCGTCCGGACCACGCTCCGGAACTCCACCCGGACCGACGGCCGCTCCCGAGCAAACGCCCGCACCCGCTCCAGCAAGTGTTTGCTCCCCTTCTCCGTGAGATCCACGAACAACTCGACATACACCGCCCCATCCTTCGGGCCCAGGCTCGTGCTGTCCGGCTCCAGTCCCGACACCCCTGCCGTCCCCACCTCCGACCCCAATCCCAGTGCTCCGCGCACATATCCCTTCAAGGTCTCGATCGAATGCCGTCCCGTCACCCGACGCCCGTTGATGAACGTCGTCGGGGTCGCCTGGATCCCCAACCCCTGCCCTTCCTGCCCGTCGCGATCAACCCGCGCCGCGACGCCTGCTTCCGCCCACCGCTGCGCCAGCCGGTTTGTATCCATCCCGAGCTGCGCCGCACGCCCGAGCAGGTCTTCCTCCCCTTCCACCGGCCGGTTCATGATCGAATGGTGAAGTTCCCAGAACTTTCCTTGGTCCACAGCCGCCATTCCGGCCAGATGCGGCAGCATCGCCTCCGGCTCCCGCGACAAGGGATAGTTCTTGAACACCCGACGCACCTTTCCGGGAAACGCCGCCTCCAGTTCCGACAAGGTCCGGGAATGGATGCGGCAGAACCCGCACCGGAAGTCCGTGAACTCAATGATCGTCACGGGTGCCTCCACCGGACCACGGGCGGGTGCCGTCCGAAGGTCAAGATCCAGGATCTCCACCGGCATCTCCGCCCACGAGGGCGGTGGCTTTGGCAACGGCGTCCGCAACGCCTTCCGGATGGCCTCCCCACCCTCCATCCTCGCTCCGTTGGCAAAGAGGACCGGTGCCGACTTTACCCCCAGACCCCTGGCCTCCGCCAGATCCCGCATCACGGTGCGTCGATGCATCCGGTTGTCCATCGCCAGCTCAAATCCGGACGCGTCCAGGCCCAACTCCCCCGCCAACCGGACCAGGCCGCTCCCGCGCACGCCCGGATTCCGGAACAACGCCGCCAGCATCTCACGGAACTTCCCCGCCTCCCGGGCCGCCTCGAGCGCCTCATGCGCCTCGATCCGTTCAACCACCGCTGGTGCGTGCTTCACCGAAACCTCCAGCCGCAGTCCACGCGCCTTTGCGAAGGCCTCCAACTCTTCCACCAGACCGGCACAATCCGGATTCCCGACGTCCACGAACAGCATCGCCGACAACTCACGCGGCACGACCGCGCCCTCCGGGACATCTTCGCTCCAAGCCCTTCCCTGGCCGCCGACAACCAGCAGCCATGCTGCCAGCATCGCCCCCATCCAACCGCCGCCCACCCTGAGTCGTCCGATGTCCATGAGTTCGTCCCGTACCTTCCCTACCCGACCACGGAAACCCGTCCGGGACAAGACCCCCCGCGCCGATGTGCGCGGGGGGTGGTTCCTGCCAACCGGGTGGACCGCTAGGGCAGTCGGATCGCTCGCACGAACCGGTCTCCCGCGGGCACCTCGGGGAGGATGCCGATGGAACCCTGGAGGAGCTCCTCGCGCCATGGCAGCCAACCCGCGCCATCCAGCACGGGCTTGGTTTCGATCCGATACCGGATTCCGGGCAGCCCATACAGGCGCCCGGTGCGATCCACCATCGCCTCCACCAGCGGTTCGGTGCCCAGCAGGATGACCCTGCCAGCCGTGCCTCGGGCACGGCTCAGCGTTTCCGTCCCCAGCCCTCCGGTGAGCGATTCCGGCACGACCCGGACAAAGGCCGACGAAGCCAGCGGATCCGTGCCGAACCGCAACCGACCCACGAGGCCCTGCATGCGCAGGGACTGACCAGTGAGGCAATGGGGTCAGATCTGTTTTATTGACAATTGCTTCAGCGGGGCGCCGTCAAAGGCGGTGATTTTTGTCCCTCCGGCTCGACTTGACCAGAATCTCCGGATGCCCCTTTGCGGCAGCGTAGGTCAATTGGGGCATCATCGAAGGCAGTGATTTATGCCCCGCAGCACGACGTGCCCGGGATCTCCGGATGCCCTTTGGGGCGGCGCAGGTCGGAAAACCAAAGGGGACAGGACATCTATCTGCCGACAGATGTCCTGTCCCTGATTACTCGGCCCTCACTGATTCCCCACTCCCGCCTTTCGGTCCGCATGGGGGCAGAACCCCAGCAGTAACCGGCGCGGCCCCATCCAGCGCTTACCACTTGCAAGACGGCCAGTTCCGCATTGGTCTCGGTTCGTCTCAGAGTCGCTCTGTCCGGCTCCCCCACAATTCGCTCCATGTTCTCCGCCTGTCTCCGAAGCCACGCACACGGCGTTCTGCCTCAGCCCCACCGCCATGTCCCCGGATCCCACGCCGCCTTGGTGCTCGCAGGCCTGCTCGGGTTGATCACGGCATTCATCGATGGAAGGGCAGCGGACTGGCCAGGATGGCGCGGACCCATCCGCAATGGCCACAGCGCCCTGGGAACCCCGACGCTCGAACACCTGCCAGCCGAACCGCGTCGCGTCTGGCGCCTAAAAATTGGGGATGGCCTCGCGTCGCCCGTCGTCGCCGGGTCCCGTGTGTACTACCTGGACGCCCAGGATACGCGCGAGACGGTCCATGCCATTGACCGCGATACAGCCAAGGAGGCGTGGAGCGTGACACTCGATGACGGCTTCAAGAATGGACAAACCGCGCCCGGGCCACGGTGTACCCCGCTGGTGGATGGTGACCGAATGTATGTCCAGTCCTGCCGGGGCGAACTCCAATGCCTGGGGACTGGCGATGGCACGGTGCGATGGCGGGTGAACTTCCTCCGCGATTTCCAGTCCGGCGCCCCCGCCGAGTCCGGGGTCCACAAGGGGGCGCAGCGACACGGCTTCACTGCATCCCCCTGGATCGAGGGCGACCAACTGATCGCGCTCGTTGGCGACACCCATGCCGCCGGCGTGGTGAGCTTTGACAAGCGCGATGGCAAAGTGCGGTGGAAATCCCAAAAGGATCGCGCCGCCAATGCGGCCCCGATCGTGGCCAGTTTCCCCGGATCGCCGATCCGGCAGGTGGTGGCGTTCACCGTGGAGGGATTGATTGGACTCAATCTCGACGACGGCGGCCTGTTGTGGCGGGTACCGATCACCACCACATACGGAAGACACGTCATGACGCCGGTCGTGGTAGGCGGAATCGCGATGGTGGCGTCCAAGGAGGAATGCCTGATCGGCGTGGCCCCTGCCCTGGATTCGACCACGGGACGGTGGGAGGCTCCGACCGCCTGGCAGACCAAGGAAATCCTCGTGAACTTCTCCAGCCCGGTCGCCGTGGGCGATTACCTTTACGGATTGGGCTCTGAGCGGAACCTGTTCTGCGTCGACACCCGGACCGGCGCGGTGAAGTGGTCGCAGGGCGGATTCGCCACCCAGTCGGCGGAGAAATCCCACCTCGCCCTCGTCGCCGTCGGGAAGAACCTGCTGGCGCTCACCGAAACCGGAGAGCTGGTGTTGGTGGCGGCGGATCCCGCGGGATTTCGTGAACTGGGTCGGACCCAGGCTTGCGGATCCAATTGGTGCAATCCCGCGTATGCCGACGGCCGCCTCTACCTGCGCGACAGCAAGGAACTGATCTGCCTCCAGTTGGTTCCCTGATCCGCGCGGGTCCCCAACATGAAGTCGCAGGAGCGGTGCGCGTAGGGGCCGGGTTGAGAGATCGCCGCCCAACGCGCGTAGCGATAATTCCGATGGGGCTATTTGGATTGTCCCTATTCCGATTTCGCGGGGCGGAGGGTGGTGGAAAGGAAGGCCAGCAGCCAGAGTCCAAGGAAGCCTCCGGCCCAGAGCAGTCCGGTCTTGAACCAACTGGTTTCCCGTTCATTCCGGGTGTCAAAGGACACCGTTAATGGCCGGTCCACCTCGGTCTGCAGCACCTGGACGAAGGTGTGGCGCAGTCCGCGGGTGGGCAGGCTGACGCGGAGGGGAGTGACACGCGACACGGCCACCGCCTGGGCGCGGTTCAACTGGACGACCTGCCGCGCCGCCACGTCGGTGTCGTAGGTGGATTCCGGCCGATCCGCGAGATCGAACGCCATGGGCAGGCCGAGTTGGAGGGAGTTGTTGGCCGCATAGTCCCGCTGGGCTTGGACCAGATTGCTGCTTTGCGCCTGGTTCACCGTCTCCTCCAACACCTGGAGTTCCCG
>JBDKKE010000627.1:0-4292 GCA_039796255.1 Verrucomicrobiota bacterium | reverse complement strand
GGGCCCGCGATGCCCGCTTTAACTTCCCCTATCTTTTCGATGGCGACTCGGAAGAGGTATCGAAGCGATACGGTCCCACCACCACCCCGCATGTCTTCATTTTCGACGCCGCGCGAACGCTGCAGTATGTCGGTCGCATTGACGATTCGGAGCGTGAGGACCGCATCCAGGTTCGCGACGCCCGCAACGCCATCGACGCCCTGCTGGCAGGAAAGACGCCCGCGGTGCGCGAGACGCGGGTCTTTGGCTGTTCAACGAAGTGGGCGGACAAAACGGAGGCCAACCACCGCTGGCGAGAGAAGGTCGCCAAAGAGCCGGTGGCACTGGGCACTGCGGATGCAGTCGCCCTGAAGGCCCTGAGGGAAACCAAATCGGGCAAGGTGCGCCTGATCAACGTTTGGGCGACCTGGTGCGGCCCGTGTGTTTCGGAGTTCGATGAACTGATTGAGACCAACCTGCGCTTCCGTCACCGGGACTTCGAACTGGTGACCGTTGCCGCCCAGGATCCGGAGGATCAGCCCCAGGTGCTGAAGTTTCTCCAGAAGCACTCTGCCTCCACGCGAAATCTGATCTTCGCCACCGCGGAGAAGTATCCCCTCATCGAGGCACTGGATCCGGACTGGAACGGGGCACTGCCGCACACCCTGCTGGTGGGGCCCGATGGCGGAATCCTGTACCGCGCAACGGGCGAAATCGATTTCCTGGAACTGCGGCGAAAGATTGTCCCCGCCCTCAACGCCATCACTCCCTGGGCCGGCATGAAGTAGGAACTCACGGGGAGAAGTCCCCATTAGCCCCCCACTGCCGATGTCGCTCGGCCCCCGCGGGCTGCCCGACGGAACCACTGTCCTTCGGGGAAAAACAAACGGCGTCCCCGGGGATGGGGGACGCCGTGCTGTGGGTCTGCGGAAGATTCCGGTGGGCCGGAGCCGACTAGGCGGCGGGCTTGGCCTTGGCGGCCTTGGCAGCCTTGTTCAACTGCAACTGAAGCCGCGAGCGCTTCCGGGAGGCGGTGTTGGCCTTGACTGTGCCGGCCTTGACGCCCTTGCCGTAGGCGGACTCCGAGGCGCGGAGGGCGGTCTTGGCGTCCTCCAGCTTGCCACCCTTCACCAGGGTCTGGAACTTCTTCTCCAGAGTCTTGAGACGGGAGGTGACGGCCTGATTGCGGGCGGCCTTGCGGGCGCTGGAGCGCGAGCGTTTTTCAGCGGACTTCGTGTTCGGCATAACTCTTGACTAAATTGGAGGGGGGACCGTATCGGCAGAGACAGGGATGTCAACGCGTTGTTGCCGGCCGATTGGGGACTGTCGCCAGACTGGGACGCGGATTCTCGACCTGAATGGTCTGGGTCGGGAAGGCGAAGCTGAGTCCCTCCGCATCGAACCGTTCCTTGATGGTCAGGTTGATGCGCTGAAAGATCTGGGTGAATTCGCGGAAGTCATTCTTCCGGCACCAGTACACCACATCAAGGTTCAGTGAAAAATCGCCGAACCGGTTGAAATGGACCATGAAGTCATGGGTGTCCGGATCGTTCTTCAGGATTTCCTCCAGCAACTCCGCGGCCCGTTTTACCCGTGCCGCGGGGGTGTCGTAGGTGAGTCCGATGCCGAAACAGGCCCGGATGGTCGGCCGTCGGCTGATGTTGACGATGCGGGCGTTGCCCACCTCCTTGTTGGGGACCGTCACCAAAAAACCGTCCAGATTCCGGATTCGCGTGGAGCGAAGCCCCATCTCCTCAATGATGCCGTCCACTTCCCCGATGCGCACCCGCTCGCCAATCTTGAAGGGCTTGTCGAGAAACACCGAGACCGCACCAAACAGATTGCCCACGGTGTCCTGTGCCGCGAGTCCCACGGCGAGTCCGAGCACGGAGACGGAGGCCAGGGCGGTGCGGATGTCGAATCCCAGGTGTCCGAGGACGGAGAACGCGGCAATGATGCCGATCACGATCTTGGCAGCCTTGCCCACCAGCATCAGGAAGTGGTCGTTGAAGGCGCGGTCGCCATCCTCGGGAAGCGTCCGCCGCCAGAGCCCAACCGCGGCATCCACCACTTTCAGCACCACCATCACCACCGAGAATCCAACGGCGACCACGGTAAGCCGTTCGAACCAGAGTTCCGCCACCGCAGGCCAATCGAAGAGCTGCAGGCCTACGTTGAGCAGCAGCACGAAGACGATCACCTTGACCGGGCCGTCCACGAGGTTGAGCAGGATGTCGTCCCACTCGGTCTTGGTGCGCGCCGCCAGGATTTTGAGACGGCTGTGGATGATCCAGTCCACCAGCCGTGCGACCTGCAGCGCGATCACCACGTACAGCAGGGTGGCCAGGTACTGCCAGAGCGGGCGGTGAAACACCTGCGTCTGGAGGACAGGCAGACCGTCCAGTCCGAAGGTCAGCAGGGAGCGGTTCTCACTGATGAAGGCTTTCTGGGATTCGTTGAGCACCCCGGGATAGGTGATTGCGGGAGTCGGCGCGTTGGTGCCTGCGACCGTATTGGTGCCGCCCGCGCTGCCGACTGCGGTCGGGACCTGGGCCAACAGGGCTCCTGCCAGTAGTCCCCCAAGCAGGAGGGTCCAAAGATAGAGAAACCAATCAGGACGGAGAAATCGCTTCATGAGAACGTCGGCGCGCAGGGGTAGGGTGTCGGGCCGCCGCTGGCAAGTGGCGGCGTTTACCGGGGCACCCATGGCCCGGTGGACGCGGGGCGTCCAGTCACGGGATCGAAACGGAATCTGCTCGCCCCCTGCTGTTCGGCACGGGCAGCAGACCCATCAGCCAGCGCCGTAAACGCGGGGTCTGCCGTTCGGTGAACAGGGACAGGCCAAAGGCGTAAGTGTAGAGGATGGGGATCAGCCCGAGAATGAGCAGGAACGCGGCGGGTCCAGCCTCCGCCTGAATGCCCCATCCGAAACGGCTCTGGAAGGCCGCCAGCAGCAGGACCAGCAACGGATAATGTCCCAGGTAGACACTGTAGGAAAAATCGGCCAGCCAGCGGTGACCGCGTTCGCCGGGCAACGGGGCGTCGGATGGGGAGGACCGCACCGCCAGCAGCACCAGCGCGAAGGCAAAGCCCACCACCAGGGCGGACGCAGTCAGGATCAGCGATCCGGGAAGCAGTCGCTGAAGCACGCGTGGCGTCACCCCGCTGGCATTGGACAGCACCGCACCCCCGAATGCCGCGAGGGCGAGCGGGACCGGGAGGGGCAACGGAAGGGGCCGGCGCCATTGGGAGGCGAAGGCGCCAAGCATCCAGACCAGTCCAAGAGCGAGCAGACCCCGGGGCAACAGAAGTAGGGCGGCGGCGAGGAACAGCAGGGCGGCCATGCGGGTCCGCAGGGCGGTGGCCGACGCCACGCACAGCGCCAGAGCGGGAAACAACAGATAATACCAGAATTCGTTGGCGAGGCTCCAGAGCGGCAGATTGCTCCCCAACACGGGGGCCACGACCGTCTGGCCGTTGAGCAGATTCCAGAACGCCACACCCCAGCTCAACTGACTGCGAACATGCGTGTGTTCGAAGTCAGGAACGTTCTGACGGTCCTCATACACGCCCTCCCCGTTGAACCAGTGGAGTCCGGCCAGATCGCAGGCCGCCCCGAGCATCAGGGCGGCGATCAGCACCGGATAGATGCGAGACACCCGGTTCACGAGGTAGGGCAGAAATTCGAACCGGCCTTCGCGCTGGCGGGACAGCACCTGGCCACCCACCAGATATCCGCTCAGGACAAAGAACACCCACACCGCCTGCAGATGGCAGTTCCTCACGACGTAGATCGCCGACAGCCACAGCGGCCGATCCTGCAGCGTTCCCACGTGCGCCAGGACGAAATGCGCGGTGTGTCCGCCCACCACCACCAATGCCGCCATCCAGCGGGAAAGGTCGAGAACCGAGGACAACCGCGGACTCATCGGAACACGGGGATCAGGAGTTGAGGCGCCACAGGGTGAAATTGAGGAAGGCGGCGAAGCTCACCCAGGCGAGATAGGGCAGCAGGAGAACACCGGCGACCGGACGCACCCGCCAGAAGCAGACCGCGGTCACGACGAGCGCCCCCCAAAGCATGAGGATTTCCACAAGGGCAATGCCGGGGAGATGGAGTCCAAAGAACAGCGGCGTCCAGAGTGCGTTCAAGAACCATTGGAGCAGGAAACATCCCAGCGGCCCTCGCTGTTCACGCCATCCGCCTCGTCTCCACACCAGCCAGGCCGCGACCGCCATCATCGTGTACAGCGCGCTCCACACCGGAGCAAAAATCCACGAGGGCGGATTCCAGTCGGGCTTGCGCAGTTGTT
>JBDKKE010000626.1:0-3034 GCA_039796255.1 Verrucomicrobiota bacterium | reverse complement strand
TAGGCAGACTTAATTCAGATCAATCTTTACTTACCACAAGGCCCTTTCGATCCCCTCATCACACCATTAGCGATGCCGGAATGGTGGGAGGTGGCAAAACCCCTGCTCCAGGTGAAATCAGCCTTGCCCATCATGGAATTTTATTTCTGGATGAATTACCTGAATTCAACAGGCGGAGCCTTGAAGTTTTAAGGCAACCATTAGAAGAAGGGCAGGTAACCATTTCGAGAGCCCTGCAATCCACAACTTTCCCTGCAAGGTTTGTACTCGTTGCTTCGATGAATCCGTGCCCATGTGGGTATTTGGGGGACACCAAGCACCCTTGCAAATGCTATCCCGCTGCAATTGAAAAATACATGGGTAAAATCAGCGGGCCGCTTTTAGACCGAATCGATCTCCACATCGAAGTACCCGCTGTCCCATTTCAAGAACTTACAGCTTTATCTGACGGAACATCAAGCACTCTCATGCGTGAACAGGTCAACTTGGCCAGAGAAAAACAGAGCCTAAGATTTGGGAAATCAAATTTTATGCTGAATAGCAGAATGAATTCTAAACAAGTTCGAAAGCATTGCGTTCTCAACAAGGAAAGCAAATCATTACTACAAATCGCAATGGAAAAACTTGGCCTTTCTGCTAGGGCTCACGATCGGATTTTACGCATGGCCCGCACAATTGCAGACCTAGAAGAAGCAAGCGAAATTCTTGCCCCACACCTTATCGAAGCTATCAGTTATCGTAGTTTGGATCGAAAACTCTGGATGAAATAGATTATCTCCCATTTGCCCAAATGGTTCTTCCGCCATCAACAGGTAATTCAATTCCAGTAATAAATTCACTTTGGATCAGAAATAACACGGCTCGTGAAACATCCTGTGGTGAACCTTCAGAACGAACAAGAGTAGCGGAACCGACAGCGAAGCGGGCAGCCGATTCGTCGAGCGGATGCTCAGCGTCGTGGCGACCGCCCGGCAACAGAACCGCAACGTGTTGGAGTTGCTGACGGCGTGTTGCCAGGCGCGGCTCGATGGTTCCGCTGCCCCTTCTCTGCTGCCTGCACAGGCCGAACTGGCGGCCGCCTGATCGGCAAATTCTGGCCGGGGGCACGCTTGCTCGGGAGCCCAATTCGGCCCATATCTACTCACCGGCGAGGGATTTCTGGCCCGATTTCCAAGAAATTCTTGGGGGGGGTAAATTTGCTTGCAATCCTCACAAACGTAGCTACTCTAACGCTTGTGCTGTTTGCTCGTTGCTCGGCGTGGCCGGGCCGTGAACGGCTACAGCCGCAGTTCAAACAACCCGGTGAACAAGATGCCCCAACCTGAATTCATGAACTCCCGCCGCAGCTGGTTGATGACAACCACTGCCTGCGTTGCTGCGACTCTCTTGTTGCTGGGGGGCGCTTCCGCGAGTGCGGAAGTTGTCGAGGTGCGCCCCGTCGTCATCGACCGGGATGGTGTTATTGGCATCGACTATCGCTCGGGCGAGACTCTTGTTGGACGCTCCTCGGATGTCGCGCCTGCTGGCGTGGAACTGCTGTTGCCAGGAGCTGCGAGTGTCCCTGTTCTGTTCCGCACGCAAACACAGCGTGATGGGGCCATTGAACTCGGGCCAGTGACGATCGGCGAGCTGACATTCCGGCTGCGGATCACTCAGAAGAATCCGTCACTGGTCGAGCGGACGTTGGAAGTCACGGCAAAGGCGGCCCAACGATTTACCGTGACATTCCCTTTCGAATCGACGCTTGAAGGCGAGCTGGCTTCGTACACGCGGGCCGAAAAAGACAGGATTCTCTACCACACCGGGGTGCGCGAACGCAGCAACCAGACATTTCCCGTGGCCATGCTGCGGACGTCCGATCGAGTGTATGGCATCGTTGCGGACACACCCGGCCTGTGGGAAAACCGCTGCCAGGTGTTGGTCGATCCGCCCGGTCGTCGGCTGGCGGTCATGACCGGTGATGGTGGCGACCCGTTTCAGATGGTGATCAAGCCGCCCGAGGACGCGCGGGATACCTATCAATACCGGATGGACGGGTGGCAGACGCTCGCCGCCGGAGAGACCCGCCGCTTCACGACGTGGGTGTTCGCCAGTCCGGCACGCAGTCATTACGACGCGCAGGTCGCCTTTCAAGTCGCCGTCGCCAATGCCAAAGGCTGGAATTCCTCGGCTTTGGAAGCCATCCTGCGCAACACTTCCCTATACCTGTTGCGTCGCAATCTGATGCGGGACGAAAACGATGTTCCACGCGACGGCAAATACATTTTCATCTCGGGGATGACCTATGGCTGGAAGCAATGGGTCAGCACGGGGATCTACTCCGCGCTGGGATTGAACGATCCCGAGGCGATGATTGAAGCGTATCGCGCGGTCTTCTGGCATCGCATGGACTACGAGGAGAACGCCCAGTACTACCTGATCTGGGCCGCGTTGGCCAAGCGCGCCGGCGGTCGGATCAACGAGCCGCTGGTGCAGAAGGCTTATGACTTCATCCGTGAACACGAACGCGACGGATTCTATATTCCGCCGCCCTTGCCCGGCGCGCCGCATCCGAAGGGCTGGAAGACCTACATGGATGTCCTGCAGTATGACGATGACGACTGCCCCGCCAGCAACCAGGGGTTTCACTGCGGCGCGTTAATGGCGGCGAAGGAACTCGGACTCCCCTGCCGGGACGAAGACATCGAGCGAGCCATCGCCGCTTACCAACGGATTTTCAATGCGAAGCTCGGCTTCATGCCGACCAGTCTCAAGCAGTCTGGGACTCTCGGTCAGGACACGTTGTACGGCGCCACGCTTACGTACGCGGTCTTCGGCCGCAAGGTGCTGACCGATGAGCAGGTGCTGACGCATTATCGAACGTCCGAAAAGGTCAAGTCCCCCTACGGCCTGCGGGTGATTTCCGCGGCTGACGGTTCATTGTTACCCGGTCACAATGGCACTTACTGTTACGGAGGATCCTGGTTCTTCTGCGATTCCGGCAATTATCTACTGGCGGGCGCTCATGGTCTACCGGCCGCCGAAGTGGATGCGC
>JBDKKE010000625.1:0-6532 GCA_039796255.1 Verrucomicrobiota bacterium | reverse complement strand
TTGGCCGCGCGCGCGGAAAAGGTCCGCTTCGCCGAGGCGTTTGAGATCCGCGAGTATGGCCGGAAGCCGGTGACGCTTACGCTGGATTTTGGCCGAAAACAACCCAATGCGCGCGCCGGCGAATACCTGCTGGCATACTACGCGCCGCTGGTGGAACGCCGCGGATTTGCCAACGTCAAAGCCGAGTTCATCCATTTCCTGGACAGCCCCTACACACGCCTCGCCGAAGCCGCGAGGTCCAAGGTCACCTTCTGGGAGTTGGCGCAGAAACCACTCGAACTAACCTTCACGGCCATCGACGGCCGGGCCGTCGATCTCACGGCCCTGCGCGGGAAAGTTGTCCTCCTGGACTTCTGGGCCACCTGGTGCGGCCCGTGCGTGGAAGAACTGCCCAACGTGAAAAGGGTCTACGAGAAATTCCAGCCACACGGTTTTGAGGTCGTGGGCATCACGCAGGAGGATGCCGGGTTGGATCCGAAAGACACCCCCGACGAACGGAACTCCAAGCTCAAGGCCGCCCGCGGCATATTGGAGCGGTTCGTTGCCAAGCAGAAGCTGCCTTGGCCGCAGTATTTTGACGGCCAAACCTGGGAGAACGAGTTTCGGAAGAAGTTTGGGGTCAGCGCAATTCCGGCCATGTATCTCTTGGATCAGACCGGCCGGATCGTCACCTCGGACGCCCATGGCGACGTGCTGGAAAAGGAGGTCCGGCGACTGTTGAAACTGTGACGCCTACTCGGTGGCAGGGCCACACAGGGCTACACCCCTTCTGTCCATTGTAGGCACTGGCGGTGGTTTCTTGAGTTTTGAGACCATTCCCATCCCCCTCTTGAAACCAATACATCCAGCCTCATCCTTCCCGCCGTGAGCACCCGTTTCCAAACCGCATTCTGCATGGCATTGTTTGCTCTGCGCTGTTCGGTATCCGCGCAAGGATCACGAACTTCCAGCGACCCCGCCTCCGGTTGGTCACAATTCCGGGGGTTCAACGCCCAAGGGATAGCTTGGACCCGGTCCCTACCCAAGAGCTTCCACCTGGCCAAGGACCTCCTTTGGCGTGTGCCTGTGATCGAGGGCAACGCATCCCCAGTTCTGCTGCGCGACGGTTCCATCGTGCTGGCAGGCCACGCCAGCCAAGCGCCTCGGGTAGTATGTCTCCGAATGAGAGACGGAACGGCTTTGTGGACGAACCCAATTGCTACGCACGAGCCGATGCATCCGGATGGCCTTCAGCGTGCCCACTCCGACAATCTCAACTGAGAGGGAAACTGAGAGGGAAACGGTTGGGAATGGCGGAAAGAGGGTAGGGGCTGGTTAGGCAAGGTTTCTTGCTTTTGCTGAGAAAACTTAGAAAATCTCCCTCGGAAAACCTGCTCTTTGCCGTTCAACGGCTACCTCTACCTGCACTACGCTCCGACGCCCGAGTCGCAGACTTGGTCCAATCGCGTCTCCCGTTTCACGGTGGATAGCCCGGTCCGGGCGACCGGACTGGTGCCGGGATCGGAGAAGGTTTTGCTGGAGATCCCCTCCACCAAGGGGTTTCACCAGGGGGGCGCGGTGGAGTACAATCCGTTCGACGGAAAGCTCTGGGTCACGGTGGGCGACAACAATGTCTCGAGTGACACGGGGAAGTTTTACCAGGATCCACTGAACCCGCCGCAGGTATTGTCCGATCTCCGTGGCAAGGTTCTCCGCCTCAATCTCGATGGTTCCATTCCGGAGGACAATCCGTTCCGCACCCGTGCCGGCGCGCATCCGGCGGTGTATTCCTACGGACACCGGAATCCGTACTCGATGAATCTCGATGGGCCCACCGGACGCGTCTACGTGGGCGAGGTTGGCTATGACCGGAAGGAGGACTTCGAGGAAATCAACTGGATCCGGCCGGGCGGCAACTACGGTTGGCCGCGCTGCATCGGTCCAAACCGTGGAACCTACGGCGGGGACTGTCCGCTGCCCGACGCCGTGCCGCCGTGGATTTATTGGGAGCACGATACCGGGGCCAATGCGACCAGCGGTCCCCTGTATCGTCCGGTACCCGGCATGACCAACTTCCCCACCCGTTTTCACGGCGGCATGTTCTACGGCGACTTCACCCGCAAATGGATCCGCTTCGCCCCGGTCGATCCGGCGGACAACACCGCCGGGAAAACCGAACCCTTCGCCCGCGGATTCACCGGTGGCCCGCTGGCGATGAAGGAGGGTCCGGACGGAGCCCTGTACTTCGTCGAGTACTCCGGATGGTTCACCGGAACCGCCCAGGACAAGCTGTCGCGCATCGTGTGGACGGGGGAGCCAACGCCGTAAGCAAACTTGCTGTAGGGTTAACCCAACCGGCACGCCTGATGAGATACGGCATCCTCTCTGACATTCATGCCAATCTGGAGGCCCTGCACGCGGTACTGGAAGATCTCCGAATCCAAGGTTGCCGCCACATCGCCTGCCTGGGTGACATCGTCGGCTACGGGGCCAATCCCAAGGAATGCCTCGATCTCATTCGGGGTATGGCAATTCCAGCGGTTCTGGGCAATCACGACGAGTACGCCGCGGCTGAGACGCCGCCTGCCGGACTTCGTGATATTGACGTCGAGCGCATTGCTTGGACCCGAGCCCAGCTCACGGCGGCGGACCGCGAATGGTTGCGTGGCCTTTCTCCGGTGCTTTCCGTCGCTGATCTTACCCTGGTTCACGCCACGCTTCACAATCCGAGGTCATGGGAGTACGTGTTCGAGAACTCGAGTGCCGCCGCGAGCCTCGAGTGTCAGTACACCCAGGTTTGTTTCTTTGGGCACACTCACATCCCCAACGCCTTCGTCCGGGATGGCACCGGAGTTAAGGGTGGGACGTACACCACGTTGCCCATTGAGGCGGGTAAACAGTATTTCGTAAACGTCGGCAGTGTTGGCCAACCCCGGGACGGATCGTCGCAGGCCGCATACGCAGTGTACGATTCGGGGGCTCAGACCATCGAGCTTCGGCGAGTGGACTCCCCGATGAAGAAGGCGCGGACGAGGATTTAGGTCCGGGTCCGCGGGTTTTGATTCTTTGGCTAAGACAGCAGTTCCTGGATCTCCTCCCAGTTGAGCGAGCCGGTGAAGGCCTCCTCGCCGGTGAGCGTGGATTCAATGATCTCCCGCTTGCGTCGTTGGAGTTGGAGGATTTTTTCCTCCACCGTGCCGCGGGTGATCAGCTTGTAGCTGGTGACTACGCGGGACTGTCCAATGCGGTGGGCTCTGTCGGTGGCCTGATCCTCAACGGCCGGGTTCCACCATGGATCGAAGTGCACCACGGTGTCCGCTCCGGTGAGGTTGAGTCCGACGCCGCCGGCTTTGAGTGAAATGAGGAAGACCGGAATGGAGGCATCGGTCTGGAAGCGCCGGACCACCTCCTCCCGGTTGCTGGTGGAACCGTCCAGATAACAGAAGGGAAGTTCCCGGGCCTCTAGTTCCTCCTGCAGCAATCCCAGCATGGTGGTGAACTGGCTGAAGACGAGCGCCCGATGCCCGCCATCAACAATTTCGTCCAGCAACTCGCCAAACATCTGCAGTTTTCCTGACGGAACGCGGGCGGTCCGACGGCGAGTGGCAAGGGCGGGATCTTCGCCCATCAAACTGGCACTTCCATCCTCCACGGAGACGCCAACCGCTGTCTCCCCGTCCGGTGGTTCGGGCGGAGAGCCAGGCCGCGCTCCCGGCAACAGGCGCAGGTCGCAGCAGACCTGGCGCAGTCGCAGCAATGCGGTCAGCACCAGCATCCGGCTCCGGGCCAGGCCCTGTTCTCCCACGGCCGACAGGACTTCCTGGCGTGTGGCGGCGAGCAACTGCTGGTACACGGCCCCCTGCTCCGGAGTCAGTTCGCAGTAGGAAACCTGTTCCAGCTTGGCCGGAAGATCCTTCACCACATCGCGCTTGAGCCGGCGCAGCAGAAAGGGACGAATCCGGCGCGCGAGTCGCGTCATGCTCCCCGTGTCGCGTTCCTTGACGATGGGGATCTCGTATCGCTCCCGGAAGTCCTGGGCGGTACCCAGATAACCGGGCATCAGGAAATCCAGGATGCTCCACAGATCGAGAACCGAGTTCTCCAGCGGCGTTCCGGTCAGCACCAGGCGGTGCTGGGATCGGATGGCCTTGACCGCCTGGGCATTCTGGGTCTGCCGGTTCTTAATGTGCTGGGCTTCGTCGAGAATCACCGTGTCGTAGTCCACCCCACGGTGCCGTTCCAGATCACGGCGGATCAGGGCGTAACTGGTGATCACCAAATCGGACTGCTCAATGCGGTCAAACAGGGGGTGCCGGTCGGGTCCGCTCAGGACCAACACCCGCAGGTCTGGCGTGAAGCGGGCCGACTCCGCCGCCCAGTTGAAGGTGAGAGAGGTGGGGCAGATGACCAGCGTCGGACGTGCCGGGGATGGACCCTTCGGTGAATCCGTCCAACCGCGCAGGCGCGCCGCCATCAGGGATTGCAGATGGGCGAGCACCTGCAGGGTTTTCCCCAGTCCCATTTCATCGGCCAGGACCCCGCCGAATCCATGATCGCGCAGGAAGCGAATCCAGGCCACGCCGGCCTTCTGGTAGGGCCGCAGGACGGTTTCCAGGGGGCCCAGCGGCGGACACGCGGGCGTAACCTCACCTGTCTGCTGCCGCACCCGGTCGCGCCACTGGGGCGGAGCCTCGACGGCGAAGCCCTGTTGCTGAAGTGAGGCGTCGAGGAATCCGGCCTGCGCCGCACTCATGCGGTACTGGATGCCGTTCTCGCCCGGACGCTGCTGGGGAGCGCAGTCGAGCACGACTTCCTGAAGTTCCTCCACCGCGCCGGTGTCCAGGATGGCGAACTTGCCGTTCTTCAGCTTCCGGCTGCCACCGCCCCGGAGCAATTGCTGGATATCCGCCGCGCTGAAGCGTTCCCCGCCGGCGCTGGCGTAGCTGACCTCCAGGTCGAACCACTGCGTGCTGCCGGAGGTCACCCGAAACTGCGGGGTGATGCGCTCCAGGTTGTTCCGGGTGCTGCGCTCCAGACGTTCCTCGAGGGCGACCTCCCATTCGCGCTCCAGGCGGGAGTAGTCCCGGGCGAAGAAGGCGACCACTCGGTCCTGTCCGAGCAACTGCCACTGCCCTTGGGAATTGGGACCGGAGAAGCCCGCTGCCCGCAGGCGCATGAATGCGGCGTGCTCGGCGCCCAGATCCCGGGTGGAATAGCGCCGTGGATTCGTTGGATCCGGCAGCCAGGCGGCTTCGCCGGAAGACGTCACGCCGACGGTCATGATTCGCGGACCGTAGGCGCACTGCAGGGTGCCGCTCAATTGGGCAAGACCACCGGCGAGATTGAGAATGAAGCGGGGCGGCCGGGGGGAGAGTTCAAACTCGGTGGGATCAAAGTTGGCCTCCAACAGTCCTCCGGCAAAAAGACGGGGCCAGTCCTGGGATAGGAACACGGGTACCTGGGAGCGAGGGAGACGCATCGGACGTTTTAAGACGTCACGGAAGGCCGCCGCCAGGGCCAGTGGCGCCAGACGCGACCCCTCCATCCACACCCAGGCGTCGCCGCCCTCGGCGATGAGGGTGGGAACCTTGAATCCGGGCTTCAGGGCGAGAGTGATTTCGCCATCGGATTCCAGCGTGGCGCGCAGGGGCAGGGGGGCGGATTCGGTGGAAACAGTGAGTGGTTGCTGGCGTCCGACGGTGATCCGTGGATGGCCAGCCAACCGTGGCAGCAGGGCGAGAAAATCTTTCGCGGGAAGCTGCACCATTCCCGGAGTGTCGCCGCCACTGAAGTGTTCGGCAGCGTCCAGAAGCGCGGCATCAGCAGGGGACAGCGCAAATGGCCCGGAGCGGACCAGACTGTTGAGGGGGCTGCGTCCGCGCGCGGTGGCGCCCTCGAAAACCAGCATCGCCCGACCGCGGGCGAGAGAATCCGGAAGGTTGGGCGGCAGGATCACATGGATCGCCAGGGCCTCGCCGGAGGCTGATCGCGGCAATCGGACCGGATCCTTCGATTTCACCGGAGCCGGGGCACGTGCCGCGGTGGATCCCGGCGAGGCGGTTCGGGTTGGGGCGGCGGCCTCGGTTTCCCCGGCGCTCCGCTTGAGATGATGCAGTCCGACCGCCACCGAATGCGCGCAGAGGATGCCATCCTCGCGGGACGGCCGGCAGGTGCAGAGGTTGTCGATGTCCGCTATGCCGCGAATGACCAGGCCCGAGCGGTACGTGGTTTCGCCACCCTGAACCACGCCCTTGAGCACGGGCGGCGTCCAGTTCGACGAGAGCACCTTGCCCGATGCCAGCAGGGCCCGGGCGTGCTGCACCGCCTCCCACCCGGCTGTCTTCTGGAAAAACGCTTCGCTTAGTTCGATATCCGCCACCCGAAAAGAAGGAGGCGGGAAACCCAAAGCTCAAAGCTCAAAATCCAAACATTGGCGAACCCTCGCTGGAAGAATTCGACGTTTGGTGTCCCTTCGGCAAGCGTGCGGGACTAGGCTCCAGGAGGTGGGCAGGCTGAGTGGCGATGACGACACCGGCGGAGTTTTCCTCGACGG
>JBDKKE010000624.1:0-6156 GCA_039796255.1 Verrucomicrobiota bacterium | reverse complement strand
ATCGATCGCTCGCACCGCATTGGACAGACGCGGACGGTCAATGCCTACCGACTCATCACTCCGGGAACCGTCGAGGAGAAGATCTGGGAGTTGCAGCAGAAGAAGTCCCAGACGATCTCCGATGTGCTCGGCGAGGAGGGCTTCGCCAGCAACCTGACCAAGGACGATCTCGAGTACCTGTTCAGCGAGGATTGAAAAGGCGCCTGGGAGCTTGGCCATGGCCGCACTCACCCGAAATGTCCTGTCACTTTCGGGGCGGAGACTTGAACCTTATCCACGCTCCCGAGTGATGCCCTTGGCGACACGCCTCTGGATCTGGCTTGGACTGTCCGTGCTGCGATTGGCTGCTGCGATCACGCTGTCCGGGGATGGTTATCACGTCCATCCGGGTGACTCCATCCAGGATGCCCTGCAAATGGCGGCGTCCAATGCGACCAACAAGGTGATTCGGGTCCACGCCGGCGAATACGCACCGGCAAGCCGGCGGCAGGCACTGATCTTCTTCAACATCGCCCATGAAGGGATCCGGTTGGTGGCTGACGGGGCGGTGACCCTGACCGCGGCCAATCCCCGGCTCATCCTTCCCTCCGAGCCGGGATTCCCGGCGGTGGTTAATCACGTTGTCTATTTCGGAGACGGCATCACCTCCAACACGGTGCTGTCGGGATTCCGGATCACCGGGGCCAACCATTTTGTGACCCGGGAGCAGACGCGGGAGATGGAGCCCAACCGGACCATTCCCAAAAACGCCTTTTTCTACTCCGACGGCGGGGCGATCAAGGTCTTTGGCCGGTCCTACCCGACCCTGCGGAACCTGGAGGTGGTGGACAACTATGCCAGTCCCTGTGGTGCCGGCATCTCCGTGCAGCACCAGGGATACCGGCAGGACTCGGTGCTGATTGAGAACTGCGTCTTTGTCCGCAACCGGGCGCAGGGAACCGGGGCGGCGATCGACCTGCTGGCGGGAAGTTCGGCCCGCATCTTCAACTGCCTGTTTTTAGACAACGCCTCTAACCTCGGAGAGGACCCCGTGGCCAAGGCATCGGGTGAGCGTGGGTTTGTGAACAGCGGCGTGCTGACCATCTTCTGGAAGTCGGGCGCGGATGTCCGCAGATGCACCTTCACCGGCAATCGAAACGGGGTGGACGACATGGGGGGGGGCGAGCATCTATACCGACTGCATCTTCGCCGGTAATCGCCTGGAGGCGGGACTTAAGGGGGCGGCCCGCTACGAATTGGCGGTGAACGCGGGGGCGCGGGTTTCCGGCTGCCTGTTTGACGGCACGATTCACGACCTGCGCCATGACGTTTCCGCCACCAACAATGTGCTGAACGCGCCGCCGCCCCGCTTCAACCGTGATTACGTGCCTGAAGCCGTTGAGTACCGGAATGCCGGATACCGCCCCGTTTCCCCGGCAGGGACTTCGGCGTCATCGCCGCCCTGATCAGCGATCCTCGGTGAGGGTGAGCAGCGTGTTTACCGGAATGTCTTTGGACACCACCTGCGACTTCCCGGAGGGCCAGGAAAGTTCGATCCGGTCGATCCGGGTTGCCTCGTCTAGGCCAAAGTAGAGGGGCAGGGCACTCTGCGAGAGGTATCCGGATTTTCCGTCGTGGTATCGTGTGTAAGTCCGGGATCCGCAGTGGACCCTGACCGTGGTGCCGAGGCCGTCCCGGTTGGAACCAGTTCCGACCAGCCGGACCTTCAGGAAGTGGACGGGCTTTCGGTCCGATAGATTGCTGATCAGTACCCGGGGATGATCGTTCCATTCGTTGGTCACGAGATCCAGATCCCCATCATCGTCCAGATCGAAGGCAACCGAGGATCGGGAGCTGGTCGTCCCTATCACCGTCAGCAAACCGGTCTTGCCCTGAGCCAGGGAGTGCTTTCGATCCTCACCCGAACAGTCGAGGGTGAAGAACTCCTTTTCGATGCGGTTGTTCCGGCGGGGTTCAACTCCGAGAACGAACTCGCTATCCACGAAGCGCTGGCCGTGCTCGTTAAGCAGCACCGAATTGATGGCGTAGCGCAACGGATAGCCCATGCCGGCGGTCACGAAAATGTCCTCGTATCCATCGGCGTTGAGGTCGGCGACGCTCACACCCCAGGGCCAGTAGGTCTCCACACCCAGTCCGGCCGAGACCTCGGCAAAGCGTCCCTGGCCCTGATTCTGGTAGAAGGCGTTTCCAAAAATGTTGTTGGACGCGGCCTGCAGGGCGACGGCTGACCACTCTGCGGAACACCAGACATCGCTCTTCTTTTTCTCGAACAGCGTGCTGAGGTCCCGGTCACCCTCCTTGATCTGAGCGCCGGTCATGTCCGAATGCATGTCGGTCAGGTACAGGTCCATCAGACCGTCCAGATTGTAGTCGAAAAACTTGAGACCCATCGTTCCCCACGGGGTTTTGGGGAAGAAGGCCGCCGTGCTTTCCACGAAGCGACGGCCGTGGTCGTTCAGATAGAACTGGTCGTCACCGGACATGCTGGCCACGTACAGGTCGGGAAAACCGTCCTGATTGACGTCGCAGGCGGTGGCGTCGCCGCTCCAGCCGCGATGCTGTAATCCCGTTTTCCCGGACACGTCCTCGAATTTCCCACCGCCCAGATTCTGGTACAGGACGCTCTGTTCCGAGCGCGCCGGGAACTGCCAGCCCTGAAAGGCATCGGAGCGTCCGAGGAAGAATCCGCCACGTCCCTTCTCGTTTCGAGTGTAGACGCCCACGTTGGCCACGAAGAGGTCCAGGCGTCCGTCGTTGTTGAAATCGAAAAACGTCGCCCCGGAGGAGTGGGCGGCACGGCTGGAGGCGATGCCGGACTCCGTCGTGATGTCCTGAAACTTTCCGCCGCCGAGGTTCCTGAACAGCACGTTGCCCATCCGGACACTGGTCACGAACAGGTCCGGTAATCCGTCATTGTCGATGTCGGCGAAGGACGCGGCGACGCAGATCCGGTCCGGGAGGGCAACGCCCGCGCCCAGGGTGATGTCCTCAAACCGTCCGTTTCCGAGATTTCGCCAGAGCTGGTTGCCGCCGAGTTGATTGACGAAAAAAATGTCCAGCCGCCCATCGCCATCGACGTCCGCAACCGACAGTCCGTTGCCGTGATCGTAGTGCACGGCCTTGTAGTCGCGCGCCCCGTCGTCCACGGAACGGTGTTCAAAGCGGATTCCGCTGTCGTCCCATCGGTCGGTAAATTGGAAACCGTGAAACACCTTCCAGGATTTTGCCGACTCCAACTGTTGGGACCGGTTGGCCTGCAGGGCCTGCAGTGTTGCCTCGGTTTGTCCGAACGGATTGACGCTCTGGCTGGCGGGCGGGGATTCCGCGCCGGAAACCAGTGCCGGCGATCCGAGGATCCACAGGAGGGCCACAATGATGCGCAGGGGGGGGCGGGTTGAGTGAGGCATGGGGTGGAGGTGGAGGTGCGGCCGGGAAATCGGCACTAGCGGGTGGGCGACGGTAGTACTGGACCCAGAGCGATGCGAAATCCGACGAAATGGATGCCGTTGGAAGGTGACATCATGAACCGGCTGGAAGCACGGGCGTAATCGGCTTCCTGATTCCATCCGCCGCCCTTGAAGAGCTTGTACTTGCTCGCGGCTGGCCCGAGCGGGTCGGTCAGCGGGGCGGCGGGGTAGGGTTCGAACCAGTCGGAGCACCACTCCCAGACATTGCCATGGGTGTCGTAAAGCCCCCAGGCATTGGGACTTTTCGAGCCCACCGGATGCGTCGCCGCATCACAGTTTTCCGCGGTCCAGGCGTAGGAGCTGGCGTTGGTGGAGGAGTCGCCGAAGTTAAAGAGATTGGTCGAGCCCGCGCGGCAGGCGTACTCCCATTCGGCCTCGGTGGGCAGTCGGTATGCGTATCCGGCTGGGAGTCGCCCGGCGGCACGCTCGCGCAGGGTGACGGCTGAACAGTAGTTGGTGGCATCGGAGAAGGTGACCTTCTCCACGGGGCGGTTGGAGTCACCGGTGAAGTGGCTCGGGTTCTTGCCGATGACGGCGGTGTATTCCCCCTGGGTTACCTCGTATTTTCCAATCCAGAAATCCCGGGTGAGGGTGACCGGATACTTGATGCGCATGAAGGTTCCGGCCCGGATCGCGACCATGTTGGTCAGTGGAACCAGGGAGGCTGCGCCGACCGTGGACGAAGTCGCGGGGGACGGTTTGCAGCCCGGCGCAACCGAGATCAACGCGAGGAGGGTGGCGGTGGGAAGGAGGAGCTTCGCGAGGACGAAGGTGCGGGAGCGGCTTTTCATTCCTTGAATTCGACGCGGACGGATGAGGCTGAGGGTTCGACGGAGATGGTCTGCTCCCGGCCACCGGGCCAGCGGATCCAGAGGGCGGTCGGGCTACCCTGCAAGCCGAGAATCTGCACCGCAGCGTCCTGGGACCAGTAGCCCGATCCCGACTGGACGGCGCGGCACGGTCCGCGTCGGTCCCCCGGATAAAGAAGGCGCATCTGGGCGCCAATGCCGTCCGGGTTACCTGCGGGTCCTTTGAGTACGACGCGGAGGCCCGGTTTGGCACCCTGGTTGGCATACAGGTGGGTGGCGGCGCTGTTCTGCGAAACGGCCAGGTCCACCCGGGCGTCCTGATTGAAATCGACCAGCGCCGCGCCGCGTTGTTCGCCCGGCACCCGGATACCGGAAATGCGGGCGTCCATCGCCGTGAAGGTTCCCCGGCCAGTACCCTGCAGGCACAGGCCCCATCCTCCGTCATCGCGCGACAGGTCGGAGGCGGTGCCGAAGAAATTCTGGGAGAGGAACAGATCCTCGGCCCCATCCCCGTCCAGGTCCCCGACATTGACGGAAAAGACCGGTGCCATCTGCGCTTCGCGGGGAAGGGGGATTGCCTCAAAACGGTTGCCCCGGTTGAGGAGGACCAGGGAAGAAAGCTCGGTCGCCTCCAGAAAGGCATTGGTGGCGTGACCGCTCCCAAGCAGATCCCCCAGGGTCGCCCGGCCGAAGGCTTCGTGGGTGGTGAACTGATCCGCCAGTCTGGGGAAACCACGCTCCAGCCAGGTGCGATCGTGAACGGGCAGCCAATCCGATCCTGACTTCCAGGATTCGATCATTTGAAGTCCCCCATCCCCGTTCCAGTCGCCGTAGTACAGCCGGAAGACGGTGGGTTGGAACATTTCGTAATTCGAATTGTGCCCCCAGTTGCCACAGGCGAGATCCAGGCGCCCGTCGCCGTCGAAATCTCCCGCGGTTATGCCGGTCCACCAACCCGTCAAGCCGGCCAGGCCAAGGGCGGTCGTGGCTTCGGAAAATTGGCCCTTCGCGTTATGGAAAATTCGGATTGGACCCCACTCCAGGGCGAGCGCCAGGTCGGGGGCGCCGTCGGCGTCCAGATCGGCGAAGGTGGCCCCACTGACCATCCCCAGGGACTGAAATGGCTCACTGAGCTTGGGGCTGGGCTGGAGTGTTCCCCGTTCATTGATCCAGATCATCGAGGCGACCGCCTCCGGATAGCGCCCCGGGCGGCAGCGTCCCCCAAGGAACAAATCAAGATCGCCATCGCCGTCCACGTCGGCCAGGGCCATCGGTCCAAGACTGGCGTCCCCGGCCGGCAGCCGCACTGGGTTCGCCAGGTCCGTGCCGCCGTAGACTTCCAGGGTGGAGGCTTCGCCGGCAGTTCGTTCGAAATTGGATTGGGCGACGAGCAGGCTCCGACCGCCCTGTCCGTTGGCCCAACCGAGCACGGCGCCCTGATCTCCCGGGGCGGTGGGAGAAGCCCCGGTGCGGGTGAAGCGGTGACCCTGGTCGTTGTGGTACGCCGCGAGTCGTCCCCCTCTCCCCGAGGTCACCGTCAGGTCCTCCCATCCGTCGCCGTCGAGATCAAACCAACTGACGCCGGGGCCGAGACGGCTGAGGCGTCGCGGAAGCATGGGCTGCCGGGTCCAGTCATCGAAGGATTCCTCGCTGTGGGTATGGCCGATCAGGGAACTGGCGTCCCGGAACAGCGGAACCGGGGCGGGCGGGGATGTGCTTTCCGGAGCGCCGATGGACCGGGTTTCGGAAATCTCATAGATCCGGTTGGTCAGGACGCCCTGAACCACGCTGCGGGCGCCGCTGCGCCAATGCACCTCCAGGCGCATGGGGGACTCGGGGTCTGGATCCGCGGCGAAAGTACGGAGGGATTCATCCCCGGA
>JBDKKE010000623.1:0-4117 GCA_039796255.1 Verrucomicrobiota bacterium | reverse complement strand
CCATCCCAGTTGAGGTCGCCACCGCTGGCATAGGCGCCATTGAAGAGCTGCACGCAGCGGACGCCGCGCTCAATGAGTCGACGGGCGAGAATGCAGTTGCGGGCGAAGGCCGCCTTGTTGGGGTTCGCGGTGTCGTCGGCGCCGTACATCCGCAGGACATGCGCCGGTTCGGTCGCGAGGTTGGAAATTTCCGGAACACTCAACTGCATGCGGGCGGCCAGTTCGTAACTGGCGATGCGGGCCGCCAGGCTGCCATCCCCCGGATGCTGCTCCAGGTGGCGTGCGTTCATCCGCTGCAGCAGGGATCGCGTGGCCGCATCGCCGGCGCGGGTGATGTCGACCGGTGGGGCGAGATGGCGCACGGGATCGGTGGCGCTCATCGGCGTGCCCTGAAACACCGCCGGCAGGAATCCCGGTCCCCAATTGTTGGACCCCGCCTGCGGCACGCCGCGCGGATCGGGAATCGCGACATAGGCCGGCAGATCCTGATTGGCGCTGCCCAGCGCGTAGCTCACCCAGGAGCCCACGCTGGGGAAGCCGTCCAGCACGAAGCCGGTGGAGAGAAAGTTCTCCGCCGGCCCATGGGTGTTGGACTTGCTGGTGAGCGAGTGGATGAAGGCGATGTCGTCGGTGAGTTCCGCCAGGTGCGGAATGAGATCGGACACCCATTTGCCGGTCTGTCCCCGCTGGCGGAAGGTGTACTGCGGCCGCGCCAGCTCCCCCGCAGGTCCCTGGAAGGTCACCGCCGGTCCGCCCAGCAGTGGTTTGCCATCCTGTTTGATCAGCTCCGGCTTGTAGTCCCAGGTCTCCAACTGGCTCACCGCGCCGGCGCAGAAGATCATCACCACATTCCTGGCGCGGGGCGGGAAGTGGGGGGCGCGGGGAGAAAACGGGCGTGCGGGATGGATCTGTGGGCCGGCGGAGGTTGCGGCTAGAAGCCCGTCATTGCGCAGCAGTTGGCTGAGGGCAATGGAGCCGAGGGAGGTGGCGGACTGGGAAAGAAACCGGCGGCGGTCGAGCAGGTGACGTCCGATGGGCGACAGGCGTTCGGCGTCGGGCGTCATGGGATGAAGAGAAACTCGTTGCTGTTGAACAGCGCGCGGCAGAGCGCAGCCAGCCCGTGTTCCTGGACCGTCGGTGCCGCATCCGCCAGTTCCGCGAAGGTTGGGTTCCGCCCGAGCGCCAACAGGTAGGCGTGTCGGATCTGTTCTTCAACCGCGTCTCCCGCCCCGTCCCGGGCCCGTTGGGCAAAGGCGGTGGATTCTTCCACGGTAAAGCGGCTGTTGAAGAGATTGAGGGCCTGGATGGGCGTGATGGATTCGCGGCGTTGCGCGGTGCTTTGGCCGGCGTCCGGACAGTCAAAGGCACCGAACACCGCCTCCCGTTCCCGACGGACCTTGTGCGCGTAAATCATCCGTCGCAGTCCGTCGGCAGTGAAGGACTCCACCGGCTTGAATCCACTCAGGCCACCGCGCTTGTCGAACAGGTCGAAACCGCGCCCGTACATCACCGGATTCAGCCGTCCACTCACCGCGAGCATGGAATCCCGCAGGGACTCCGCCCCAATCCGGCGCGTAGGAAACCGCCACAGGAGTCGGTCATCCGCATCGCGAGCCGCCGCATTCGCCTCAATCCGGCCCGATTGACGGTAGGTTGCCGAGAGGACGAGCAGACGGTGGAGCTGCTTGACCGACCAGCCGGTACGGATGAATTCCGCGGCCAGCCAGTCCAGGAGCTCAGGGTGGGTGGGCTTGGCTCCATTCAATCCGAAATCACTGGGAGTTCCCACGAGCCCGGTTCCGAAGTGTCCCTGCCAGATTCGATTGACCATCACCCGGGCCGTGAGTGGGTTGTCCGGACTGGCGATCCAATCGGCCAGCGTTTGACGTCGCGCCTGTTCGGGGGCGTCGCAGGGCAGGGAACGATCAGCCAGCGCCACGGGCACGGCCGGAGCGATCTCTTCCTTGGGTTGTTCCGGATCGCCCCGGTTCAGGCGACGAATGGTGTCCGGGGTTCGGAAGAGTCCCGCGAAGGCCTTGCGTCCGACATCGGTGGTGGCCAGGGCGGACTGAATCGACTTTCTCTCCCGCCGGAGTTCCTGTGACTCCTCGGGTTCTCCGTCCTGGCTGGCGGCAGCGGAAAAGGGGTCTCCCACGGGTCCGTCGGCCACGAAGTTCGTCCGGTCCTCCGAACCGGCAAGAGTGCGCCAGTCGCCGGAATCGTCCGCCGCCTCCAGGAGGTAGCGGGTCGCCAGCCGGTCGCTGAACTCGCCGTTCCGGTCGCGTCCCCAGAGCACCCGGTTGATGAGGCGCGCCTGGGGAAACTCCACCACCACCCAGCCACGTCCTTTCTCATTCGACATCCAGCTGTGCGAATTGCCGTAACGTCCATCGGTGAGGTGACGTAACAAATGCCGGTCCTCCACCACCATGTCACCGGAGGAGGTGACGGTCGCTCCGGTGCTCGCGGCGGCAACGTTGGTGTCGGCTTCGTCGAAGATCTCCAATTCGTCCACACAGGGTTCCAGTGAGTTCGTTTCCCGGATGGTGAACCTCACCCGCCGCGCCATGACGGGGTTAAAGCGATCCACGTTGAGCCGGGCATTGACCGCCACCCGGGCCTTTCCTGAATTGGCAAGGGGTGCGAAGCGGGTGAGCTGGTTTTGGACGCGGGCAAGCTGCCCGCGGAGTCGCCGTTCTTCGGCGCGCTGGGCATCCGCTTCCGGAGTGTGCAGTTCGCGGTCCTCGTACTCGACGCCGGCAAAGAAGGACTGCATGGCGTAGTAGTCGCGCTGCGAGATGGGATCAAACTTGTGATCGTGGCACCGGGCGCAGCCGACGCTGAGGCCAAGGAAGGTCTGGCCGGTGTTTATGACAATTTCGTCCAGTGCGTCCTGACGGGCGAGACGTTTGGAGGGGTCGTCCTGTCCGATCTGGCCGGGCAACAGCACCGAGGCAGTAACCAGAAATCCGGTGGCGGCATCCTCACCCAGGGTGTCACCGACGATCTGCTCCCGGATGAATCGATCGTAGGGCGTGTCGCGATTGAAGGCCCGAATGACGTAGTCCCGATACGGCCAGGCATGGGGACGTTCGGTGTTCACCTCAAACCCGTGGGTGTCCGCGTACCGGACCACATCCAGCCAATGCTGGGCCCATCGTTCTCCATAGCGTGGAGAGGCGAGCAGGGCTTCCACAACCCGCGCCGGCGCCGTCGCGCTGGAGTCGTTCAGAAATGCCTCCACTTGGTCCGGGGTTGGAGGGATTCCGGTTAGATCGAGGCATACCCGCCGCAGCCAGGTGAGGCGATCCGCTTCGGGTGCCGGCGACAGTCCCTCGGCCTCCAGGCGCGCCAGAATGAACCGGTCCACGGGATTCCGCGCCCATGGTTCCCGGTGGGTCGCCGGAATTGCCGGCTCGCTCAGCGGTGCAAACGCCCAATGTTTTCCTCCCTCGGCGGAGTGCTCCGCGCCGGCCGCGAGCCGTGTCACCAGGCCGAAGCCCAGCAGCGCGGCCGTCAGGAGAGAGCGCCCAGGGTGCATGCAAATGCCCTAACGTCTTTAGGCCAAAAGGCGAGCGTGAATCCGGTCAAACCTCCGCACCCAAGAGCGGAGGCAGCGATTTGATTTGCGCCTGTCTCCGAGCGTCTCCCTCCCGCCGCTGGAGATTGCTGCACATCGTGGGCAGGCGGTCGTCCGGGTCTACAATCCCCTGATGATGTAGGCATTCATTCCCTGGGAGGGGACGGATACGGTCAGTTCCGCGAAGCCGTTCGGGGAGATCTGGAACGTGGACCACCGACCCTGCGGATCCTGGACCTGTGCGCGACCGCTCAGGCCGGTGTAGTACAGGTTCACCCGCAGAGTGCGTTCGATGGGTTGACCGGTCGGATTGAACACCGCCAGCAAACCCCTCTCGGTGAGGCGCGGATTCACATGGAGCATCCAGTCCAGATCCCGGGCATCGGCCCGGCGGCCGTGGAGAAGATCACTCTCCAGAATGTCCCGGTGCGCTTTGAACCAGGCGACCTTGGATGCCACCATCTCGCGGGTCCGCTCGGTGTCGTAGAGGCGAGGTCCGCGATAGCAGGCCTGGACGCCCAGAGCCAGGTTCCCGTC
>JBDKKE010000622.1:0-2511 GCA_039796255.1 Verrucomicrobiota bacterium | reverse complement strand
GTGCGGATGCGCATACGGGACGGCACGGTGTGGAGCGCCCTGGTGGAGGCGGCCTATTTCACCCCGGATGCCTTTGCGGCACTTCAGGTCACCGAGGTGCACTACCATCCACCGGAGAGCGGGTCCGAACCGGACGAGGCCGTGGAGTTCCTGGAGTTGCAGAACACGGGCAGTCAGGCGCTGGATTTGGACGGATTGCAGTTCTCCTCCGGAATTGATTTCACCTTTCCCCCGGGGTCGCGGTTGGCGGCGGGAGCCCTGGGCGTGGTGGTTCGCGACGCGGGGGCTTTCGCGCGGAAGTATCCCGGAATCTCACCGCTGGGAGTCTTCGGGGGGCGTTTGAACAATGGCGGGGAGTCGCTGACGCTGGGGCATCCGCTGGGACTGACGGTGTTCTCCTTCGTCTACCGGGACACGCCGCCCTGGCCGCCGGCGGCGGATGGCGGTGGGCTTTCCCTGCAGCGCGACGGACTTCTCCGCCCGCCCGGCCGCGGGGAATCCTGGGTGGCCGCCCCTCCGACTCCGGGAGCGCCGCTCGATCCGGCGCAGGCGGACAGCGACGGGGATGGCGTGGCGGATTTCTGGGAGCGACTTTTCGGAATGGACCCGCTGCGGTCCGACGCCGGATCCGATGCGGACGGCGACGGACTCACCGCCCTGGAGGAGTTTCTTTCGGGAACTCATCCGCTCGACGGCACCAGCCGTCTGCATCTGGCGGTGAGCGCGCCGGAGGAGTCCGGAGGGGAGTTGTCCCTCACCTTCACCGCGGTGTCTGGACACTCCTATCGGGTGGAACGCCGCGAGGCGCTGGCACTGGGCGCGGGCGTGTGGACGAGCTACGCCCGGATTGATCCGCCGCTGGCGACCGGAGAGGTGCGGATGCCGATCCTTCGTCCGGCTGCTGACACCTATTTCCGCATCGTCACCCCGGCGCCCTGAGCGCCGGTGATCAGCGGTCGCGCTCGAGCAGGTACTTCGCCAGGGCTTCCAGGGCCACGGCGCGGCCCTGGAAGGGCTTGAGGGAGGCGAAGGCCTTGGCCGTGAGGCTGGCGGCGATCTTCTTGGATTTCTCCAATCCGACCAGCCGCGGATAGGTGGCCTTCTGCGCGGTGACATCCTTGCCGGCCGTCTTGCCCAGAGTCTCGGTGGACTGCGTCACATCCAGGATGTCGTCGATGACCTGGAAGGCCAGGCCGACGTGGTATCCGAAGTCGGTGAGGGCCTGGAGTTGAACCGGGGTGCAGTTGGCGCTCATGCCGCCGAGCCGCACGGAGCAGCAGAGCAGGGCGCTGGTCTTGCGTTCGTGGATGTAGCGGAGCTGGGGGACGGAAAGCTCTTTTCCCTCGCCCTCCAGATCGGCGACCTGGCCGGCGATGAGTTGGAGGGAACCCGAAGCGCGGGCGATCTCCAGCACCAGATCGCGGTGCGAGTAGCGCGGCCATGCGTTGGCCTGGGCGGCAATTTCAAAGGCCTGGGTCAGCAGGGCGTCCCCGGCCAGTACCGCGATGCCCTCGCCGTACACCTTGTGGTTGGTGGGCTTGCCGCGGCGGAAGTCGTCGTTGTCCATGGCCGGCAGGTCGTCATGGATCAGCGAGTAGGTGTGGATGCATTCCACCGCACAGGCCAGCGGCATGGCCTCGGTGTCCGATCCGCCGCAGGCCTCGGCCGCCGCCAGCAGGAGAGCGGGGCGCATCCGCTTGCCTCCAGCGAACAGCGAATAGCGCATCGCGGCATGAATGGTGGCGGGCTTGGCGCTGGCCTTGGGCAGGAAGCGGTCGAGCGCACGGTCCACGGCTTTGGAGCGGGAGGTGACCCAGGTGGTCAGGTCGAACGGCGGCGATTTCGAATCGGGCATCGGGCGACAGGGTAGGAAATTCGAAGCGCAAAGCTCAAAGCCCAAAAAATGGGCCATTCAATTTCCGCCTTTCGACAGGGGAGGCAGGCGGCGTATTCTGTCCCATGTTCAACGCGCCCGAGGCCCAGCCCTTCGGACTCCGCCCCCGCCTCCCGGCAGAGCATTTTGATCCGCTCGCCCGGGAGATTCTTGCCCTCAAGCGGAAGCACAATGCCGTCATTCTGGCCCACAATTACCAGGTGGCCGAGATTCAGGACGTCGCGGATTACGTCGGTGATTCCCTCGGGTTGGCCCAGCATGCCGCCCGGACGAAGGCCGAGGTGATCGTCTTTTGCGGGGTTCATTTCATGGCGGAGACCGCCAAGATCCTCAATCCGGACAAAATCGTGGTGCTGCCGGACAAGGACGCCGGCTGTTCGCTGGAGGAGAGTTGTCCGGCCGACCGGCTGGCCCAGTTGCAGGCCACCAACCCCAATTTCTACACCATTGCCTACATCAACTGTTCGGCGGCGGTGAAGGCGCTGAGTGACTGCATCTGCACCAGCGGCAATGCCCGCAAGATTGTCGAGCACGCCCCCCGGGACCGCGATTTGCTGTTCGTTCCGGATGAAAACCTGGGTGGCTGGGTGATGGAGCAAACCGGGCGTCCGATGACG
>JBDKKE010000621.1:0-6265 GCA_039796255.1 Verrucomicrobiota bacterium | reverse complement strand
TGTTCTGGGGGTTGGCTTGGCTGCGGGCGACACTGTTTCCCTGGTTCATCCTGTTCTTTGCGATTCCCATCGCGGCGTACACCGATGGGCTGACCTTTCACCTCCGGTTGCTGTCCACCTGGGCTTCGGTGGGCCTCTGCAATTCCCTGCTGGGACTCAACCTGATGCGGTTGGGGACGAGCGTGTTCCATATTCCGGGCGACGGCGGGGCAGGGTTTCGTTTCGATGTTGCCGCTGCGTGCAGTGGAATGCGGAGTGCCAGCGTGGTGCTCCTGCTGGCCGTGGTTTATGCCTTCATCAATTTTCGCTCAGCGTGGCGCCGACTGCTGGTCATCGCGTGCGCCGTGCCGTTGGCCCTCCTGGGAAACATCGTCCGACTGGTGGTGGTCTTCGTCGTCGGTGAGGCTTTCGGCGAGTCGGCGGGCAAGATGATCGAGACGAAGTTTGGCTTCATCACCTACCTGGGGGCGCTGGCTGGGTTGTTTTTATTGGGTTGGGCCCTGCAGGAACCCAGCCCGCCGTCCTCCGGTGCCGCAGTCGCACCTTCGTCCGATTCCGATTCCAGTGACCTCGAGTCTACCGTATGAACCGCCGCTCCCCATTGCTCGGTCTGATCGCCCTCGCCCTGATCGGTGGAACCTTCTTCCTGCTGCTCCGCGGGCGTGACCGCCAGAAACTGGGGTCTCCTGCCGTCCGGTTGACGTCGGTGCCACTCGTCACCGCGGACGGTCGGATGGTTCGCACCAACTCCATATTTCTACCGGGGCGGATACCCGGATACGAATCCAAGGCCGGGGTCATGAGCGACGTGGAGATCTCTGGGCTCCCTCCCGACACTTCGTTTGGACGGTCGATCTATCGATCACCCATCGACAACTTTACCGTCCAGGCCTCCGTGGTGCTGATGGGACGCGACCGTACCAGTATTCATCAGCCTGATTTCTGTCTGACCGGTGCGGGGTGGATGATTCAGAGCAAGCGCTACGATACGATTCCGCTTGCGGGTGAGGGGTCCCTGTTGTTGCCGGTCCGGCGATTTGATGCGGTGTTGAATTACACGACCGCGGAGGGGGCGCCGCGACGGACCGCCGGGGTGTATGTCTTCTGGTTCGCGGCGGACGGCCAGGTGACTGCCAGTCATGTGCAACGAACCTGGTCGTCGATCCAGCACCTGATTACCGATGGCATCCTGCAGCGGTGGTCCTACACCTCTTACTTTGCCCAGTGCGAACCGGGAGAAGAGGAATCCACCTACGCGCGGCTGCGGGAACTGATTTCGGCAAGTGTCCCGCAGTTTCAACGTTTCGAGGTCGCGGGAATGCCCTGAGCCCGCGCATGGGCTCAGTTTTGGGCGCTTTCCCGCTTACCTTTTCGGTTTCCATCCCGCAGAATCGCCCTCAGAATGCTCCGTCGTCAGCGGCAACTTTACGCCAAGCTTCAGAAGCTGATCGACGCCTCGCTGTTTGGCGGCGCGATTCTATTCGCGCACTGGATCCGGTCACTGCCTGCCCTCGACCCGCGCGGGGAAATTGAGCCCCTGAGCGCCTATGTGTGGCTGCTGGCGGTGATTGTTCCGCTCACCCCTCCGGCGCTCGAACTCCAGGGATTTTACACCCGTCCTCTCCTTCATTCGCGGCGGCAGACGTTCTGGCATCTTCTCAAGGGGGCCGGGTGGGTCACCGTTGCGCTGATCACGGCTCTGTTTGTTCGCAAGTCGGAGGGGGCACGGGGCGTGATGCTGTTGTTTGTTCCGATCGCGGTAACCCTGGTGTTGTTGAAGGAGGAGTTGGTGCGGTGGTGGGCGATATCCCGGCTCGGACGCAATGCGCTGCGCAAACGGGTCATTCTCGTCGGCCAACCGGAGGACACCCGGTCGGTAGAACGGGAGCTTGCCGCCGGTGCGCCCGGACAGTTTGAACTGATCGCGCGGGTTGACTTGGCCACCATGCAGCCCAAGGGACTAGCGGAACTCCTTCACGACACTTCGGCCAACGCCGTACTGATCACGTCGCGGCAGGTCAAGTTCAGCGAGATCGAGAAGGCCATACAAACCTGCGAACTGGAAGGGGTGGAAGTCTGGCTGCTGGCGGACTTCTTCCAGACCCGCCTTTCCCAGACCTCCGTGGATGAGCTTGCAGGACATCCGGTGCTCGTTTTCCGGACGGGCCCGGAGGCTTCCTGGCAGGCGTTGATCAAGTCGGGAATGGATTTTGTCGGGGCACTGGTGCTGTTGGCCGTCCTTTTCCCGCTCCTGCTGCTTCCCTGCGCCCTGCTCGTCTGGCTGACCTCGCCGGGGCCCATCCTCTTCCGGCAGCAGCGCGCTGGTCTGAACGGCAATCCGTTCACGATGTTGAAGTTTCGGACCATGGTGACCAACGCCGAGCAGCTCAAGCAGGAGTTGGCCCAGCTCAACGAAATGTCGGGCCCAGTCTTCAAGATGACCAACGATCCACGGATCACGCCGCTGGGCCGCTGGTACCGTCGCTTCTCGATTGATGAACTTCCCCAGTTAATCAACGTTCTTCGCGGGGACATGAGCCTGGTTGGGCCGCGTCCGCTGCCTCTGGACGAGGTCAAACGCTTTGACGATCCGGCGGATCGGCGGCGACTCAGTGTCAAGCCAGGCCTCACCTGCCTTTGGCAGATCAGCGGACGCAACGAGGTGCGGGATTTCAAGGAGTGGGTGCGCCTGGATCTGGAGTACATCGACAACTGGTCGCTGTGGTTGGATTTGAAGATTCTGGTGAGGACCATTCCCGCGGTGTTCATTGGGGCCGGGGCGAAGTGAATGCGTTTTCGTCTTCCGGAAATCCCTGTTCGATAGTTCAGTGGCCCGGTGCGTGCGACACCTTCCCCGTCGCCGCCTTCCCCATCCCCATCATCGAATGAAGCCAAAAGCCAAGAAAACAAAACGTTCCCCGCTGCCTCCCACTTCGGTTGTCACCGGAGGAGCTGGTTTCCTCGGATCCCACCTGGTGGACCTGCTGCTCGCCCGCGGGCACAAGGTCATCATCATCGACAACCTGATCACCGGATCCACCGACAACATTGCGCATCTTGCCGGCAATCCAGACCTGCGTTTCATCAAGCAGGATGTCACGGAGTTTCTCTTTCTCGCCGGTCCGGTGGATTACGTCTGGCACTTTGCCTCCCCGGCCAGCCCCATCGACTATCTGGAACTCCCCATCCAGACTCTCAAAGTGGGTTCCTTGGGAACGCACAAGGCGCTCGGCTTGGCCATGGATAAGGGAGCCCGGTTCCTAATCACGTCGACGTCCGAGATCTACGGCGATCCGCTGGTTCACCCCCAGCCGGAAAGCTACTGGGGCAATGTGAATACCATCGGCCCGCGCGGTTGCTACGACGAGTCCAAGCGCTTTGCCGAGGCACTCGTCATGGCCTACCACCGGGAGCACGACGTGCCCACTCGCATCGTGCGGATCTTCAACACCTACGGACCGCGCATGCGGATCAAGGACGGCCGGGTGGTCCCTGCCTTCATCAGCCAGGCACTCACCCACCGGCCCGTCACCATCTTTGGCGACGGTAAGCAGACGCGCAGCTTCTGCTACTGCTCGGACCTCATTGAAGGCATCTACCGGTTGATGATGTCCGAAGGAGCCGATGCACACATGCCGACCAACATCGGCAATCCGCATGAACTTACCATGCTGCAGTTCGCCCAGGAGATTATCAAAGCCACCGGCTCCCGGTCCCGGATTGTCCATCGGCCGTTGCCGCAGGATGATCCCAAGCAACGACGCCCGGACATCACCCGCGCGCGGGCCCGCCTAAAATGGGAGCCGACGGTGTCCCTCTCCGAAGGTCTCACCAGTACCATCGAATACTTTCGTTCCCGGGTGTAACCCCGTCTCGGTCCCGAATCGGGTACTCCGGTTTCATTGAGGGCTAGTGATTCCTCCAGTCTCGGGGTGGGCGGCCGCAGAGTCGGCGCGGCCGTTCACCTCAAATTTCCCCTTAAATTTCCCTTTGACACTGCCTGTTCACGCGCATAAACCTCCAAGCGTTCACACGCGTAACAAAAATACATTCCTTCCCCCCTCATGCCGCACATTCCTCGCATCTCCGAAACCGAATGGGAAATCATGCGCATTGTCTGGTCCAAGGCACCGGTGACTGCGGCGGACATCATTGCCGACCTCGTCAAACTCGACCCGACGTGGCACCCCGTCACTGCGAAGACCCTGCTCAACCGACTCGTCCGCAAGGGTGCCTTGGGATTTGAGCAGCAGGGCAGGGCTTACCTGTACAAGCCCCTGGTGGACGAACGGAGTTGTGTCAATGCGGTGAGTTCCTCGTTTCTGGATCGGGTTTTTGGGGGTTCGCTGACCACAATGGTGGCCCATTTTGTGGAGAACAGAAAGCTTAACTCAAAGCAAGTTAAAGAGTTACGCAAGGCGGTCGACGGTCGGTAGTTCCTCGAACGCTTGGCGCAGGCACTGCTAGCCTTTTGCACGCCATGGAAGCTCCTGTCTTCGCCGAATTTCTCGGGCATTTGCTGAGGGCATCCTGGCAGGCCTCGGTCCTGGCGATTGTAGTGTGGCTGGTGATCAAGGCGTTGGGGGAAAACCTGGACGCTTGTTGGAGGTGTCGACTTTGGATGCTGGTGATTGTCCGTTTGGCCTGGCCGGTCTCCCTGCCGAGTCCGGTGAGCTTGTTCAATCTGATCAGCTGGCCCGGGCTCTTGGAAGTGCCCATGGCCGGAATGGAGTGGGCGACGGCGCGATCCCCGGAAGTGACACGATTCCTGGAGCGACCTGCGGTTCATTGGGGATGGGGGATGGTGGCCGGCTTGTTGTTGCTCCGGATGCTCGTTGGCGTTGCCTGGGCGTGGTGGATTCAGCGGACCGCGCGTCCTCTGGACTCGTGGGAAACGTGGTGGATTCTTCAGACCTGCAAAGTCGATAGCCATTGCGACATACCCGTCACCATTCTGGAGTCGCGACGGGTGCAGGCACCCTGTGTTCTCGGAGTGTTCCGTCCCCGCTTGGTGCTCCCATTGGGACTTCTCTCCGAGTTGGATTCCCATGAGCTGCGTTTGGTGTTTCTCCACGAATTAGCGCACCTCAGTCGACGGGACCTCGCCCTAAACTGGCTGCTGGCCGCGGTGGAGTCCATCCATTGGTTCAATCCGCTCGCTTGGTTTGTTACCCGCCAGTTGCGTCTCGAGCGCGAGGAGGACTGCGATGCGCGGGCTCTGGAAAGCCAGCCCGAAGCCGGGCGAGTTTACGGCGAAGTGATTTTGAAGCTTCTTGATCGAGTGGGTGGCACAGCCAGGAATGCGGTGCCAGAGATGGGTGCCCACATGCTCGGGGCGGAAGAGGTTGATATTCAACCGCTGCTGCGTCGGATACATGCCATTCGGAGGTTCCGTCCAGGAGCCCGGACTCGATTGGTGGGATTTTGCACCTGGCTGGCGGTGGCGTTGATCGGGCTCACCGACGCCGAGCCCTTGAACCGAAATGACGTGGCAACGGACGGGATCCAGCGGTCCGCGTTCCAAGCCCGTGAAATCTGACGAAAACGGGTCGGGCTCCGACGTTCCCGGCCGTTGTGACCCTTTCTTTTCGTGTCGACCCGAAGGCGCTCTCGGTGACTTTTGAGATGCGTAAATAGGTTTGACCGCCCGGGGTGTCTGTCTGATACGATTCCTACCGAGGTGGTTACTTTCCTGCAGACGCTTGCCAGAGCGGATCTTGAAGGGACTGCCTGTTGGCCGCCGATCGCGTGAGCAGGTCTTCGCAATTTCCGCGAGGCGATGGCGGTGACTGTTGAATCCTACCGCATCTGAGTTCTGCTGAAATTCCAACCCATGCAAACAACCCAGCTGGAACCGCAATCACTCAATAACAAGATGATTCGCTTCACCCTGAATGACCAGGGAAAATCAGGAGTTCTTCAGGCATTTCGAGACACCGGAAACTTCCGGTTGACGATCCTGACTGAGTTCAAGGTGGCTCCCGACCGGTTTCGCCAGACCTTTGTCCTGCTCAACCCCTGCCATCTCGAGCAACTTGAGCAGGATCCGGAGAATCAGGGAGGGTTCCTCCTTCGGGAGGCTCTGTGGACTTCCAAACGGGCCGAAGCGCCGGCCCTCTCTTAGGAGAAGTGATTAGGGCAGGATTTCCCGGATTTGTCTTTCCAGGAATCGATGCCTTTCTCCCTTGGGACTCGATCAGTTTCCCTTCCTTTCGCAGCCCGGTGAAGGGGCGAATTCTATCTGGGGCAGGGAATGGTATGGGAT
>JBDKKE010000620.1:0-5207 GCA_039796255.1 Verrucomicrobiota bacterium | reverse complement strand
GAGCGAGACTTGGCGGACGCCAGACGGCGTGCCCGGCATTCGACAGAATCATCAAGTTCCAGTGGCGGTGATGGGGGATCAATGGGTGGCGACTGTGGGGGCGACTTCGGCGGCGGTGACTGTGGTGGTGGAGATTGAGCTGGGGAGGTTGCTGGCCGGATCGAATCAAATGCCATTGGCGACCCGCCCGACAAAACATTGTTCCCAGTCAGAACCCGAGTCGCTAGAGAACTCCACGCCGTGACCTTGCTTGCCGTTTTCGTTGCGCTGATTTTTTCCTATGGCCTGGTTTCCGCCCGGCTGGAGCGGACAGTCCTGACGGCGCCCATTCTGTTCACCACCGCGGGGATGGTGGTGTTTCTTGTGTTCCCGGCTCTGCCAGAACGCGGGAAGGGCATCGATGTTTTCCTGCGTCTCGCCGAGGCGGGCCTGGTGCTGCTGCTCTTCACCGACGCCAGTCGGACCGACCTCAAGGTGTTGCGAAGCATTCGGGCACTTCCCGTTCGGCTGCTGAGCACGGGTTTGTTGCTGACCCTGCTCCTGGGCACTCTGGTCGCGCTGGTGTTGTTCCGGCAACTCTCCGTGTTTGAGGCGGGCATCCTGGGTGCCATCCTTGCCCCCACCGACGCTGGTCTTGGGCAGGTGATTGTGAACAGTCCGCGTGTCCCACTCAAAATCCGCCAGGCGCTCAACGTCGAGGCAGGACTCAATGACGGCCTGTCGGTACCCTTCCTCCTGTTCTTCATCGCGATGGCGAGCAACGCCACGGTGTCTCAGGACGTTCGATTGGGCCGCCTGATCCTGGAGCAACTGGGCTACGGCGCGGCCGTCGGCGCCGGCATTGGACTGGCGGGCGGATGGCTACTGGGCTGGGCTCGGAAGCGTGATTGGATGTCGGCGGCGTTTGTACCACTGGCGGTGGTGGCACTGCCGCTGCTCTGTGCGGTCGCTTCGGAGGCGGCGGCAGCCAGCATGTTCATTGCGGCGTTTGTTACCGGACTGGCCGTCCAGATTGGCTTCAAGGAAACCGGCCAACACAGCGTCGAGTTCACCGAGGGCTGGGGACAGTTTCTCAATCTCTCGGTGTTCTTCCTCTTCGGCATGCTCATCGCCCGCGACTGGCGGGATTTCACCGCCATGCACCTGGCCTATGCCGTGCTCAGTCTGACCGTCGTGCGGATGCTTCCCGTCGCTATTGCGCTGCTGGGCACCGGACTTCATCGGACCACGGTGCTGTTCATGGGCTGGTTCGGTCCGCGCGGCCTCGCGTCGATCGTCCTGGCGCTCGTGTATCTGGAGCATGCGCACCCTCACCCGGCCACCGGCACCATTCGGTCGGTGGTGATGGTGACGGTCCTGCTCAGCATTCTCGCCCACGGTCTCAGCGCCGTGCCCGGCATCCGCCTCTACGCGCAAAAACTTCCCATGCTCCCCTCCAACGCACCCGAGCGGGAACCGATTTGGTAAGACGCCTCCGCCCACACGGCGGAACCGCAATGGGACGCGGGTGGAACGCGCCCCTTTTCCTTAACGGCGCTGCGGCGGCCGATGCGGTCAGGCGGCGTATCGGAGCACGGCGATGAAGTGGCACGCCGTCCCGGCGGAGACGAACAGGTGCCAGATGAAATGGCTGTAGCGGACCCGGGAATCGGCCACGAAGAACACCACTCCCAGCGTGTAGGCGATGCCGCCTGCCAACAGCCAGAACAGGCCCCAGGGCGGCAGGTGAATCCACAGCGGTTTGGCGGCAATGATTCCCAGCCATCCCATGGCCAGATACAGCCCCGTTGAGAGCGTCGGAAACCGCACCCCGCCCACAGCTTTCAGCACCACTCCGGCCACGGCCATGCTCCATACGAGACCGAACAGCGTCCATCCCCACGGTCCCCGCAGCACGCCGAGAGTGAAGGGGGTATAGGTTCCCGCGATCAGCAGATAAATCGCGCCATGATCCAGAATTTGGAACACCCGCTTGGCCCGGTTCCACGCCAGCGCGTGGTACAGGGTCGAGGCCAGATACAGCAGGATTACCGTCGCCGCAAAAATGCTCGCACCCACGATTCCGGCAACGCCCCCGCGCTGCACGGCGGTCACCACCAGAACGGGGGCGGCCACCAGGGCCGCCAACAGGGTAACTCCGTGACTGATGCTGTTGGCGATCTCCTCGCCTGTGGATTGAAGCCGTTGAGCCATCGGGGGCATCCTGGCCATGAATTCCGGCTCGGGGAATGGGAAATGTGCGGGGAGCCGGTCGGCTCGGGCATTCAAAAGTTGTCGGCAGAATTGAGCAGCGCCTCCATTGAGTCCTCCGCGTCTTTGACGTGAGCCTCGCTCCTCGGCGCCCCACGCAGAGGTCGCCAGGGACGCAGAGGTATACAGGGCGGACCACGCAGGACAACTCCATGGCGAGGGGCTTCCCGCGTTCCCCTGCGTTTCTCCAGATGCGCAGCGGATTCAAATGGGAGCGCGGGTGGAACGCGCCCCTACCCCAGGGGGCCCTTCTCAGTGTCTCCGTGCCTCTGTGGTGCTCATTTCCCATTCGTGCCGGGGACGGGCGGCCCACGCGAAAACACTCCAGGGCGAGGGGCTTCCCGCGTTCCCTTCCGTTTCTCCAGACGCGCAGCGGATTCAAATGGGGGCGCGGGTGGAACACGCCCCTACCGCCCCAACGAAATCCCGGGCTTTAACTCGGCGGCGGGGGGCTTCAGGGTTGGCCCATGCCGTTCGTGACTGAGTCTCCTGCGGTTGTTCGCGATGGTTGGCGATCAACCAATGGCCGTTGGGCGTGAGGTCCGGAGTCGTCATCTCCCCGTAGCCCCCATGCCCGATTTGGCCGTCCAGTTGTTCCGCGAGGTGCGCCCGGAGTTCTTCCGTGTGCTCGCCGGCGGACTGGCGCGACTGTACGTCGACGCCCTCGACGCCCTGGAGGGGGAGGCGGCGCACCGGAGCCAGGGACTGGAGCGGGAGGAGGCGCTCGGACTGATCGAACAGGTGCTGGAAACCCATGGGGAATGGATCGCGGAACCCGGCGAGGAGCCGGCGTTGTCCCTGGCCCGCACCGTCCGGGACCGGGCGCTGGCGGTCCTCGATACCCTCAAGCGCGCCGGCTGGTTGGTGGAGGAGGAGAACCGCGCGGATTACCGGCAGGTGATCTTCTTTGATCCCAACGGGACCGTGATGCTCCAGGCCGTCCGCCGGATTGCCCGTCCGGACGGTGCGGTTTTCTCCGACAAACTGCTGCACGTGTGCACCACGCTGTCCAACCGCGAGACCATGGCCGAGCAGCCGTGGGGTCAGATCGAAAGTTGTCTGGCTGCACTGGAGACCGGGCTGGCCGAGCTCCGCGGAATGCAGAAGACCATCGAGCGGCACACGCGCCGCCAACTCGCCGCCTCCACGCTGCGGGAGAATTTCTCGGTGCTGTTCGACCAGTTCGCCGAGCGCATCGGACGCAACTGCTACGCGCAACTGGTCCACGCCCGTCTGCCTGCCCGCCTCGCCGAGGCGCGCCGGGCGCTGGAGGAACTGGGCCAGGCCGATCCGCTCATCCTCATGCAGTCCGAGGTGATGCGCCGCGAACCGGCGCTGTCCCCGGAGAGTGCCATGGCCCGGGTGCGGCTGCGGTTGGAGGACCTCGCCCAGTTGCTGGAACAGGTGGAACCCCTGGCCGACGCGATCGACCGACGCACGGCGGAATTCACCCGCCGCTCCCACGCGCGCTCGCGCTACCTGCAGGAAACCACCAGTGAGAACCGGGCGACTGTCCAGGGGTTCTTCGAGGCGCTGAACCGGCGGTTCTCCGGACGCCGCCTCGCCGACCTGGAGGAACTCGCCGCCGACACCCCGGCGCTGAAGCTGTACGACATCCGCATTCCCGGCGGTCTGGAATCGCTCTACGCGCCACGCGTGAGGCGGAATCCGGGGGAGATGGAGGCGCTGGACGAGACGGATTCGCGCCAGCAGGACCGCGCCATGGCCCAACTGGAGGGAACCATGCGCGAGTCCCTCACGGTTGGACGCGCCAACCTCTTTGTCGCCGCGCTTCCCGGCGAGGCGGGTGAGTCGGTGTCCTCGGATCGGATCCTGGGCGAGCACATCCACAACGACGAGGACATGGCCAGCCTCATCGCCTGCCTGCTGCACGCACGGTCCGCCGACGCCCGGTTCCGCGTGGAGGTTCCCCGGGAGACGACCGAAGCCGACATCGCCACCTTCGACACCAAACTCGGCTACCGCGTCGAGCGGTTCACCCTGGTGAAGCAATGACCCCGTCCACTCCCCCAACCACCCCCATCGGACTGCTGTCGCGCCTGTCCGAAAACGACCGGGAACGGCTCGGCGAGGCCATGCGCCGGCTGCTGGCGCACGGTTCCATACTCGGACACGATGCCGCCCAGACCGATCTCTATCACTGGAGTCATCAGAACCGCGACTGGCTGGAAGAGCTGTCCGGACTGCTCGACCTCAAACTGCATTGGGATCACCAGGACCGCGTGGTGCAGGCGGTGCCGCAGTCCGCCGCCTTCCTGCTGCGGGTCAACCTGCGCACCTCCCTGGTGCTGATGACCCTCTGGTATGAGTTCGACACGGCGGTACGCGACCGGGGGGAGACCCCTCCGGTGCGGATTACCGCCCAGCAGCTCAACGACGCTCTGACCGCCAAGTTCGAGCCGCTGAAGAAGCATCTGCCCAGCCCCGCACAATTGCGCGAGATCCTGGCGCTGGCCCAGCGGAAGAACCTGGTCCACTACACCCCCGACCCCGCCTTCGAGCAGACCCGCATTGAAATCCTCCCGACGCTGAAGCGGGTGATTCCCTTCCAGGACATTGCCGAATGGAACCGGAATGCCGAGCGGTATCTGGCCGGAGCCCCGGAGTCACCGGCGGGCGAGGCAGGCGAAGCGGAACCAGAATCCGGGGAGCCGATTGAATCTTCCCAGCCATGACCCGCACCATCCGTCTTACCCGCTTTCACGCGCTGAACTGGTACGGTTACCAGGACAGCCTTTCCGTGGAGGGCAACCTGCTGCTTGCGGGCGTTACTGGTTCGGGAAAGTCCATTCTCATGGACCTGATCCAACTGGTGCTGGTGGGAGACCAGCGCGCGGTCCGCTTCAACCAGTCCGCCACGGGCGACCGGTCGGACCGCACGCTCAAAGGCTACTGTCTCGGGGATACCAAGCAGGAGGAGGACGGTGTCACGCAGT
>JBDKKE010000619.1:0-13239 GCA_039796255.1 Verrucomicrobiota bacterium | reverse complement strand
TTGCACTGCTGGCGAATGCCATTGGGCAGGCCTCCGTGTTGGTCCCAGCCCTGGTGATAGAGTTGGATGAACTTCACGCCGCGCTCCGCGAGTCGCCGCGCCAGCAGGCAATTGGCGGCGAAGGTCCCGGGTTTGCGGGCGTCGGGACCATACCGCGCCAGGGTCGCCTCCGTTTCCCCGGAAAGATCCATGACCTCCGGCACACTGGTCTGCATCCGGTACGCCATCTCATACTGGGCGATCCGGGTATCAATCTCCGCATCCCCCGACTGGTCGGCGGCGAGCTGATGCAGATCGCGCAGACGATCCAGCATCAGCCGACGGCTCTCGGGCGACACGCCGTCGGGATTATTGAGATACAGGACCGGCTCCTTCCCCGACCGGAACTGCACCCCCTGATGCCGCGACGGCAGGAATCCGCTGCCCCAGAGTCGCGCGTAGAGCGGCTGGTCGACCTTGCCCCGGGTGACCAGGACCACGAAGGCCGGCAGGTTTTCATTGTCGCTGCCCAACCCGTAATGCACCCAGGAACCAAAGCTGGGGCGGCCGCTCAACTGCGACCCGGTCTGGAGAAAGGTGATCGCCGGATCATGATTGATGGCCTCCGTGTACAGGGACCGGACAATGCACAGGTCATCCGCCACACTCGCCGTGTGCGGAAGCAACTCGCTGATCCAGGCGCCGGACTTCCCATGCTGGGCGAACTTGAACGCCGATCCGGCTAGCGGGAGGACAGCCTGGTTGCCGGACATGCCGGTCAGCCGTTGTCCCATGCGGATGGAATCCGGCAGCGGCTGGCCCTGCCGCTCATTCAGCAAGGGCTTGTAGTCGAAGGTCTCCAGTTGGGAGGGACCGCCGGCCATGAACAGGTAGATGACCCTCTTCGCCCGGGGCGCAAAGGGGAGTTGTCCACCCAGGACTCCCGGATCCACCGCGGCCCGGAGGGAGGAGGGCGTGAGCAGATCCGCAAGCGCCACGCCCCCCAATCCGAGGCCGAAGCGATTGAGGAACTGGCGCCGGCTGAGATTCATTCCGGGGAGGGATCCGGTGCAAAGGGAGGCATTCATCGCTTCATCACGAATTCGTCGTGGTTCATCAGGGTGCTCACGACCAGGGTCGTTGCGGCCACCTGCGTTGCGGACAGCGTGGCGTCGGCCGGACGCTCTCCCGTCTTCAACAGTTGGGCCGCCGCCGCCGGTTGATCGGAAAAATACCGCCACTGCTCATCGTAGAGTCGCCTGAGGATTTGCTTCTCCTCCGAGGCGGGGAGACGTCCGGTCACCGCGCGAAAACCGCCGATCAGGCGTTCATCGAGCGAGACTGCCGGCTCCTTCCACAGCTGTTCCGCCAGAACCCGCGCTGCCTCGATGAACTGCGGATCGTTCATCAGTACCAGCGATTGGAGCGGCGTCGCGGTAATCTCCCGGTTCGCCGTGCAGACCTCGCGGGATCCGGCATCAAAACTCAGCATGGAGGGCGGCGGAGCGGTACGCCGCACAAAGGTGTACAGGCTGCGGCGATACAGCTTGTCGCCGTGATCCTGAGTGTAGGTTTTTCCCGTCCCTGCTTCCTCCCAAACCCCGGCGGGCTGGTACGGTTTGACGCTCGCGCCGCCCATCGCTGGATTGAGCAGTCCGCTGACGGCCAGAGCGCTGTCGCGGATCTGTTCAGCGCTCAGCCGATGGCGCGGCCCCCGGGCCAGGAGCCGATTGTCTGGATCGCGCGCGACGCGGTCCGGTGAGGCGTCCGACGACTGCCGGTAGGTGGCGGACATCACGATGACTTTGTGCAGGGCCTTGAGGTCCCATCCGGAGTCCATAAACGACGACGCCAGCCAGTCCAGCAGCTCCGGATGACTGGGAAGCTGCCCCTGCGCCCCGAAGTCGTTCAGGGTGTTCACGAGTCCGCGCCCGAAATGCTGCTTCCACGCCCGGTTCGCCGTGACCCGCGCGGTCAGGGGATTCTGTCGGCCGGTGATCCAGCGGGCGAGTCCCAGTCGGTTCCGCGGGCCGCTCTCCGGAAAGGCCAAAATGCGGGACGGCACGCCAGCATCCACCGGATCGGACGGCGCATCATAGGCGCCGCGCTTCAGAACAAAGGTGGGACGGCGCCCCACCATCTCCTGCATCACCATGATTTCCCGGGCGCCATTCACCAGGTCGTTCTCGGCGTCCCGCAGACGCTTCACTTCGGCAAGCGCCCGGGCGTATTCCGCATCATGACGGACCAGATAGGTTTCCCGGTCACCCGGTGGGACGGCGGGTTGACCGGTGACCGGATCCAGCGTCCGCACCTCCTCCGGCGTCAGGCAGGTGTTGAACACCAGAAACTCATCCAGGGCACCGCCGCGAAATCCGTTGTCGCGAAACCGTGCACCCAGCGTCAGTCGGACCCCGCCCACACTGGAGTCGCCCCACTCGGAACGATGCTGAATGTCGCGGGTCAGGCGATCGCGCACGATGTCGGTCGGCAGGGGAACACCATCCCGATACAACCGAATGCCCTCAGCGTGACTGGAACCGTCGTAGGTCACAGTGATGCGGGACCACTCGGAAAGCGGGAGCGGATCCTTGGCCCGCACGCCGATGGCGTTCCCGGGCCAGAAGTGGATCAAGCCGAAGAAAGGCCGGCCATTCTGCAGCACCAGTTCATAGCCACGACTTCCGGAATCGCTCCAGGCCACCGAGTAGTGAAACACCATTGCCCGGGGCTGGAGTTCCGCGGGCCGGATCCGGACATCGACGCTGAACGGATCCGTCCGACGAAATCCACCGACCGCCGGCAATACCACGGAATTGTCGCCACTGAACTGCAGCGCATTCCCGCGCGGGCCGGGCACGGAAACCGGGGAGTCCGACAGGGAAGCCCGGTTGGTGCTCCGCAGGTCGGGGGTTGCGTTGTTCGTGAGCAGCTCAAACGAGTAGTGCGCCACCGGCAGGACCGCGGACGCCTCCGACAACGACGGCGAGGCGGTCCAGGCCGTCAGACGGGGCGCAGCGCCCCGCGCCGTCTCCGCAAGCTGCGCCTCAGCCGAAGCCAATTCCCGGGTGACCGCCGCATGGCGCTCCTTGGCGTCCCCACTCCAGCGCAGGAGGGTCGGCGTCGGCGTCGCGGCAGTGAAGTGGGAATAGAGGCCGGACTCGTAGATGTTGTTGAAGAAGGCGGACAGTGAGTAGTAGTCGCGCTGGCTGATCGGATCGTACTTGTGGTCGTGACACCGCGAGCACTCCAGCGTCAGGCCAAGAAAGGCCGTGCCCATGGTATGAACGCGGTCCGAGACGTACTCATTGCGAAACTCCTCATCAATGCTGCCCCCCTCGTTGGTCTGCCGGTGCAGCCGGTTGAAGGCGGTGGCGAGAATCTGTTCCTCTGTGGCGTCGGGTAACAGGTCTCCCGCCAACTGCCAGGTGATGAAGCGGTCGTAAGGAAGATTCTCGTTGAAGGCGCGGACCACCCAGTCGCGCCAGGGCGACAAGTCGCGCTCCGCATCCGCCTGATACCCGTAGGTGTCGGCGTAACGCGCCAGATCCAGCCAGTCACTGGCCATCCGCTCGCCATAGGAGGGCGATGCCAGCAGGCGATCCACCGCCTGTTCATAGGCGGCGTCCGATGGATCGGCGAGAAAGGCGTCCACATCAGAAGGACCGGGGGGAAGTCCGGTAAGGTCCAGGCTCACCCGGCGCAGCAATCGCTCCGGCGCAGCCACCGGTGAAGGCGACAGGCCGGCCCGCTCCAACCGGGCCAGGACCAGGGCGTCCACCGGGTTTCGAACCCAGGCCGCGTTGGTGACGGCGGGAAGCGTCGGGGACGCGACGGGATTGAACGCCCAGTGATTACCCCAGGGCGCCCCCTGCTCCACCCAGCGGCGCAGCAGATCCTTCTCCGCCGGGGTCAGATCCAGATGCGCCTCGGGCGGGGGCATCTGCTCCTCGGGATCGGTGGAAAAGAGCCGTTTCACCAACTCCGACCCCTGGGCATCCCCGGGAACCACAACGCGGTGGCCGTCCTTGCGCGGAGCGAACACGTCCTCCCGCTGATCCAGACGCAGTTTCGCCTTCCGCGCCTTTTCGTCGGGCCCATGGCAGAAGAAGCAGCGATCCGACAGCAGCGGACGCACCTCAAAGTTGAAGTTGACCCGCTCCTCCGCAGCGATGGCCCCCGTCAGGAGAATCACCATCGTCAAGGCACTGATTGCAACCCGGTTCACCGGCGACAGCTTACGCCCGCCCCCCGCGATTGTCCGCTGGATTTCTCCCACCACGCCGACTTCGACGCCCCAGCGCCGGAAGGTCTTCAGACCGGCTATGGCCAATAGCCTATCGCCTATCGCCTATCGCCTATCGCCTATCGCCTATCGCCTATTGGCTATTGGCTATTGGCTATTGCCCCTGCCCCGGCGTCCCCCAACCTCCCCATCCGCTTTCCTCATTTCCTCCGTCTCCCCACCCGGTACGCTGGTCCCTCAATGAACTGGCAACTGATAGTCTGGATCTACGTCGGGATGCTGCTGGCCGGCGGGGTCATCGGCTTCGTCAAGGCAGGCAGCAAGGTATCGCTCATCGCCTCGGTGGCTTCGGCCATCCCGCTGGCATTGACCGCCGCCGGGATCCTTCCCTTCATCGTCGCGCCGGTGGTGTTGGGGCTCCTGGTGGTCCAGTTCATCATTCGACTGACCAAGACCAAAAAGTTCATGCCGTCCGGAATGCTGCTGGTGATCACCCTGCTGACGCTGGGGGCCCTGCTGCTCCACGGCCCCCGCTAAACGCGGAGCCCGGACGCCCGACATCACGCTTCACGCGCCCCTTCCCTCCTCATGGCTCCCCGCGATCTGCCGGTTTGGCAGCTCCATTTGGACATTCTGGGCACACTCCGGGAAGGCCCGGCCCTGGTTCTGGTGGCCGCCACCGGCTCGGGCAAGACGACCCAGGTTCCCCAGATGCTGCTGGACGGGGGAATCGCCGGTGCCAAGAGAATTGTCATCCTGCAACCGCGACGCGTGGCAGCCCGCACAGTCGCCGCCCGGGTCGCCTGGGAGCGCCAGGGGAAACTCGGGGCGGAGGTTGGCTATCAGGTCCGCTTCGAGGATCACCTGTCCGACCAGTCGCGCCTCTGTTTTGTCACCGAGGGAATTCTGCTGCGCTGGCTGCAGGAGGACCCCGAACTCAAGGACGTCGGCATCCTGATCTTTGACGAGTTTCACGAGCGCAACCTGCTCAGTGATGTGGCCCTGGCCCTGGCCAAGCGGATGCAACAGACCACCCGGCCCGACCTGAAGCTGGTGGTGATGTCGGCCACGCTCGAAGCCGAACCCGTGGCGCGTTATCTCGCCGCCAATCCCGCGGGATCGGAGACAAGGGCAGTGCCGGTGCTCAACTCCGAGGGACGGACGTATCCAGTGGACGTCCGTTGGTCGGACTACGGCGACCAGCGTCCGGTCACCGAACAGGCGGCGGAAGCCGCCGCACGGATCATCAATTCCGGCTCCGAGGGCGACCTGCTGATCTTCATGCCCGGCATGGGCGAAATCGCCGCCACCCTCAATGCCCTTCGCGCCGCGCACCTCAAGGAACCGTGCGTCTTTCTCCCGCTGCATGGCGACCTGCCGCCCGAGGATCAGGACCGCGCCTTTCAATCCTTCGACCGCCGCAAGATTGTCGTCGCCACCAATGTCGCGGAAACCAGTGTCACCATTGACGGCGTCCGACACGTGGTCGACTCCGGACTCGCCCGAGTTGCCCGCTATGATGCCGCCCGCGGGATTCAGACACTGACGCTGGAACCCATCAGCCGGGCGTCGGCAGACCAGCGTGCCGGACGCGCCGGACGCACCGCTCCCGGCACCTGCTGGCGCCTCTGGACGGAAAGCGCGCAACTCGATCGTCCGGCCAAGAACACCCCGGAAATCCGCCGCGCCGACCTCGCCGAAGTCGTCCTGCTCCTGCATTCCCTGGGCATCCGCCAGGCCACCTCCTTCGACTGGCTGGACCGGCCCGATCCGGTGGCTGTCGAGCGGGCGGAACGGCTACTCATCACCCTGGGAGCCCTGCGGGCGCCGCCGGAGTCCGGTGACGAGGGCGTCCGGCCCGCAGGCCCTGCCACGCCCGATTCCTCCGACCTGACCGCCATCGGACGCCAGATGCTGCGCCTGCCGATGCACCCGCGCTACTCCCGCATGCTGGTGGAAGCCTCGCGCCATGGCTGCGTCCCGGCAGCGGCCCTGTGTGCGGCATTGACCGGCGGACGCGATCTGCTCATGCGATTGGGTCGGGATGACGGACACCTGAAGGAGGCCCGCGAACTGTTTGAAGGCAGCCGCGAAAGTGATTTCTACACCCTCATCCGGGCGCAACAGTTCGCCCGCAACTGCGGATTCGACGTCCAGCAATGCCGACGGCATGGCATCCACGCCCAGACGGCCCGTCAGGTGGAGGACACCTACCAGCAACTGCTGTCGATCGCCGAACGCGAGCGGCTGATTTCGCGGGCGGACAACCCCCACCCCGGCGCCACGCGCAGTCAGGAAACGTTGCCCCCTTCGGCAGGATCCACGGCAACCGGCGATGTCCCGCGCACGACGGCCGTGGATCCCCTGCCTCGATGTCTGGCCGCCGGATTCATGGATCAATTGGCGGTACGCAAGGATGCCGGCACGCTCGACTGCCGTCTGGCTGAGGGACGGCTGGGCACACTCGCGCGGGAAAGCGTGGTGGACAGTCCTTTGTTGGTTTCGGCCAACCTGCGCGAGATCGACGGACGGGGGGGGCGCACCACACTGCTGACCCTGGCCACCGCCGTGCGCCGGGAATGGCTGTCCCAACTCTATCCCCAGCATCTCTCCGAGCGCGTCGTGTGTGAGGTGGACCGTCTGCACAAGCGCGTGGCGACCTACCGGGAGACCCGTTTCCTGGACCTGCTCATCGGGCGCGAACCGGCCAAGGGACTCGATCCGGAGGATGCCGGACGCGCCTTGGCGGACGCCTTTGCCTCCGGATGGTTTGAGCTCCCGCAACTGGACCACGCACTTCGTCAGTACATCGCCCGGGTCAATCTTCTGTCACGGGTGACGCCGGAACTCGACATCCCCCGCCTCGACGGGGCGGCCCTCCACCGCACGCTCACCCGCGCCTTTCACGGACTCACCCTCATGAAGGAAGCGCAGGCCGTGGATCTGCGACCGGCCTTTCACGCCCATCTGGATGCCGCCCAGCGCGGATTCCTGGATGAGTTTTTGCCCCTGACCCTTCGCTGGACGGACGGCAAGAATGTAAAGCTCGCCTATCGGGAAGCCGCCGGGGACGCCATCGATGAGCCTCCTGCCGGTCCCGAGGCAGCGGTTCGACTGACCGAATGCTTCGCGCTGAAGGAGCATCCGCGCCTCGCCGAGGGCCGCCTCCCGGTGCAGCTCCTTCTGTTGGCCCCCGACCAGAAGCGCCTCGCCACCACCACGGATTTCCCATCGTGGCGGCTGAAGAGCTACCCCGCCATGCGTGCCCCCCTGCGCGCCAAGTTTGCCAGCTTCCCCTGGCCCTGAGGACGACGAATCCGGAGGGACGAGCTTCGCGAGTCCCCAATCTCCTCCGTCAGCGCCCCAGCACACCCCAGCGGGGGTCGTGGGAAGCTCCACCCGCCCAGCGCTTCCCCCGTTCCCCCAGGCGATTCCACACGCCCGGCGGAATTAGTCACGGACTCGGACACCTCGCCCCTCCATTCAATACCCTCCCCCCCAACGGAGGGATGAGCTTCGCGAGTCCCCATACTCCTCCGCCGGCGCCCCAGCATACCCTATCGGGCGTCGCGGGACGCTCCACCCACTCAGCGCTTCCCCCGTTCCCCCTTGGGGACTCCACACGCCCGGCGGCAGAAGTTTGGGACTCGGACACCTCGTCTCTCCGAGGTTTTCGTCCGGGATTTTCCTTTGGCTGGTTTGGAAATTCCTGTCGATTCCCGCGTCCGGGTAGTGTTGTCTGACTCAAATACCATGACCCCGCTCTCCCCTCATTCGCGGCAGGACGGATTGGCGGCGGCGATTCGTTGTCGCCGGGGGCTTGGGGCGCCGAAATGGCTTCTAACAGGTTTTCTGTCCCTGACTGCCTTCGCGGCCCGGGAACTTCCCAAGCCTGCGGATCTCTGGTCGATGCAGCCGGTGGTCCAGCCGCCGATTCCCTCCGGAGTGAGCGGATCGGCCAATCCCATCGACGCATTCCTCGCCGCCTCTGCCCAGGACGGAGGAGTGACTCCATTCGGTGCCGCCGACCCGCTGACCTGGCTTCGACGGGTCACCTTCGATCTCACCGGACTTCCCCCGACACCGGAGGAGCAGGAGGCGTTTCTTGAGAACCCGTCCCCGGCGGGACGGGACCGGACGGTCGAGCGCCTGCTGGCGAGCGAACAGCACGGCGTTCACTACGGGCGCCACTGGCTGGACATTCTCCGCTACGCCGACCTGGATGAGAACATGCCGGCGGCGCCGGGAATCCATCTCTGGCGCGACTGGGTGATCGCCTCCCTGAACCGTGACCTTCCCTACGATGATTTTGTGCGGGCCCAGATCTGCGGCAACCGCGCGGCGAAGCGGCACACGGTTTCGCCCGAGGGCCACCTGACGGACATTGAGGCGCGACCGGAGGACCTCTTTGCCCTGGGATTCCTGTCCCGGGGCGCGACCTCGCGGGCCAACAAGGATCAGCAGCTCTCGTTCGCCGCCGTGGAGACGGCATCCACCGCCTTCCTCGGCATGACCGTGGGTTGCGCCCGCTGCCACGACCACTTCTTCGATCCCATCCGGCAGTCCGAATACTACTCGTTGAAGGCGATCTTTGATCCGATGGTGATCCGCCCGGTGGAACTCGCGACGCCCGCCGAACGCTTCGCCCGGGGCCGGGCGGTGGCGGAACACGACGCCCGGGTTCAGGTGGTGGCCGAAGCCATGCGCTCCTACATCGAGCCCTATCATCGCCGGCTCTACGAGGAACGTCTGTCCGCACTCCCCGCGGAGGCGCGGGCGGCCATTCGAAAGCCGGAGGCAATGCGCACACGGGCGGAGCAGAAAACTGCCGAGGACTACCATCCGATCCTCCGCATTGATCCGCCGAAAATCCGCGAGGTGATGCCCGCGGACCAGATTCCCCGCTACGATGCCTATTTGAAGGAACTGGCCGCCCTGAAAGCGCCCGAGCCGTTGACGGTCTTTTGGACGGTGGAGGACGACTCCCAGCGGGCGACGGAGAAATCCTATGTGCTGACCACCGGGGACCCGGCCCGGCCCAAGTTAAGCCAGGAAGTCACCCCGGGATTTCTCTTCGCCAGTCGTCCGCCGGAGTTTCGGGACGGACGACGTGAGGCCTTCGCGGACTGGCTCACCGCACCCGAGAACCCGCTGTTTGCCCGGGTCGCAGTGAATCGCATCTGGCAGTGGCACTTCGGAACCGGACTGCATTCATCGTCGAGCGACTTCGGCGCGCTGGGAGGACAACCCATTCATCCCCGCCTTCTGGACTGGCTGGCCGCGGAGTTCATCACCCATCGCTACAGCATGAAATGGCTGCACCGGCTCATCGTGACTTCCGACGCCTACCGTCGCGCCTCGGCGGGCACCATGGCCCTCGACGCCGCGAACCGGGCCAAAGATCCCGACAACCATCTGCTGTGGAAGTTCCCCCTCAATCGGCTGGAAGCGGAGCCCATCCGCGACGCACTGCTGCAGGCCGCGGGGGTCCTGGATTTGACGGTGGGGGGCAAGTCGTACGAGGCAGGCGCCACCAACGGAACCGCGTGGCGACGGACCGCCTATCTGCGTCGCGGTTATCAGGCGTTTCGCGAGGTCATGCCGGCCTACCTCCAGACGTTTGACGCCGAGGATGGACGGACGGTGTGCCCGCGTCGGACCCAGACCGTGACGGCTCCCCAGGCGCTGTTCCTGATGAACAACGAACTCATCGAAACCACCTCCATCCGGCTGGGTGAGCGTCTCCGGGAACAGAGTCAGGGCGACCTGCCGACCCTGGTGACGCTCGGATATCAAATCACCCTGGGAAGAACGCCCACGGACGCGGAGCGCCAACAGGCGACGGACCTGCTGCGGTCCGAACCCCAGTCCGGCAAGAGTCTGGCGTGGCTGTTGTTCAACCTCGACGAGTTTATTCATGTCCGCTGAATTCCCCGTACCGGGTGCGGCTCGCCCGGCCTTTTCTGCGCGGCCTTCCAGTCGTCGCCAGTTCCTCTTCCAATCGAGCGCGGGATTCCTGGGCACCGCGCTCGGAGCCCTATGGGCGCGGGACGGAGGCCCCGACGCGGCGCGCATCATTCCCGCACGTCCTCCCCGGGCAAAGTCGGTGATCTTTCTCTTTATGTGCGGCGGGGTGAGTCACCTCGACACCCTGGATCCCAAGGACAACAAGTGGGCCGGCAAACTCATCGATGCCATCGGCTTTGGCGACAACCTGGCCGAAATGAGGCGTCCGGTGATTCCCTGCCTTCGCACGTTCACCCCACGTGGCGAATCGGGAATTCCCGTCTCCGATTGGTTCCCCCACCTCGGCGGCGTGGTGGACGAACTGGCGGTGATCCGTTCGATGTGGTGCCACGAAACGAATCACTTTCCGGCGGTGGTGGAGATGGCGACGGGCCATCGCGACCGGGTGGTCGAACACGCGAGCCTGGGTAGCTGGGTGACCTATGCGCTGGGATCCGAAAATCGGAACCTGCCGGCCTACGTGAACATCGGGAAGCCGTCATCCCCGGTGCAGTTGAGCGGGGGCTACCTGGGGGCTCCCTTTGCCGCCACGCCCTTTCAGCCCGGGGACACCCCCATTCCGGATCTGCATCCGCAGAAGGGCACCACCCCGGCCGAGCGCGAGCGGCGGATGCACGCCCTGTCCGTGCTGAACCGGGAGTTTCGTGAGACCTACGAGATGCAGTCGTCCATCGCCGGACGCACACGCGCCTATGAACTCGCCGCCCGGATGCAGATGTCGGCTCCCGAAGCGGTGGACTTTGGTTCGGAACCGGAATCGGTGAAGAGGCTGTACGGCATCGGGGAAAAGGAGACCGACGATTTCGGGCGGCGCCTGCTGCTGGCCCGCCGGCTGGTGGAACGCGGCGTGCGCTACATCCAGGTGTGCCATGCCGGCAACGGCGGGAACGGCAGTTGGGATGCGCACGATGACATGGAGAGCCACGCGCCGCTGTGCCGGCAGACGGACCTCCCCATTGCCGGACTGATTCGCGACCTGAAACAGCGCGGATTGCTGGAAGACACGCTGGTCGTTTGGACCAGCGAGTTTGGACGGACCCCGTGGTCCCAGAACACCACCGGACGCGATCACAATCCGAAGGGCTTCACCTCATGGATGGCGGGCGCCGGCGTTCGCGGAGGAACGATCTACGGGGCGACAGACGACGTCGGATACCGGGCGGTCGAATCCCCCGTGTACATTAACGATCTGCAGGCCACCATTGTGCATCAACTGGGACTGGATCCGCGAAAGATGGAGGTGGTGATCAACGGACGCCCGGTGCGCCTCATCGAGGAACATTCCCAACCCGTCCACGGAATTCTGAGTTAGGAAACCAAGCGCAATCGGAGTTTCTTTTAAGCGAAAACGATCACCACCCATATCCCCGTCCCAAAGGCGCACGAACGCCACCTCTGGGGTGACCGCTCTTCTACCTGGGCCCGCATCCTTTCCGGAACCCACCGATCAACCCGCAGCATAGCATTAAACGAGGTCCACCTCACTTTTCAGGACGGAATCCCGCTCGCGCATTGACCCCGCGCCGCAGACCGCCTAGAGGAATGAAGAACGTCATGGAATCTCCTCTCTCCCGTCGCCATTTCGCAGCCCTTGCGGCCATTTCCACCCTGGGCCTCGCCATCTCCCCACTCACCGGAACGGTCGCGGCGCAGGACGCCCCTCCGAGAAAGCTCTTGCGCGGCTTGCGGCGAGGCTTAAGCGGAAGCAAGGGGGAAGTCGCGGCGCAGGACGCCCCTCCAGCCGGCTTTACCGCGCTGTTCAACGGCAAGGATCTCACCGGATTCCGCGGTGGCGACACCTTCGATCACAGGAAGCTGCTGGCCATGTCTCCCGAGGATCGCGCCCAGCAGATCGCCAAGTGGACGGCGTCGATGCTGGAGATGAATTCCAAGACCGGCAAACCCCACTGGTACGGTGAGAACGGTGTGCTGGTGAACGACGGCTTCGGCGCCTACGCCACCACCGAGAAGGACTACGGAGATTTCGAACTGCTTGTAGATTACAAGACAGTCCCGCTGGCCGACTCCGGGATCTACCTGCGCGGCGTGCCTCAGGTGCAGATCTGGGATTACACGGAAAAGGAGAAATTCAACCTGGGCGCGGACAAGGGCTCGGGCGGTCTTTGGAACAACTCCTCCGGAGCGCCCGGCAAGGATCCGTTGGTGAAGGCGGACAAGCCCTTCGGTGAGTGGAACAAATTCCGCATCGTCATGGTCGGATCACGGGTCAGCGTCTGGCTCAATGGCCAGCCGGTGGTCAAGAACGCGGTCATGGAGAATTACTACGACCGCAAGCAACCGGTGCCGGTCAAGGGACCCATCCAGCTCCAGACCCACGGCGGCGAGATCCGCTGGAAGAACATTTTCGTCCGCGAGATAAGCCCCGATGAGGCCACCCGGATTCTGTCCGGCTCCGGCGAGGCTGGATTTCGGCCGGTTCTGAACGGACGCAATTTCTCCGGCTGGACCGGTCCGCTGGACAACTACGAGATCGTGGATGGCGCGGTCCGCTGCAAGGAACACAAGGGCGGCACCATCTACACCGAGAAGGAGTACGGCGATTTTGTTGCCCGCCTCGAGTTCAAGCTGCCTCCGGGTGGCAACAACGGGCTGGCGATCCGCTATCCGGGCAAGGGTGACACCGCCTATGATGGCATGTGCGAACTCCAGGTTCTGGACGACAATTACGAGGCTGCCACCAATTCGAAGATCGATGCCCGGCAGGCACACGGCTCGGCCTACGGCATGGCGGCGGCGGCCCGCGGATTTCAACGCCCTCCCGGCCAATGGAACTATGAGGAGGTCACGGTGACCGGCTCCAAGATCCGGGTGGAGCTCAATGGCTTTGTGATTCTCGACACCGATCTGGCCAACGTGAAGGACTTCATGGCCAACTCGCCGCACCCCGGCAAGGATCGCACCCGCGGACACTTCGGATTCGCCGGACACAACGATCCGGTGATGTTCCGCAACGTGCGCATCAAGGA
>JBDKKE010000618.1:0-3704 GCA_039796255.1 Verrucomicrobiota bacterium | reverse complement strand
CTGTGGGCTGGGTACTTCCCCTTCGAGAACTCCTTGTTAATTCCCAGGGGATACTCGCCGGTGTCAGCCACAAACTGGCTGAGGGTGATGCCCACCTGCCGAAGATTGTTTCCACATTGGATTTTCTGGGCGCGAGGACGCGCTCCCACGGCTTTGGGTGTGATCAGACTGCCGAGTATGGCTCCGGCTCCCATGAGCGAGAGCAGTTCCACCACGGTAAAACCCCGCGTGATGAAGGTGTCATGCCTCCGTGTTTCAGTTCGGTCTGCAGCGAGTCTCATGTATCAATTAAGGCGTTTATTGCACCGGAAATACTTCGGATGCGGTAGCGTCGGCAGGGTATGGGTGATGCAGGAGGTAAGAATTCACTGCACTGCATTCGGTGGCGGCCACTGAAGTGATCCTTGGGTGCCTGCGGATTGCCGGTTGATCGGCGTTACGGCGCGAAGTTCCTCAGGTCAGACAGGTGAAATCAAACGGCAGTCCGGGGGAGGCTTTGTACAGTTTGTCCGCCTTCGCCTGATCGAGCCTCTCGTGTGTGGTGGAGCGGGCACGATCAGGCTTTTCCGCCCACACGATCACCACGGCCGCTTCGCGTGTGCCACTTGCCAGAAGGAATCCCTTCTGGAGGTCTCCATTCCGAATCTTACCCGGAATACCAAAGAGGTACGCAACCGACTTTCCGCTGATTTCTGCGGGCTCCCACGGCAATTGGACCAGGGGGCCTCCATCAATTGTATCCAGCATGCCCCCAGAGTATGGCCGCCGTTGCGTACGACCATTAGGTGTTACCCCTATTTCCAAGAACCTGTCTGACAACTCAGACGGACCCTGCGGCGAGGGGCTTTGGTGGTGGCCAGGGCGGCGGGGCCGGCGCATCCCCGCAGTGGGCGGTAACGGCCGAACCAACGCAGGCCGCCGGCAAAACACCCGTCGCCCGGAGGGTTTTCGGACAGGCCCCAACCTCCCTGGGACGCCATCACCTACTTGACATCAGAGTGTGCCCGTGGGACGTGCCCGTTTCAAACCGGCATCCGCTCCCTCATTGGTTTTGCCATGTCAATTCACGTCCTTCACCAGGATGTCGTTTTGAACAGTGCGGACGCCCGAGACCGTCACCGCAATTTCGCCAGCGCGTTTCTTGGCATCGGAACTTGGGACGAACCCACTGAGCTGGGCGGTTCCTTTGAAGGTTTTAACCTCGACCATCGGAAACTTGAACTGGGGATCGTCACTCAGGGCCCGTTTTACGCGGGAAGTGGTTGCGTTGTCGTCAATGTACTCACCCGTGCTTTGTCGGCTGGGATTTCCCGCGCATCCGGATGACAAGGCGATGACGACTGAGAGGACAACAGTTGCTATAAGGGAAGGCATTGGGAGCTTCATATCGAAATCCGCTCGCGCATTTGCTATGCCAAGATCTCGGTTCCGGATTCTGTGATGTCCCCTTGATTCTGGGCCGGTTTTGGCCGCACTTCACGGACTGGTCTCTTCCCGCCGCTTTGAGCAAGCTTCCGATTTCGGCAGATTGCAAAGTCAGGTCGGGCACAATGCATTTCCCCAAGTTGGTTGCAGATCCAGCGTGGGAACCTCCCATAAATTCCGTCCCTTCGGACCAGCCGGGAACTGGGCGTGGGATACCGGCGTCGCTTGAGCAGCCCTTCGCAGGAGTGCATCAGGATTGGTCCCGCTCCACCTTTCAGCGTGGAAGTTCTCGATCCGCAGGGGCGAGTATTCCTACCTTCCTTCCCATAGCCCGTCCCCAATCCGGCTCACCGCGCGATCCTACTGCCACCATGGGCTTCGCGGCCACCTTCGGCACACCGGTGGAGATCGTCACCCTCTTCGGCGGCAGACCCGCCTACCTCGCCGCCATCCGCGAACCTCCTCTCCGCCCTCGTCGCCGAACTCACGTCCGCCCAAAACCCTGCTTGGCTTGGGCCTGTCAAACGGTAGATTGCCACCAAAGAAGCCATGAACGCGCTCGGCGAAATCGAAATTCACATCGAAGGAAAGGTGGGGGCTCAAAGCCTCGCGCCCGCCCTCGTGGATATTGAGGAAATCCGGGAGCTTCTGGGCGAAGCAGCGGATATGCTCTTCCCGACGGAAAAACGCTCCCAGCGCCCCGTCATCAGCTACGAAATCAGCGAAGGGTCGGTGCGCCACCGGTTTCGCACGTTGATGCAGACCGTGATCGGGTTTGGCGCCGTCATCGCTCAGGTCGGCAGCGAAGGGCACATCGATTTCCTCCACGAGAAGACAGCCGCCGCCATCGAGTCATTGCAGCGCGTCGCACGGGAGAAAGATTACGTTGTCACCCTGCTGGCGAACCAACAGAGCCTGCGGATCGACCGCACGACGCACTATGAACGCCAGCAACAGGTGTGGGTGGAAGCGGAGTTTTACCTTTATGGCGAACTCACCAACGCCGGGGGCAAAAGCAATCCGAACATCCACTTGGACACCAAGGAGCACGGCACCCTGCGTATCGCGGTGGACAAGGACTACCTCAAGCAGGGCGAGAATAACCTGCTCTACAAGAAGTTTGGCGTCCGTGCGATCGGGAGGCAGAACCTTAAAACCTTCGAGATGGACCCGAATTCACTGCAGTTCGTGGAATTATTGGACCACGACGCGACTTATTCACAGTCGTATCTCGACTCCTTGCTGCAGCGCGCAGCCCCGGCGTGGGCGGGCGTGGCGGACCCTGATGCGTGGCTGAAGGAGTTGCGAGGGGGGGCTCATGCCTAAAGCGGCCGCGACTGTTCATGGCGTAATCTTCGATACGAGTTACTTCATCCGCTGGGCGAATCCGAATGAGACGCTGCACCCTGCGGCGCAGGAATACCTCAAGTTTTTAGTCGAGGGCGGCCACTCACTTTACGTCTCGACCATCGCCTTGGCGGAGTATGCGGTGCGGGATTCCATCGCGAATCTGCCACTCCGCTATTTCCGCATTCTGCCGTTCAACGTCGATCACGCCCAGCGCGCCGGCGAGTTTGCCCGCGCGGTGTTTGAAGCCCGCAAGATCTCGCCCGTGCGATTGAATCAGCGCGCAGTGATCGCGAACGATACCAAAATGTTCGCTCAGGCGGATGCGGTGCCAACCATCACGCACTACCTAACCTCAGATCGGGAATGCGAGAAGGTCTACACTTTGCTAAAGTCGGTCCTTACACCCCGTTTTCAGTTCGTGCATTTATCGACCCCTTGGCATCTGACCTTTGGACACCTCAATCTGCCGACCTGACTGCGAGGCCAATTCTTCAGCAACGCTCGTTCATCGCGCTGATTGGACGCGTTGGAAACGCAGCTCGCCGCCTCCCGCGCCATCGCCGCGAACCTCCTCTCCGCCCTCGTCGCCGAACTCACCGGCAGCCCCCACAGCGGCAAAGTCTCCGTCCCCTCCGCCTCCAACACGGGCCGTCCAGGTCGCCCCCGCAAATCACTCTGACGCCTTCCCCCTGCCATGGCCTTTACCGACCTCGAAATCGCCGAGCACCTGAAGGTGCTGGAAGACTCCTTTTGGTCGCGACGGCGTCCGCCCCTGCACCTGCGCGACCAGGTCCGCGAGGGCCAGCGATTCACCGATCGGACCATTGAACTTTTCTTCGTGCGCCCGGCGTATCTTCGCCCCGGTGAGCACATCGAGGAATCCATCGCCAAAGTGCAGCACGTGCGCACCCAGGGAGTCTGGCGCCTCT
>JBDKKE010000617.1:0-3658 GCA_039796255.1 Verrucomicrobiota bacterium | reverse complement strand
CGACGCCCGTGCGCCGGGAGCGGTCGCCGCGCCGGAGGCTGAGTCGTCGGAAGTGCCATCGCCGGAGCCGGAGGGAGTCATCAGCGACCTTCGCCTGTCCGCTGAGTGGCGGCGCCAGGAGATGGGCGCCGGGGTGCGGGAGCTCCGGACACCATTTCCGCTGGAAACGGTTTTGCCGCCACCGCTGCCTTTTTCCCCGGCGTCCTCCCCTTCTCCCGATCCGTTGGATGCGCCTCCGGTGGCACCCTCCGAGGCGCGGGCGGCCTTCAACTGGGAGCAGTTTGTCGGCGTCCGCCTGTTCGCCTGGATGGGAGGGTTGGCCCTGTTCTTCGCCGCGGCGCTGGGGCTCAAGTACTCCTTTGAGCACAATTTGGTGCCGCCCGAGGTGCGGGCGACGGGCGGATTCCTGCTGGGCGCCGGACTGCTGATCGGTGGTGTTCTGCTGCGCCGCCGCGAATACACCGTGACCGCGCAGACGCTCTGCGCCACCGGGGTGGTGATCCTGTACGCGGTGAGCTATGCCTGCCGCGTCTTCTATCACTTCGCGTTCTTTGGTCCGGTCCTGACGTTTCTGTTGATGGCGCTGGTGACGGTGACCGCCTTTGCCCTGGCCATTCGCATGGACGCCCAGGTGGTGGCCGTGCTGGGAATGCTCGGGGGCTTCTTGACGCCGGTGATGCTGTCCACGGGTGAGGACAATCCGCTCGGCCTCTTTGGCTACATCACGCTTCTGGACCTGGGCCTGATCGCCGTCGTGCGGCGGAAGCGTTGGGACTATTTGATCGGTTTGGCGATGGTGGGGACGGTGGTCCTGCAGATCGGTTGGTGGGGAAAGTTCTTTGTCGCCGACCACATCGTCATCGCCCAACGCGTGTTCCTCGGAATGCCGCTGCCCTTCATCGGGGCGTTTGCCTGGGCGGTTCGAAGGGATTGGCTGAACCGCTGGGTCACGGTGGCGGCGATCGTACCCCCACTGGTGGCCTTGGGCGTCAGTTTTGCCCTGCTGTTCACCGGCGACCTGGCCGCGCGGCCGGGGGCGCTTTTCACCGTGGTTTTTGGCGCCGATCTTTTGCTGTTGGCCCTGGTGGTGCTGAAGCCTTCCCTGCGTTGGCTGGAGTCGGTCGGGGGTGGACTCGTCTTCGCCCTCCTGTCGCTGTGGACGCTCAGCAAGTTGTCCGGCGACCTGCTCTCTTGGGCTTTCGGTCTCTACCTCACCTTCGCCCTCCTGCACACCGTGTTTCCGGCCGTGCTTCGGTATCTGCGTCCCGCGGAAGTGGCGCCGACTCCGCTGTGGAGCCAGTTCTTTCCGGCCCTGTCGCTGTTCCTGATCCTCCTGCCCATTCTCCGCGAAATCACCATGCCGGGAATCGTTTGGGTGGTGGTGCTGGCCTTCGATGCCCTGGCGGTGCTCTTCGCGGTTTTCGCGGGCGCGATGGCCGGGTTGGTGGCGGTGCTGTTGCTGACCTTGGTGTTGGCCGGATTCTGGATCGCCGGGGCGACCGTTCAGGACGTTCAATTCTCCGAGGCACTTCTGGTGATCGGTGCGGCGGCCGCCTTTTTCTTTGGTGCGGGAGCGTTCTTGGCTCGGCGGAGGCTCGGCGGTTCCCACGCGGGTGGCGCTTCGAGCTTTGCCGGCGGCTCGTCGGATTCGCCTCTGATGGTTCCCTCGCTGTCGGCCAGCCTGCCATTTCTGCTGTTGATCCTGGTGGCGGTGAAGTTCCGTCCGGCCAATCCGTCGGCCATTTTCGGCCTGGGCGCCCTGTTGCTGACCTTCCTGCTGATCCTCGTTCGGATGGTCCGACTGGACGTGCTGCTGGCCATCGGGTTGGGCAGCGTCGCCTTGCTGGAATGGGCCTGGCAATCCGCCGCCCTGGATCCACAGCAGGCTCTGATCCCGCTGGCCTGGGAGGTCGCCTTCTATGCCGTGTTCCTGCTGTTTCCCTTCGTGGGACAGGGGGAGTTCCGTGACCGGCGCCTCCCGTGGTCGGTTGCGGCATTGGCGGGTCCGGTCCAGTTCGGACTGGTTTATCTGCTGATGCGCACGGCGTATCCGAATCCAGTGATGGGTCTGGTGCCGGCGGCCTTCGCCGTGCCCTCGCTGTTGGCCCTGCTGCGCCTGGTCCGTTCGGTGCCGGCGGAGGCCCCGCATCGGCTGGAGCAATTGGCGTGGTTTGGCGGAGTGTCCCTGTTCTTCATCACAGTCATTGTGCCCATCCAGTTTGACCGCCAGTGGATCACCCTGGCCTGGGCATTGGAGGGGGCGGCGCTCTGCTGGCTGTTCCGGCGACTACCCCATTGGGGCCTTCCGCTGGTGGGAGTGATCCTGCTCGGGGTGGCCTTTGCCCGACTGACGCTGAATCCGGCCGTGCTGTCCTATCATCCGCGCTCGGCCACCCCGATCCTCAACTGGTATCTCTACACCTATGGCGCCACGGCGGCCTCGCTGTTCCTGGCAGCGCATTGGCTGGCACCCGCGGGGTACCGGCTGATGGGAAGTGAGATCCCGCCACTGCTGCGGGGATTGGGGACTGTTCTCCTGTTCCTGCTGGTGAACATTGAGATCGCCGATTTCTTCAGCGCGGGGGACACCCTCACCTTTGAGTTCTCCGGGAACTTTGCCCGCGACATGAGTTATACCATTGCCTGGGCGCTGTTCGCCCTCGGCCTGCTGGTCGTCGGCATTCGAAACCGCGCCGCGATGGTGCGGTATGCGGGACTGGGACTCTTGTGCGTGTCCCTGCTGAAGTTGTTCCTGCACGATCTGGCGCGTCTGAATCAACTCTACCGCATCGGCGCCTTCGCGGCCGTGGCGGTGATCGCCATCGTGGCGTCGTTCCTCTACCAGCGATTCTTGGCGGGGGATGAGCGGAAATGACGGGGCCTTCCGCTCCCGGGCCGGTTTACGCCGTGACAGCGGATGCCGGATCCCCCTGCAGGCCGATCGATCCCTTCATCTCGCTGGACCAGTCCTCGGTAACATAGCGGTAGAGCCAGTTCCCCGACGCCCGCAGGCGCTTCAGGTTTTTGGGGATGTCGAGCAGGAGGGTGATCCGGCGATTGGGGCAGTTGAGTTCCCCGACCTCGTGGGTGGCCACCACCTCGAATCCGAGGACGCGAGTGTGGAACTCGTACGGACTGTGCGTCTCGCCCTCGAAAACGTCGGTCAGGTAGTGGGTAAATCCGCGTTGGACCGTCTCCCGAACCGCCTCCCGCATCAGCGCGGCGGAGACCAACAGGTGTCCCCGCTGGCCGGGAATCACGGCGAAGCGTCCGATCTCCGCAATGCGTTGGGAGCGGATGAAGGCGTCCAAATCCAGGTGCTGGGCGACCTTTTGGAATCCATAGGCCGCGTAGAGATCGAGCGGCGGCGCGTAAAGCACGCGCAGGACCCCAACCGGTTCGCCGTCCCGCGTGGCGAGAAACCAGGACACTGTGGACACCCCCAGTTCGGAGGGATCCACCAACCGCTCGTCCCGGCTTAGCCAGTTCTTTTCATCACGGTAGGTGGCCCGCATCACGGCCAGGGCCTGCTGGCGGTCTTCCTCGGTGCTGAGGCGGACCACCCGGAGCTCAGGTTTTGCAGAAGGCATATTTCGTGCGACGGGCGTCAGGCTGCCATTGCTTCCCGCTGAGTGTCGAGAGGGTGGCCATGATCCGG
>JBDKKE010000616.1:0-12474 GCA_039796255.1 Verrucomicrobiota bacterium | reverse complement strand
GGCGGACGGCATGAACGAACTGAAGCGCCGTCTCAGCGAACTCGGCCCTGCGCAGCGTTCCCAGCTGCGGGACCGGATGGAGCGTGCCGAGCCTTCCGGGCGGACGGGGGTGGCAATCCCGCGCCGGGCGGGCGGAGAACCGGGGGCACTCTCCTTCGCTCAGGAGCGCATCTGGGTGCACCAGCAGATGGCTCCGTCGGATCCCCGGTATAATCGTCCCGTGTGTCTGCGGCTCCGGGGTCCGCTGGAGGTGGAGGCGCTGAAGCGGGCGATGACACTCCTGCTGGACCGTCACGACATCCTGCGCGGATGCGTGCGCGAGGAGAATGGCCATCCGCTCCTGGAGTTGTCGGCGGCGGGGTCGGGGCTGGAGCTGGAATGGAGCGATGTTTCCGAAGCCACGGACCCGGGAATTCAGGCGGAGGCGTTCTTGGCGGCGGATGCCGCCCGACCCCTGGAGGTGGGCAAGGCTCCCTTGCTGCGGGGACGACTGGTACGGCTCGCCGTCGAGGAGCACTGGCTGATTCTGATTTTCCACCATCTGGTTTTCGATGCCGGCTCGGAGGACCTTGTCCGCGAGGACCTTGTCCGCGAGGACCTTGTCCGCGAGGATCTTTCCGAATTCTACCGGTCGGTGGTCACTGGAACCGTGCCGGTGCTGCCGTCGCTGCCGGTCGGGTTTGCCGATTTTGCCGCCTGGGACCGCAGCCGGGAGCGGCAGACAGGCCTGGCGGCGGGGCGGGCTTATTGGAGCAGACAGCTCCAGGCACCTCCCGCCCTGACCCTGCCGCCGGATCACCGGTGGGAGTCGGCGACAACCTCCTCGGTGCTGAATGGTCCGGTCGGGTTTCTCGATTTCTCGTTGCCGCCAGCCCGGGCGGCTCGCCTGCGGGAGCAGGCCCGGCAGGAGGGTGCCACGGTGTACGCCATGCTCCTGACGGCGTTCGCGACGCTGCTTCACCGCTACTCCGGGGCGGAGGACCTGATCATTGGATGCCCATCGTCAGCCCGGACGCGTCTGGAACTCGAGCGCATGGTGGGGCCGTTGCTCCATCTGATTCCGCTGCGTCTCCGGATTGCGGAGGGCGACTCCGGCCGGCGGATGCGGACCCATGTTCAGCGCACGCTGCAGGAGGCAATGAGTCATCAGGAGGTGCCGCTGCAGTGGATGCTGGAGGATCTGCGGGCGCGCGGCGAGGCGGGCACGACGCCCCTGATCCGGGTGTACTTCGTTCACGAGCGCCTCCCCGCGGAATCCCCAGCGTCCGCCGGTCTGCGCATGGACGTGCGGGGGGTGGCTCCGCCGGGCGCGCCGGTGGACCTGATCCTGGAAAGTTTCGAATCGGCGGACGGCATCGCGGGACGCTGGGTGTATCCGTCCGGGCTCTGGACTGCGGACGAGATGGCCCGGATGGCCGGTCATTTCCTGCGGTTGCTGGAAGGCTTGATGGACGCCCCGGATTTTCCCGTGGGGCGGCTGCCACTGCTGGGGGAGGAGGAGGGGAGGAAATTGTTGAGGGAGTGGAATGAAACCGAGGCGCCCTACCCGCGGGGGGCGGGCCTGCACCACCTGTTCGGGCGTCAGGCGGTGCGGCATCCCGGCGCGATTGCCGTCCGCTGCGGTGCGCGGGAGCTGACTTATGCGGAACTGGATGCCCAGTCGGAGCGGATGGCACGCCGATTGGGCGCGCTGGGGGTTAAGGCGGAAGACCTGGTGGGAGTATGTCTGGAACGGTCGCCGGAATTATTGGTGGGCATCCTGGGCATTCTGAAGGCCGGCGGGGCCTATGTTCCCTTCGATGCCGCTCATCCGGCGGCGCGACTGGCGTCCATCGTTCAGGATGCGCGTCTGGCGACGGTGGTCACCCAGCGGGAGTTGGCGCCACTGATGGCGGGGACCGGGGCGCAGACGTTGCTGCTGGAGGAGGTCGTGGAGGTGGCGGAAGCGGACCTGGGGCCAAGGGAAAGCCAACTACCCTCGTCCGGGTGTGCGGAACGATGCGCCTACGTGATCTACACGTCCGGATCCACGGGAAAACCCAAGGGGGTTCCGATACGACATCGCAGCGTGGTGTCCCTGGTGTTGGCCTTTCAACAGCTGGTTCCGCTCGGGCCGGGAATGCGCTTTCTGGGCGTGGCGTCCCCCGGCTTCGATATCTCGATTCTTGAGTACTTCCTGCCCCTGTCCCAGGGGGCGACGGCGGTTCTGGTGCCGCTGGAGGTCGCGCGGGACGCCGTCCTGCTCGCGGAAACCATCCGCGAGAGTTCCCCGCACGCCATGCAGGCCACCCCGGCGACCTGGCGGGCGCTGTGGGAGGCGGGTTGGGGCGGCGATCCGGCGATGATCGCCATCTCGGGCGGTGAGGCACTCACCGGCGCTCTCCGTCGTTGGTTGCCCAGCGTTTGTGGCGTCCTGTGGGATGCCTATGGTCCGACGGAAACCACCATTTATTCCACCGTTCACCGGGTGGAGTCCGGGGTGGGTGGGTCGTCGGCCAGCATCATCGGACGACCCCTGGCCAACACCCGGGCGTATGTGCTCGACCGTCAGCGGGAACCGGTGCCCATCGGGTTGCCAGGCGAGCTGTACCTGGGCGGAGAGGGGCTGTCTCCGGGATACCTGAACCGTCCGGACCTCACCGCAGAGCGTTTTGTGCAGGATCCGTTTTCCGGGGATCCACAGTCGCGCCTCTACCGGACCGGAGACCAGTGCCGTTGGCGCGGCGACGGCACGCTGGAGTTTCTCGGGCGTCTCGACCACCAGATCAAACTCCGGGGATTTCGTATCGAGTTGGGGGAAATCGAGTCCGCTCTCATGGAACACCCCGGCGTGGCGCAGGCGGTGGTGCTGTTGCGGGAGGACCGTCCAGGGGATCCGCGGTTGGTCGTCTATTGGGTCGCGGTGGCGGGGCAATCCCCGGAGACCAATGCGCTGCGGCATCACCTGGCGGCACGGCTTCCGGAGTACATGATTCCCTCGGCGTTCGTGGTCCTGACGGCGCTGCCCCTGACGGTGAGCGGGAAGGTGGATCGAAAGGCCCTGCCGGTACCGGATGAAACCCGTCCCGAGACGGGATCCGCCCCGGCGCCTCCGGTGACTCCCCTCGAGGGGGAGTTGGCCCAGCTATGGAGCGAGACCCTCGGGGTGAAGGGACTCGGGGTGCAGGATGATTTCTTCGCTCTGGGCGGCCATTCCCTGGCGGCCTTGAAGATGCTCGCCGCCGCCGGGCGCCGGTGGAAGGTCGCCCTTCGCCTGGGGGACCTGATGGCCCGGTCGACGGTTGCCGGACTGGCCGAACGGATCGCCACCCTGGCGAGCACCAGCGAGTATCGTCCGATTCCCCGCATCACCGTGCCCGGGATCACCCCGGTCCCGGCGACGGGGGAACAGATCAACCTGTGGATCACCCATCAGGTCGTCGCCGACACTTCGGCCTACCACATGGTTTCGGCCACGCGGCTGCGTGGCCCGCTGGACCTGCCGCGTCTGGAGCGGTCCTGGCGCCGGGTGATCGACCGGCAGGACATCCTGCGCACCCGGATTTGGATGGAGGGTGAGGATCTCCTCCAGGAAACCGTGGATCTGTCCGGGGCGCTGCTGACGGTGGGGGAACCGGGAACGGATTTTGCCGGGGATCGTGACGAGTGGCTGCGGCAGGAGCTTCAGCGGTTTGCCCGGATGCCCCTGGATCTTGCCGTGGCTCCCCTGTGGAGGCTGCGGGTGTTGCGCCTGGGTTCCGCGGAACACGTGCTCGCCCTGAGCATTCACCATGCGCTGGCGGATGACTGGTCGGTCCACCTGCTGTACTCGGAGTGGGCGGCCTTTTATGAGGCGGAGCCCGAGGCTCCGGCGCCTCTCCCGCCATTGCCCATCCGATTTGCTGATTTTGCCGTCTGGCAGCAGGCGGAGTTTTCCGCGGCGGACCGAAGCCGGGACGAGGCGTATTGGAGGGCAACCCTCGGGGGGATTTCAGAACGGTGGAATCTGCCCTCCGAGGCGAGTCGTCCTTCGGGGAATCCTTCGACCGGTCAGGCGGAACGTCTTATCTTCCACCTGTCCGCCACCACCCGATCCGCACTGACGGCGCTGGCCGCGCAGGAGGCGACCACTCCCTTCGTGGTCGCGCTGGCCGCGTGGCAGGCGTGGCTTGGCCGGTGGGCGGGTTGGCGGGATGTGGTGGTCGGAACCCCCGTGGCGCAGCGCTCGCGTCCGGAGGTCCAGCATCTCGCCGGGCTTTTCCTCCAAACCCTGCCTCTCCGGCTGACGGTGGATCCTGCCAGCGACTTCCGAACTTTGGTGCGCTCGGTGCGGCAGCGGGTGACGGAGGCCTTTGAGCACTCGTCAATTCCCCTGTCGCGGATCGTGGCAGCGACGCCGCTTCAGAACCGCGGCCAGAGTCCCTTTCCCGCCATGTTCGCGCTGGTGGATCGCCCGTGGGCGACGGCGCACTTCCCGGGGATGGCCTCGGAGCCCGTGCCGATCCACACCGGTGCCGCCAAGGTCGATCTCCTGCTCCTCATGACCCCCGATCCCGGGGGCGGATGGCGGGCCGAAATGGAGTATGCGGAGGATCGTTTTTCCCGGGCGTTCGCCGAACAGTTCGCCGGGCAGTTTCGGGAGTTTGTCGCGCGGGTCGCGCTGCTCCCCGATGCTCCACTCTCGGGTGCCGTCCAGACCCCTGAGCCGGTGTCGTGTCCGTCCCAGGAGTGCAGCTCCGATGCCGATCGGGACACGGAAAACCTGTGCGACCTGTTGGAGGACGGTTGGGAGATGTCCCGGGATCGGGTGGCGATCGAGGGGGATGGGATCCCGCGCACCTATGGCTGGCTGCGCCGTGAGTACGAGGCCCTGGCTTCCGTGCTGGCCAGCCACGGCGTGGGGCCGGGGAGCGCCGTGGCGCTGTGTCTGGAGCGGTCTCCCGAACTCATTGCCTGCGTGCTGGGGATCGTGAGGGCCGGGGCCGCCTACGTGCCCATGGATCCATCGTACCCCGCCGCGCGCATCGCGGCGATGCTCGAGGATTGTGCTCCCCGGGTGATGGTCACCGACCGGAGAAACGCGTCGCAGTTCCGCGATTTGGGTTTGGTGGTTCTGGTGCGGGAGACATGGGCCGGCGCGGAGGTCGGACCGCCGCCCGCGCGCTGTCCAGCCGGCCGGGAGGATCCAGTCTACGTTCTGTTCACCAGCGGCAGCACCGGGCGGCCCAAGGGCGTGGCCATGCCCCATCGCGCGCTGGTGAACCTGATTCGCTGGCAACGGCGAACTTCGGTGCTTAGGTCCGGGGAGGGCACCCTGCAGTTCGCCCCCATCAGCTTTGACGTCAGCTTCCAGGAAATCTTTGCCACGCTGGCGCAGCGGGGACGGCTGATCCTGGTCACCGAGGACGAGCGATTGGACTCCCACCGGCTGCTGGCGAAGATCCGGGCCCGACAGGTCCACCGCCTCATGCTTCCGTTTGTCGCGCTGCAGGCGTTTGCCGAGGCGATTCAGGGGGCGGAGGACGCCCCGAATTCATTGCGGGAGGTGTTTACCAGCGGAGAGGCGCTGCGCATCACCCCGGCCATCGCCCGAATGTTCACCTGGCTGCCGGGCTGCCGCTTCTGCAATCAGTACGGACCCACCGAAGCGCATGTGGTCACCGAGCACGTCCTGACAGGTGAACCGGGCACCTGGGAGGCAATGCCGCCCATCGGACGGGCGATTGACGGCGTCCGCATCCGGGTGGTGGACGAATCCCTGACGCCGGTCGCCGCGGGGGGCGAGGGTGAGCTGCTTCTGGGTGGAGGCTGTCTGGCGCTCGGCTATTGGAATCGACCGGAGCTGACTGCGGAGCGTTTTGTCGCGGATCCACAGGCGCCGGGGGAGCGCTGGTACCGCACGGGCGACCGGGTGAGGCAGCGCACGGATGGGACGCTGGAGTTTCGGGGGCGTTCCGACGGGCAGGTCAAGGTGCGGGGATTCCGGGTCGAATTGGGAGAGGTCGAGGCGGTGCTGGAGCGGTATCCCGGGATCGGTCAGGCCGTGGCGACCGTCAGGCCGGATCCGTCGGGGGGCGGCCGGCTGGTGGCTCATTACGTGACCCGGGGGCCGGTGGATCCCGCGGTGTTGCGACGCCACCTCGCCGAATGTCTCCCGGCGTACATGGTGCCGTGGGCATTGGTGCCGCTAAGCCATCTGCCCCGGACGCCCAGTGGAAAACTGGACCGCACTGCCCTGCCGGAACCCCACGCTCCGGAGAGCCTCGTGTCGGCAGGCCCGGTCCTGCCCGTCACCGCCGTGCAGCAGCGGATGGCGGCCCTTTGGGCGGAAGTGCTGGGCGTGGGGATCGGGACCCTCGGGATTCACGACAACTTCTTCTCGCGGGGCGGCGACTCCCTGCTCGGCATGCGGCTGGCGTCCCGTCTGCGGCGGGAGTTCTCCTGTGACCTTCCGTTGCGGCAGCTGTTTGGCGGACCCACCATTGTCGAATGGGCGGCGTTGGTGGAGGGGGTGCCGAACGGATCCGCGCCGGAGATGATTCCCCGCACGACGCAGCGCGGGGACCGGGAGGTTCCCGCCGCCAGCGAGCAGTTGAACCTGTGGATGGCGCACCACTCGGTTCCGAACCCGGCTGCCTTTAATGTGGTGGTGGCGACCCGTCTGCGCGGGCCTCTGGACCTTCCGCGACTGGAGTTGGCCTGGCGGCGCGTGGTGGAGCGGCAGGACATCCTCGGCACTCGCCTGCGTTTTTCGGGCGGGGAGTTGTTCCAGGAAGTCGTCCCGCCCAAGGAACCCATGCTGCAATGGGTGGATCTCGGTGTTTGTCCCCCTCCAGACCGGGAGTCCGCGTTGACCGACGTGTTGGCGGAGGCGGCCCGAACCCCGCTGGACCCCGAGGCCGCGCCGCCGTGGCGCTTTGGGGTCGTGCGCCTGACGGATGACGATCACGCCCTGGTGCTGGTGATTCATCATGTGCTGGTGGATGAGTGGTCGTTGAGGGCGTTGTTCCATGACTTGGAGTTGTCCTATCAGGCGGCCGGCGGGGAGGATGTGGTGCTTCCGGAACTGTCCATCCGGTACGCCGACTTTGCCGTGTGGGAGCGAAGGCAGCTTCGCGGAACGGATCGGGCGGCCGACCACGCCTATTGGGAGCGTCTGCTGGGGGCGGGCATCGAGCGCCTGTCGCTGCCGATGGACCTGTCGTCTGCTGGTCCTTCATCCGGCCGGAGCGCCTCCACCCAGGTTTCCATTTCCGCGCGAACGCGGGCGGCGCTGGAAGCCCTGGCGCGGGACGACGGGACCACGCCCTTTGTGGTGTTGCTGGCTGCCTGGCAGGCGTGGCTGGGGATCCGGACCGGATCCCGGGAAGTGGTGGTGGGAACTCCCTTCGCGCAGCGCGATCGGAGTCAGACCGAGCCCCTGGTGGGTCTGTTCCTCAGAACCCTGCCGCTGAAGGCGAGCGTGGACGGCACCCAAACGTTTCGCAGTCTGGTGGGGCAGGTGCGGGAGCGAATGATGGAGGCGTTCACTCATGCGCTGATGCCGTTGTCGCGGATCGCCCCGCTCCTGCGGCGCTCCGCGGATACGGGCCCGCTGTTTCAGTGTCTGTTCGCCATGACGGATTCAGCCTCCATGGGATTTCGTTTCCCGGGCTTGTCGGCGGAGGCCCTCCGGGTGGACAGCGTGGCGCTGAAGTCGGATTTGACGCTGATGGTGAGTCCGCGCGCGGACGGAGGATGGAACGGTTCGCTGGAATTCAACGCCGCCGGCTTTTCGCCCGCGCGGGCCCAGGCAATGGCCGGTGAATTGGTCGCCTTTCTCGAACGCGCCGCCGTCGATCCCGACGCGGCGCTGCGGACGCTGGCGACGGATGTTGTCCCAACCCGGGGAGTCCCCAGGGATTCCCCGCAGGGACGGACGCTTCCCGCACGTTTTGCCGAACAGGTCGCGCGCTTTCCGGAGGCGGAGGCATTGGTCTGTGGATCCCGGCGCTGGACCTATCGCGAACTGGACCTGCTTTCGGACGCGCTCGCGCGGGACCTGCAGTCCGCCGGCATGGGATCGGGTGCGCGGGTCGGTCTGCATCTGCAGCGGTCCCCGGAATGGGTGGTCGCCGCCTTGGCGGTGTTGAAGGTGGGGGCGGCCTATGTGCCGCTCCTGCCCGGATGGCCGGGTCCCCGACTACGGGATCTTTCCGAGGGGGCGGGCGTAGGATTGATGGTGAGTGACGGAGCTTCCGCACCGGAGTGGCTTCCTCCGGGGATCCGGGTGGTGGACGGGTCGCTGCGTTCCGGACCGTTGAATTCCTGCTCCGTACTCCCGCCGTCTTCATTGACGGAGGAATCGCCCGCCTACCTTCTGTTTACCTCGGGCTCCACGGGCAAACCCAAGGGTGTGCTGGTGCCGCACCGTGCGGTGCACCGGCTGGTGATCGGACAGAACTATGTTCCGTTCGGATCCCAGTTGCGCTGTCTGCACCTGTCCTCACCCGCCTTCGATGCGTCCACGTTCGAAGTCTGGGCGCCTCTGCTGAACGGCGGAACCTGTGTGGTCTTTCCCGAACGTCATCTGGACGCCGACCTTCTCGAACGCGAGGTGGGGAGCCACCGGGTCAACTGTCTGTTCCTTACCACCGGACTCTTCAATCAGATCGTCGATCTTCGCCCGTCGGCTCTGAGGGGGGTGACGGACTTGCTGACGGGAGGCGAAGTGCTGTCGGAAGCCCATGCCCGGAAGGCCTTGGAGGCGCTGCCGGAGACCCGCCTGATTCACTGTTACGGCCCGACCGAGACCACCACCTTCGCCACGGCCGGGCTCATTCCGCCGGTGGCCGAGTGGACTCCGGATCATCCGGTGCCTATCGGACGTCCTCTCGCGGGAACCCGCTGCGACGTGGTGGATCCGGAGGGGCGAGCGGTGCCGGAAGGCGAGCCGGGCGAACTGTACATTGGCGGGGATGGCGTCGCGCTGGGCTACGGGAACGATCCGCAGCTCACCGCGGCGCGCTTCGTGCCGGACCCGGCGGATCCGTCCGGTCGCGGAACGCGATACCGCACCGGCGACCAGGTGCGACGGCTGCCGGACGGACGCCTGGTGTTTCTGGGGCGCCTGGACGCCCAGGTGAAGATCCGCGGGCACCGGATTGAACCGGGCGAGATTGAGGCGGTGTTGTCGGAGCATCCCACCGTCCGGCAGGCGTTCGTGGTGGCGCGTCCGGCTCCGGGCGGCGTGCAGGAGTTGGTCGCCTGCGTGCAGGGACACCCGGGGACCGCGGTGGAAATCGAGGCGCTGCGCCGGCATTTGGCCTCGCGGCTTCCAGAGTACATGATGCCGGCGGTGTTCCGGGCGTTGGATACGATCCCGCTGAGTTCCACAGGAAAGGTGGATCGCGGGGCTCTCGCCGCCGGACCCGACCCGGAGTTGCCGCCCGCTGTGCCCTCCGTCAGACCGCGGACCCCGCTCGAAGTCCTCCTCTGCCGGGAATGGGCCGCGGTCCTGGGACGACCGGGGGTCGGGATCCACGACAACTTTTTCGAGCTGGGCGGACAGTCTCTGATCGCCCTGCGGCTGGTGGGTCGGCTGAAGCAGGAACTGAAGAGGCCGGTGCGACTGGCGGACCTGTTCCTGCACCCGACGGTGGCCGCGTTTGCCGAGACCCTCGGGGAGGTTCCGGTTCCGTCAGCCCCGACCCGAGTTTCCAGCGCCTTCCGCGGTCGGGAAACGGGAACCCCCTGGTGCCATGTTCCCGGCGTCTACGGACTGGAGTTCCTCACCCCGGCGCTGGCGAAACTCATCGGGAGTCACCGCCCGTATTTTGATGGATTCCAGTATCCGGGTCTGGACGGCCTGCGGGAACCCCTGCGTTCCGTGGAGGAGATTGCCGAGGCGCTGGTCCAGCAGCTGGAGGGCATTTATCCCGAGGGTCCGCTCTGGCTGAGCGGATACTCCTTTGGGGGCGAAGTGGCCCATGAGATGGCGCGACGGCTGGAGGCGAAGGGAAGGAAGGTGGAGTGCGTGGTGCTGTTCGACTCCTGCGTGCGGGGGGCGATTCGGCGACGTCCCCTGCCGGAAATTTTGCAGGTGCTGTGGGGGCGGATGCGGACCCGGCCGCCGGGTGCCCGGATCGCCTACCTGCGTCGAATCCTGGTCGGAAAAATTGGGGACGCCTGGAGTCGGATTTCTCGTCCCCTGCGGCGCGCTGCGTTGAGCCCGCAGGAACGCGTTGAGGCGGCCAGCCTGGAGGCTCACGCCACCTATCAGCCCCAGCCCTACGGCGGACGCGTGTGCCTGCTGCGGGCGACCGAGCCGTTACCCCAGGACACTGGGGTCTGGGCCCGGGACCCCTTCAACGGCTGGAAGCCCTGGCTGCCTCCCGACTTCCAGGTGATCCCGCTGACCTGCGATCATGAAAGCGTTTTTCTCGATCCCATCGCTCCCGCGGCCCTGGCGGCGGTCGAGGCGTTGCTGACGCCGACGCCGCAGGTTCCGAAGCCAAAATGACATTCCTGTCTGGCACCCGGACCGTTCAACTGCGGCTGTTCATGAAGTAGGCATCCGACACGGTACGGCACGCTGAAGAGCTGCCTTACAGTCCCACCCTGGGCGTGGGGAGTCGGGACTGGAGACGGCGGAAATCGTCAAGATCGCCGTCGGGTCGCGGAGTCTGGCCCCACTCGACGAAGACCTTGGGCGCTCTCCATCGCCATTTCTCCACATGGCCGTCCACAAAGGAGAGATTCGCCCCGCGAAGATGCCGGTCAGCCGGTTGGTCGATCCACAGGGTGGAGTAGAAGCCCCCATCGTTGAGGGCGATGCCGAAGGTGGCGTCCACAATGCCCTGCTCATGGGTGTCGATGTAGGCGAAGACGTCGGCGGGGGAGGGGCGGGACGCCTCGGTCACCGTCCGGGCGGAGCGCCACTCCAGTTCGCAGTTGAGCCAGACGCTCAGGTTGTAGCTCCGCGTCCGCGGGACGCTGTGTCCGCGTTCCGGACTGAAGATCCGGGTGCGATCCGCCGGACAACGAAAGACGTCCGTGGTCCGGAGGTAGGGATACAGCACGCTCGTCCTGAGATTGTTCGGCGAGGTGTCGCGGGTCACGTCGCCTGGCGCCCAGGAGAGATTGGTGAGGGCGGGGCCGTTGGTGTCGCCGACGATGAAGACGAAGTTGTTGGGGGGCAGGACATCGGCGGAATCGTGGGCATAGCTGAGCGAGGCGAGTTGGAGTTGGCGCAGGTTGTTGGCGCAGGCGGTGGCAAATCCCGCCTGCCGGGCGCGCCCCAGCGAGGGCAGCAGCAGTCCGGCCAACAGGGCAATGATGGCAATCACCACCAGGAGCTCCACCAGCGTGAAGGCGGCGGAAGGGCGGACCCCGCGGGACGATGACCGGTGATCGCTCACTTGGAGACCTCCCACGAATCACGGGCGCCGCGGCCGGCATCCCGGAAGGGAGATTACGCTGGAGTGTGGCAAAATCCGGAAAGACCGCCACCCTGAGTGATGCTCTGTCCTGAGTTTCGTTGCTCAGTGTTCCTGCCCGTCCCGCCTGCCGCTGCCTATGCCTTTCACCTGGATCCCTCCAATCTGAGGCGCATTTCGCCCGGGTGGATCCCGGTGGATCGGCTGTCCGTGCCTTCCCCGCTCCGGGTGGGCTCCCGGCTGGAGATTCGGGTGCGTGCCCTGGGAGTGCTTCCCCAGACTTGGGAAGTGGAGATCGCCGAAATGGTCCCCGCGCAACGCCTCGTGGACGTCGCCCTACGGGGTCCGTATCCGCAGTGGCGGCACACCCATTCGTTTCGCGAAGTCTCCGGGGGCACCGAGATGACGGATCTGGTGGAGTACGGGCTTCCGTTCGGAGCCCCGGCACGCTGGCTGGATCCCTGGCTGCACCGCCCCTTCCTGGCGGCCCTGTTTCGATTCCGGCACCGGAAAACCGTCGAGCTGCTGTCCGTCCGGTAGGGCGGGTGATCCTGAAAACGCCATTTCGAATCACCGCAAAGAACGCACAGAACACAAAGACGGGAACTCCCGACGAGTAAGGCAGCTTCTCCAACCGACCTTCTCGGTGCTCTTGGCGTTCTCTGCGGTTTCCTCCGGCTCCTCATTCCAGGGTGATCGGTCCCGGCGGTGGGTGATCCGGTGAATCCGGTGGGGGAACGCCTCCAGTTTCCTTTGTATCTCCGGGGGGGGATTCCGTAACACTCTGCGAACGCTATGCCGTCCCGAGCCAACGCTCCTCTTTCGCCGTCCCTGCCCGTCGTCCGTCCGTTTCAGAAACTGATGGCCGCCAATCGCTCTGAAATTGCCGTCCGGATCTTCCGCGCCGGCACCGAACTCGGACTGCGCACGGTCGCCATCTTTGCCCAGGAGGACCGCTTCTGCATTCACCGCTTCAAGGCCGACGAATCGTATCTGGTGGGACAGGGCAAGGGTCCGGTGGCCGCCTATCTGGACATCGAGGGTATTGTGGCTTTGGCGAAGGAGACCGGTGTGGACG
>JBDKKE010000615.1:0-13702 GCA_039796255.1 Verrucomicrobiota bacterium | reverse complement strand
GACGTGGCGTTTCAGGCGCACGTCTGCACGGCGGCTGGACTAAAGATCCGACGCTGCCATGTGCTCCACATCAACTCCAACTACGTGCGGCAGGGTGACGTGGAGCCGCAGCAGCTTTTCACCCAAGTGGACGTGACGCGCCAGATCTCCACGTTGAGTGCAAAGATCGAGGAGCGCATCACCGAGTTCGCCCGTGTTATCGGAGCTGCTGCGCATCCCGTGGTGAACATCGGACCGCATTGCAACAGCCCCTACGCGTGTCCGCTCACCCATCGGTGTTGGGCGTTTCTGCCCGAGCACAACGTCCTGACGCTAACGCGCGGCGCCAAGCGAGGTTTTCAGCTAGTCGCCCAAGGCATTACCGCCATCACGGATATTCCCGCCGCCACGAAGCTCAGCAAGGCGCAGGGCATCCAACAGCGATCCATCGTCGCCAACGCCCCTCAAATCGACCCGGGGCAGATCAAAGCGTTCCTCGGCCGGCTGAAATACCCACTCCACTACCTCGACTTCGAGACCATGGGATCAGCCGTGCCGTTGTTTGATGGTTCCCGTCCGTTCGAGCAGATTCCGTTTCAGTTCTCGCTGCATATCGTGCGCCAGCCGGGAGCTGAACCAGAGCATCGTTCCTTCCTCGCTGAAGGGCGTGATGATCCGCGCCCCCGCTTCATGGCGGCACTGATCGATGCCATTGAACCAACGGGTAGCATCATCGCCTACAACGCGCCTTTCGAGCGCGGGGTGTTGGCGGGTTGCGCGAACGTATTGCCCCAGCACGCCGCTTGGGTGCAGTCGCTGCAACCACGGATCATCGACCTGCTGGAACCTTTCCGGAAGTTTCACTGCTACCACCCGGCCCAGCATGGTTCCGCCTCCATCAAGGCGGTGTTGCCAGCGTTCACCGGCAAGGATTACAGCCATCTGGCCATCGGTGAAGGCGGCACGGCCAGTTTGGAGTTTGTCCGGGTTACGTTTACAGACGTCAGCGCCGAGGAGCGGGCCAGTGTGCGCCGGCATCTGGAGGAATACTGCCAGCTCGATACGCTGGCGATGGTGTGGCTGGCCGACAAGCTGCACGAACTCGCTGGCTGACGATGGAAACCAACGCGCAAACCCTGAAGGAGATGGCGGCGAGCCTGAACCGCTCGCCGGTTTACGTAGCTGGCCTGCAAAAGCGCTTTGAACTGCCGGTCTTCAGTGGTGCGGCCTACTCCCCTGCCTACGTGGCGCTCCTGCGTGGGCTGACTGCGCTGCGGACCTTCGATGTGGCGGAGGAGACCTTGCGCGACCTCTGGCACTTGGAGAAGAAGCTCCTGCAACTGCTGCATGTGGATTCCACCGGCTCACCCAACTGGTTTCTCGATGCCTGCGGGCAAACCACGCACATGCGCCGACGACTGTTGCTGACCAACCATGATCTTGGGGCTGAAATCCACACGCGCATGCTCCAGCCCGGGTTGAACTTCACAGTGGGTGTTCCGGAGCTGTTTGGTGGTCGCGAAATGGGCGAGGATGCGCTGAGGGTTCTCGAAGAATACATCAAGCTGCACGCCCGCATCTGCGCTGAGGTGCAGGCAGAACGTCCACTGGTGAGGGAGGCGCTGGAGTGGACCAAACGGCTGAAACCCAGTTCCTGAACACCGCATGCCACAAGCACTCTTCCCGCTACGTCCGGTATTAAGGCCACTGAGGGTTCTTGCTCCAAGGGCGCTCGTTCATCACCATTCAGCCCGTAAGCACTGAATGGCACAAACATGGGTTTCTACTACCGAAAATCCGTCAGCATCGGGCCGTTCCGGGTCAACGTCGGCAAGTCCGGCGTGGGCTGCTCGGTGGGCGGCAAGGGATTCAGGACCGGGGTAAGCGCCAGGGGAAAGCGCTACAGCACCTTCAACGTGCCCGGGACTGGATTGGGCTACCGCACGGAGCACAGGGGAGAGGGATGCATGCTGGTCGCCGCCGGGTTGGTGGCAGTAACAATTTTGGTGATGAAAGGACTCAGATGATTGTCTGGAAGCGAACCTTGAGAACCAGTTCCTCGGAGCGGCTGTTGGCCGTCCGCGACGGCAACGATGTGGCGGCTGTTGACCTCCACTACCTCGCCAATGGAACCGTCAGCGGCACGGTCATCCTGCTGAAGGAGGCGGGCTGGAAGGAGTCGGACATCCCCGGCTTGTTGCAATCCTTGGATGAGGATTTTTTGCCTGACGTGGACTTGGCCTCCGGCACGCTCACTTACACCGTGGTTGTCGGGGAGCTGGTGGGAAATTGGGAGGCGACCAACACGGACCAAGTTGGAAAGGACTGAAGCCAGATGCCCCGCATTTTCGACAACATCGAGCTCGAACTGCTTCCGACCCTGCGCCAGACGCTCGACCTCTCCGCGCGTGCCGACTTCTGCGTCGGTTACTTCAATCTGCGCGGATGGAAGTCCATTGATGCGCTGATTGAGAAGTGGGCAGGCGGGGACGGCCAGCAGTGCCGGCTGCTCGTCGGGATGCAGCGGTTGCCGCAGGACGAACTCCGCGAAGCCTACAGTCTTCTACCGCACGAGGACCAGTTGAGCAATCAGGCCGTCATCCGCCTGAAGCGCCGGCTGGCCGAAGAGTTTCGCGCGCAACTCACCATCGGCGCTCCAACCGACGCAGACGAGTCTGGCCTGCGCCGCCTCTCCGCGCAGCTCAAGGCGGGCAAGGTGGTCGTGAAACTCCATCTCCGGCACACGCTTCACGCCAAGCTCTACCTCTGCTTCCGATCATGACGAACGCTGAACTCCACTTGAAAGATTTGTGGCGGGGCCTTTCCGCCGAGGAAATCGAGGACGGCTGCCGCTGCCTACTGGAGTCCACGGAGGAGAGCGGCAGGAAACCCCGCAGCCTCGTGTTGGAAGCATTGGCGAAGGCCCTGCGTTTTCGTCCGAGCTTTCTACAGCGAAAACCAGCCACTGAAAACCTGCCGCTGCTGCTCAAGCGCATTGGTGCACGGGAGTTCGAGCGCTTCCACGACGATGTGATCCGCGCCTGGCTGGTGCACCGCCACCGCCCAATGCTCGCGGCCTTCCTTGAAGCTAGCAGGCTACCTCAGAAGAATGGCTTTGTGGATGGCGAGCCAGCGGAGCCTACAGCTGCCCAATTTGAAGTCGGGATCACCGTCCTGCTGGCAAAATTCAAGCCGAGGGACGCCGGGCTTTACTTGGGATATCTGCTGTTGTTTGGCGGCGAATTCTGGTCGGCACTCTCGCCGGCGCTGTCCAACAAGCAGATTCAAATTGCCCAACTCCTCCGCCCGGAACAATCGTCCGCACTCCCTAAGGTAGCTCCTGCTCCTGCGGAACCTCCGCCAGAAACGGCATCCGGCCAAGGACCGGAAGATTCGGACGAGTTCACAACGCTGGACAATTGGCTGATCCGGACGGCGGTAGCCTGTGCATTCGGGGAATCCGGGGCGCTCAGCCGAGACCAGTTGGAGGATCTGGTCGAGGAAGTCACCGGGCTGAACGCCCAGCGGCAACAGACGCTGTTTCATCGGGGCTATTTGCACGCGCTGTTCGACAAGCAGTTGGAATTCCATTTCCCCGGTGAGAACGAAGAACGGCGGCTGTGGTATTTCACCGGGGCAGTGTTCGGGTTGCTGCGTTCCCAGCGGCACGGTGAAGTATTGCGGCTGCTGAGGGACGATGCGGACTTGGTCAACCAAGTGTGCGAGAACCAAATGGTGCGCTGTGGGGGGATGCTGCTGCCGCAAGTCCATCCATTGCTTTGGGAGGCCAAGGAATACGGGATGTTACAGCGCTGGCTGCGGAAGCAGGCAGGCAGGCTGACACCGGAACGGTGCGCGGAATTGCTCTTGCAGATTCACTACGATGCCTCCTCTCTAGTTCGCAAAGGCCAATGGGCCGAGGCCGAGGGATTCCTGAACTTTCTTGATGCATTTGTGACGGAAGCTGGCCGGCTCCCGGATGGATTTCCCGGATGGTTTCTGCCGGCAAACGACCGGAAGCGGGCGCAAGTTTTACAATTGAAGGGGGACTTCATCGGAGCCGAGGCCTTGCTCACGCCTTTGAGTGAGGGGGCAGAAATCGAGGATGCGGGTAACGCCTTGTGCGATCTGGCCCTCATGCGCGCGGGGTTTCGCTCCCTAGTCGGAGCGCTCCCGGGGAAGGACGAGCAGGTCGGCAACAGCAATGCCGAGGCGCTGGAGCGGGGCCGGGATCTGCTTGAACGAGCGGTGAAAGCCCATCCCACTTCGAGCACCAACGCACATTTCTGTCTGGGATTGATGGCTCTGTTGGGCAACGGGGACACGAAGCCATCGGCGGATCACTTCAAATCAGCACTGGCAGGAATGCTCAAAAAAGAGGAACCGTATTCAGAAGGTGGCGTGTTGCAGTGGACAAGGTTCCTCCTCGGGTTTGCGCTGCTGGAAAGTGCGGAGGTGGCAGATTTCCAATACGCACGGGAACTTATAGGTGGGTCCATCGAGACGCCTGTCGCCTTCCCGGTGTGGCTCTGGAGCCGGGCTATGCATGCCGCCGCGTTGTTTGACGATCAGTCAGTGGGTCAGCAAATCGCGGAGCATCTGCTTGTGAAACGTGGAGCCGAAGCCTTCCACTCCATCTGGAGCAGCGGACTGGCGGTTACGGTGGCACCACTCCGGCAGACACACCTCAATTGGTTGGACGGCGCCGAGTTGCCGGTCAGCGAGAAGTGGGCGCAGCTTCGAAAGCTTCTGCCGGCCGCGCTGGGGGCGCGAAATGTCGGGCAGGCAGAGGCGATTCTCGACGCGCTGGAGGGAATCTCCTTCCAAGGCGGACGCTACCGCCGGGAGTTCTTGGAGCTGCTGGAGGCCGACACCAACTATTCCCCCGCTTGGACCATTGAGGACGCAGTTGACAGCCGGATCAAGTTCCACGAGTTGGAGGGTAATCTTGCTGACGCGGCAGCCCTGCTGCGAACCAAGTTCTTCGCTATACGAGAAGCCGGAGGGTGGAACAGCATACAGGAGGCGGAGGCAATCCTCGCTCGCATGGAGGACGCCGGAGCGGATCGCACCGACTCCGCGCACCTCCGAAGTTTGATTCCCACAGGCCCGACTGAGGCTGTGGTTGAAGATTCTCCACTCAAAGCAGGAACAGCCGTTTATGTCCTCTACATAGGGGGCAACGAAACTCAAATGGCCTACGAGGCGGAGATTCGCTCCGAACTGTTCAGGGCCTATCCTAGTCTGAAAGTGGAGTTTTATTTTCCTGGCTGGGACTCAAAGTGGAATGTGCATCTGGACCGTGTTCGGCCGAAAATGTTCCAAGCCAACGCGGTAGTGCTCAGCAACATGGTTAGGACTCAATTCGGCCGCCACGTCCGAGCGACCTGCAACTCTTCTACCCCTTGGTTTCCTTGCACGGGCAAGGGAAAACAGTCGCTAAAGCGAAGCATCGAAGCAGCTGCCCATTGGGCTGCGAAAAAAAAGAGCACATGACCAACGCTTCAAGCCCCTGCTGATTCCGAGGTTCCCTCCGTCACGCTGTGGGGCACGATCTACGTAACCTTTCTCAAATCTCGGTGTGAATTTAGTTGCCACCCCCCCGAAGCTTCCCGCCAAGTTCGTGCGTGTCAGCCACAGCTAAAGGACTCTCATGGAACTCGCTTCCAGAATTTTAGCCTCCCTCCGCCCGGACACCAGCGCGACCGCCCGGGAACTCGCCAGTCGTCTTCATGAGGATAAGAGCGAGGTGAATTCCCAGCTCTACACACTCCAGATGCAGGGGAAGGCTCAGCGTGACGCCGATTTTCGATGGTTCCTCGCTTCCGCTAGGCTCAACGCCGGGCGTGACACGGATACCGCCATGGTTCCGGTCGAAACTGAATCCGCGCGCAAAGCCGTGCGCATGGCGGGTAACCAAGCTAGCACGCTGCCCGGCAATCACCTGTCAGCCGCATCGCAACAACGAATTGGGAAGCCGTCTGAGATCGTCTGGACCGACGAGCAATTGGATCTCATCAACGCGGCCCCCGAGGACCGCATTCTGGTCGAGGCCGGCCCCGGCACCGGCAAAACCGCCGTCGCTTGCGCCCGCGTGGCCAGGTTGCTCAGCAAGCACGAGCTCAACCCTTGCTCGATCCTGATGATCAGTTTCACGCGCACTGCGGTCGCCGAAATGAAAAACCGCATCCGGCAGTGGGCGGACAGTGGTCGTGTGTCGGCAGTCAATATTTCCACCTTGGACCAGGCGGCCTTCACGTTTGGAATCGGCTGCGGCCAGAAGTTTGAGGATTTGATGGACGGCTTCGAGGGCAACATCCAAAACGCCGTCGAACAGTTCCGGTCAAAAAACCCGCTCCTCGTGGAATACGCAGCCAGTCTTCGGCACGTGATTATTGACGAGGCGCAGGATCTCACCGGCCCCCGCAGCCAGCTCGTGCGTCTCCTCATCGAGACGCTTCCCAAGACCACCGGCGTCACCGTCTTCGCGGACGAGGCCCAAGCCATTTACGGATTTACCACCGATATGGACGGCGATGACGACGCCAGTGAACAGTTTCTCAAGGCCTTCGAGCCGGCCGTCCAAGGGTTCAAAGCCGCTCAGCTCGAAACAGTCCATCGGACGCAGGACGACCGGATTCTCAAACTGTTCGCCGAATCGCGCAAGGCCATGCTCAATGGCTCCATCGCGGATGTCATCGCCGTCGCGGAGGCCAAGACCAAGTGTCTCGGCTCGGAGGTTCAGGACCTTCCGTTGCAGGACGGCGATCTCGTTCTCTACCGGAAACGCGCTTCCGCGCTCATGCACGCGCAGTTCTGCCAGAAGCTTTTCCGTCTGCGTCTGCCCAACCATCCGGCTGCGGTGTTCCCTTGGGTGGCGCTCGCGTTTTCGCATTCGACCCAACCGGTGGTCTCGCGGGAAAATTTCAATGCCCTTTGGAAAGCGCAGGTTCCGGAGTCTCTGCGCGACGGTTTTACGGATGAGTCGGCTTGGGCTCTCCTTCACCGATTCGCCAAAGATCGCGATCGGGTTAACCTCACCCGTTTGCGCAAGCTCCTTTCACGCCCGCGCCCTCCCGTTGAATTCTGCCATCTCGACTACGGCGGTCGCGGCCCGGTTTTCAGCACCATCCACGCCAGCAAAGGACGCGAGGCGGACCGCGTCTTTCTGATGCTGCCCCACAATCTTGTCTACCTCGAAGGCAACGCCGCTGTTGATCGCGTTGAGGAGGCGAGGGTTTTCTACGTCGGCTCGACCCGTGTCAGGTCGGAGTTTCTTCGTGGGCGCGCGCCGACCATGGTGGGCGCCGGTCGTCTCGACCAGTCCGGCCGCCGGGTCGCCCAAATTCTCGCATTGAAGAAGCTTCCCAAATTCCAGATCGGACTCGCCGGGGACATAGATGATGCCGCCCCCGTCAGCCGCATTTCGGCGCTCTGCTCCACCGACGCCGCCGCCGCCGCCCACCAGGCCGGGCTCCTCAAGCTTTGGAGCGAGGCTGTCACTGCTGACACATGCCCTGATGTGGGCGCCGTGTGCAAACCGCACGCCGTCGCGGGCGGCCGCAAGGAATACCTCTACCGCTTCGCGTCGGGTTCCTCCACCGTTGCTTGGTCCGGGCCTGGACTCCACAAGGATCTGTGGACCGCCTGCCGGGCCATGAAGGACCGGGCCAGATGCACCGACCTCCGTCCACCCGACGACATCAAGCATCTCCGCCTCATCGGCCTCCGCACGTGTGCGGTTGGTGATGACCCGGCGCTTTTGGCCAACCTCCGCGAGCCTTTCGCCAGCAGCGGTTTTTGGCTCGCGCCCATGATTGTCGGCTTCCCCTCCATCTTCCTCCGTTTCCAGTAGCGCCGCCCGTGAACCATGAACACTCCCCTTGAAGTCCGCGAATATCTCCTCGAACGCCTCGGGCGCGATCTCATCGGCCCCATTGATCCGGCCCAACCCGCCGAGGTTCTTCACGACAATCCGACCGACAAGTATCTCACGGGAATTCTTTACCCCCGCCAGACCCGTATCTCCGAGGCGGAGGACGATGAGCTTCCCGCCGCGGATGATGATGCCGGCGGCGGCGAGGAAACCGCCGTTCCGCTTGCCCAATGCAAGCGCCCCGCTTCTGCCGGGCTCAGCTTCACCGTCCGGCGCACGGACGGTTCGGCCACGCCCCCGCAGTTGCTCATCGCGGTCACGGCCGCCCGTTATGAGAAGCGTTGGATTTCCGAGACGGACGGCCAGTCGCTGACCGATAAGGAGCGCAAGGGCAGGGACCACGTCCGCTGGCTCCGTGTGCCGCCGCCGCCGGTCACCGTCACGCTCGATCTCGGTTTCACCGAGCCGCACGAGGAGCCTCTCGATTCGCTCGGCCTGCCCGGCCTCAGGCTCTACGCTCAGATCGGCCTCGCTGAAAACGGGACTGGCGTCACCGTCGTTCTCATCAATGCCCATGAGGATGCTCAGGACCGTGACACCAACGAGCACCATTCCTGGTTTCAGACTGGGCTGGCCGTCTGTCCGGGCAAGGGCTGCGCGTTTGTCGGTCGCCCCCTCCGGCGCGAAGCGGTCACGCGCGACGACCAGACGGCCGCGCTCATCTACCGGGATTTCCTCGAGTTCGCCGTCGGCCACACCTGCTCCGCCTCTTGGGACGCGGACGGGTCGGCCGTCGCCGCCGTGCGCACCGAGTGGCTTCCGCGCCGTTCGGTGGATGCCGTCTCCGCCGATGGCGATAAGGTGTTCGATCCCGTCCGCACGCACGCCTCGCTCAAGCCTTTTTCCGCCGCATGGCTCGCCGATGCCAAACGCGACGAACTGCTGGCCGCGCTCGCGCTGGTTCCCGGCGCCTACCACCAGTGGATGCTTGCCGAATCCGCGCGCATTCCGCCGCTGAACGCCACGCTCCAGGCATACGCGCGGGAACACGAAAGAATCTGGACGGTCGTTCGCGACCGGATGCTGGCCGCCATCCAGTTACTTCACGATGATGACCACGCCCGCTCGGCCTTCCAGCTCGCGAACCGTGCCATGGCCCTTCAGCGCCTGTGGAGCCGCGGCGACGATCTTAAATGGCGCCCCTTCCAGGTCGCCTTCCAGTTGCTCGTGCTGGAATCCGTCCTCAACCCCAAACATGCCGACCGCGACGTGATGGACCTCCTTTGGTTCCCGACCGGCGGCGGCAAGACCGAAGCCTACCTCGCCGTCATCGCGCTCGTCCTGTTTTACCGTCGCCTTTCCCGGAAGCAGCCCGACGGGGGTGCCGGCGTGAACGTCATCATGCGTTACACGCTGCGGGTGCTCACCACCCAGCAGTTCCAGCGCGCCGCCTACCTCATCTGCGCCTGCGAAAAAATCCGCGTGGAGCGGAAGCTCGAAGCCGGTGCCAAACCCTTTTCCATCGGCCTCTGGGTCGGCAGCACGGCCATTCCCAACAAGGTTGCCGAGGCCCATGCCGACGCCCAGCGCCGCGCCATGCAGGTCAAGCACTGCCCCTGCTGCGGAAAAAAAGTCACTCTGCTGACCGCGGATCAGTCCCGTTACGCCATCGCCTGCGTGGAGCCCTCCTGTCACTTCGGCAAAAGCGGCCTGCCCTTGCCCATCTGGACGGTGGATGAGGATGTTTATCGCGAGCTGCCGTCCCTGCTCATCGGCACCATTGACAAGTTTGCCCAGATTGCGCGCAACCCGGCCACCGGCAGACTTTTCGGCATTGCCACTACCTGCGCTCCGCCCGACCTCATCATCCAGGACGAGCTCCACCTCATCAGCGGTCCGCTCGGCACCATCGCCGGCCTTTACGAGATCGCGATTGACGCCTTCTGTTCCGCCAACGGCTCCGTTCCCAAGGTCATCGGCTCCACCGCCACCATCAAGATGGCCGACGAACAGGTGCTCGCGCTGTTCAACCGCACGGTGCTCCAGTTTCCCCCGCCGGGCCTTGACGCCTCCAACTCCTGTTTCGCCGTCCGCGATGACCAGAAGCCCGGCCGCCTCTATCTCGGCGTCACCACCGCCGGCCGGTCCGCCAAGTTCACGCTCCAGGCGGTCTGCGCCACGTTGCTCCAGTCGGCTTTTGCCCCCGCCGTTCCGGCGGCGCTGCGCGATGCCTACTGGACGCTCGTGGCCTACTTCAATGCCCTGCGTGAACTGGGCGGTGCCCACGTCCTCATGCTGGACGACGTTCCCAAGTCCATTGGCGAGTATGCCGGCCGTCGCGGCGAACCGGTCCGCAAAATCGCCGAACCGGCCGAGCTTACCAGCCGCCTCTCGCAGGCCGACATTCCCGACGTGCTCAAACGGCTTGAAAACAGCCAGGCCACGGGTGACGCGGAGGATGCGCTTCTCTCCACCAACATGATCAGCGTCGGCGTGGACATTCCCCGCCTCGCCCTCATGGTCGTCAACGGCCAGCCCAAGGCGATATCCGAATATATCCAGGCCACCAGTCGCGTCGGCCGCGATGTCGCCCCCGGCCTCGTCGTCACGGTTTTCAACAACGCCAAACCCCGCGACCGCTCGCACTACGAAACATTTTCCACCTGGCACTCCACGCTCTATCGGGATGTCGAGGCCACCAGTGTCACCCCCTTCGCCCCGCGCGCCGTGGATAAGGCGCTGCGCGCCGTTTTGGTCGCGATGGTTCGCCACCTCGTCCCCAACATGCGGACCACGCCGGTTCTCAACGCGACCCGCCGTCTGGCCGCGGAGAGGATGCGTGACCTCATCGTTGCCCGCGTTGCCGCCGTGGATCCGGATGAGCGCACTTCCGTCGAGGCCCGCCTCAATATCATTCTCGATGAATGGGAGGCCCGCACCCCCCTGACCGATTACTGGAACGAGCACAAGCCCGCCGGCACCCTCCTCATGTCCGCCGAACGGATCGCCGCGCTCCGCGCCGCGAACCGCTCCACCGGTGCCGCCTGGTCCGCGCCCAACTCGATGCGCGAGGTCGAACCTGGCACCCATTTCCGTCTCCACTGATTTCAACCGCCACCAACATGCCTGAAAACAAACTCGGGGAATCCCGCCGTTCGCACTGCATCGGCAACTTCGGCCCCGGCGCCATCGTCGAGTTCCGCACTGGCGAGGCCGCCGTCTCTTCGGTCATCGGCGGCCTCGACTATTGGGACAAATTTGCACCGCCCGCCGGCCTTGCCCATCCGCAGATCACCTACGAGCGCCGACTCCAGAAGCTGCTCAAGGTGGAGGGGTTCCGCCTCCCGCCCGTGGACCCTGATGCCACCGCCTCCTCCAAACCCTTTGGCTACGTTCCCCAGTTTCTCATCGCCAGTCGCTTTCCCACCTGGCTGCAGTGCCCCGGGTGCCTCAATCTCGGCCAGATCGGCCGCTGGCAGGCCGGCGGCCCCGGCGATCCTCGCCTGCGCTGCCCGGATTGCAGCGACCCCGATGCCGGCATCGAGGTCTATGTCGTCCCCGCCCGTTTCATCGTGGCCTGTCGCCACGGGCACCTTCAGGATTTCCCGTGGGATGCCTGGGTTCATCACCAGCCCGGTTGCAAGGGTCCCGGCCGGCTGCGTCTGCGTCAATCTGCCAAGGCCGGTCTCGCCGGTCTGATTCTGGAGTGCCTGCACTGCGTGGCCAGCCAGCCCATGGAGGGTGCCTTCGGCAAGGAGACCATGAAACACCTGAACGTCGGCTGCGCCGGGTGGCAGCCGTGGTTGAGCGGCGCGCCTTCGGTGACATGCTTGGAGATACCCCGCGCCATGCAGCGCGGCGCCTCCAACACCTACTTCCCCGTGGTCGCCTCCGCGCTCGCGATTCCCCCGTTCACCGAGGCGCTTCAGGAAATGCTCAACCCCTACTGGGCTGACTTCCTCGCGCAGCCCCCGGTGGAATGGCCCAATGTCATCAAATACGGCAACCTCGAAGCCAAGCTCGGCCTCACCAAGGAGCAGATTCTTGAGGCCGCCCTCCTTTCCGCCAAGGCCCTGGAGGCTTCCGACATCACATCCATCCGCTGGGAGGAATATGAAAAGCTCTCTAACCCGTCCGCCACCGGCGACAGCACCGAGTTCGACATCCGGCACGAGCCGGTTCCGCCGGCCCTCGATGCGTTCTTCGACCGTCTTGTCCGCGTCGTCCGGCTCCGCGAGGTCCGCGCGTTGCGCAGCTTCACCCGCATCAAACCGCCTTCGGGCGAACTGGAGGCGGACTCTCCCACCCTCGCGCCCATCTCGTCGGGCCCGCCGAAAAAATGGCTCCCCGCCATCGAGGTCCGGGGCGAGGGCATATTCCTCCGCTTCAAACTCTCCGCCCTCGACCAGTGGGAGCAGGATCATCCCGCCCTCGGCACCCGCGCCGCCACGGTGCATGCCGCCTACCAGGCCGCTTGGGGCGAGCGGCACGACACGCCGCCACCCCGCACTGTCACCGCGCGCTTCCTGCTCGTCCATTCCTTTGCGCACGCCCTCATGCGGCAGCTCACCATTTCGTGCGGCTACTCCAGCGCTTCCTTGCGCGAACGTCTCTACGTGGATGCAGCCCGCAAAATGGCGGGTCTGCTCATCTACACCGCCACGCCCGATTCCGACGGCAGCCTCGGCGGCCTCGAACGTCAGGGGCGCTCCGCCCGGATGAACGAGCTTGTCCCCGCCGCCATCCGCGCCCTAGAGTGGTGCTCCAATGATCCGCTCTGCATCCACGACGTCTCCACCTTTTCCGACCCGCAGAACCTTGCCGCCTGCCACGCCTGCATGATGGCTCCCGAGACCTCGTGCGAGGAGTTCAACGTCCTGCTCGACCGCGCCACCCTCATCGGTCTGCCCGGCGACAAGGCCGCCGGCTTTTTCGCCCCGCTCCTTGATCCGCTGAGTGCCCTCTGACCGATGAGCCTCTCCTCCAAGCTGGTCACCTACTACGATAGTGTGGTTGCCCCGGACGGGCCGGCGCACCTCCACCGGTCTGATATTCTCAAGCTCCTCGCACCCACGGCGGATTTTCAGTTCTTCAATGACGAATTGCAGAAGGTCAGTCCTGAGGCGCGGCTGCTCGTGCTCCTGCGTTCGCTCGGGTCGCAGCAGGCCGCCCTTTCTCCCCGCTTGGTGGATGCCGAACTCGTGGTCACCTTTCCCGGCCACGATGCCATCAGCGCCCGCCACACCCTCCAGGTGATCCGCCAGATGATCACCGCCGCGAAGACCGAAATCCTCGTCGCCGGCTTCGCCATCACCGAGGCAGGCGGTGTCCTCGCTCAGCTTGCGGAGGCCGCGCGCCGCCGTGTTTCCATCGTCCTCGTTTGCAGCAACTGGAAGGACAAGAGCGGAAAGACCGCCGCCGTGCTCACGCAGGAACAATGGCCCGTCGACGCCCCGCGCCCACGGCTCTACGAATATGCAAACGACTCGGCCCAAGGCGCCGGCATGCACATCAAGTGCCTTTTAGCGGACGGCGCCGATATGCTGATCGGCTCCGCGAATTTCACCTTTCCCGGCCTGAATACGAATTGCGAAATGGGCGTTCGCCTCAACGGCCACGTCGCCGCCTCCGCCCGCGGGGTGTTCGAGGAGTTTTTGCGCACCGGCAAATTCAAGGAGATCAAATGAGACTTCACCCGCTGTTCGCGCAAGCCCGTAGTCTTGTAATGGCTCCTTCGGGGATCATAGTGGGTAAAGATCGAGCTTTCCGCAGAAGAACAGGATGCGCGTCCGGTAGTTCTGAAAGTTGCGGAAGCCCCGGGCGGCGGATTTGAGGCTCTGGATTTTC
>JBDKKE010000614.1:0-8241 GCA_039796255.1 Verrucomicrobiota bacterium | reverse complement strand
ATCCAACAGGTCGTGGCCCTGCGACCGGAGGTTGGGCCATTGCACGATTCGTTGCCATCGCTTCGAGCCGTTCTCGCCAAGGAGGGCATCCGCCTCGCTCTGATCAATCGTCCCGAGGATCTCCGCGTTCGCTCGTTTGCCACCGGCGGGTTCTTTCCGTTCTGGGAGCGACTGCGAAAAACACTCGTTGCCAATTCAACGGGAAACGGTTTCGCAGAACAACAGACTCTGATTTAGCCCCGCCGCCGTGGGTATCGCAGCGTTCCCTTTGCCACCCCGGAGTCCAATCCCGCACGCCCACCGCATCCGCAGGGACGGTGTCACCGCAGGCCGCTTAGGGGTTGGAAAACCACAATCGCAGAAAGATCTGGGGAGCAACCGGCAGGACGCGAAAGAGGTGCTGTCCCGCTGCACCGGCATCTGGCACAGGTGTCCAACTGCCCGCCGCCATGGTCGTGCTCATTTCCGCCAGCGTGCTTGCCCCGGGGAAGTCGGGAATGCTGATGCTCAGGGCACCGTCTGCCCCGGTATGCCATTTAGGCTGAAGCTGCGCATCCGGGTGCAGCGGATCCAAGCCCATTGCAAATTCAGCCAGATTTGGCAGTCCATCTCCATCCCCGTCTGCCAGGTCCGCTCCCGCGTCGCTGTTGGCGGAACCGTCAAAGTGTACCATTCGCCAGGTTTCCAGAGCGGAGCTCGGCTGGCCCAACCGCACCAGCACGTAGTCGCTGTCGTTGAAGGCGGTGGACTGCGTATTGCCCACCGCCAGAATGCGGCACTGCGCGTCCACCGCCAGGCCGCTAGCTAAGGAGTTCCTGGTGGCCATCGGTGTGACCGTGAGGCGGCCGGATGATCCAAATCCGGTCCGAAGCAGCCCCTTTTCCGTGAACTGGCTGACCGTAAGCTGGATCCGATTATCCTGCTGCTTTGCATACCCGGCGGTGTACAGGCTGCCGTCCGGAGCACCGATGACCGCATTCGCCATCTCCTCTCCGTTCAGAGGAACCACCGTACCGCCGAACGCCGGATCGGCAAAGCCATCGGCCGTCAGGCGCATCAGCCGCTGACTGCTGAAGGTGGTATAAAGGGAGCCGGCCGCCACGACCAGGCCGCTGGTGGCCTGCCTCGTCATGCTGGTAATGGTGTAGTTCACTGACTGATTCGAAATGACGGAGATGCCGTTCCCAGCACCGAACGCGGAGTCCGGAATACCGGCTGCATTCCAGAGCACAAAGGCGGGCCTGTTGTCTGCGGCGCCGAAGCTGACATTCCCTCCCGCCAAGACCTTTCCGTCAGGAAGCACCAGCACGCAGGAAGCAGCATCACTCCGCGTGGCGGAGACGGCGGTCTTCACCCAGCCGCCGCCACCAAAGCTACTGTCCAAACTGCCATTGGCGTGGAATCGCGCGGCGGCAAAATGCGTCGAAGGAGGGAATCCTGTGGTGCCGCCCGCCGACCCTGCCACCACGATCCTGCCGTCCGCCGTGAGGGCGACGCCATACGCAATGTCCGTTCCGCCATCGAAGTTCAGGGTAGCTTTCCCGTCGCCGCTGAAAGTCGTGTCCAGCGCTCCGCTGGCGGTCAGTCGCACCAGCGCAAAATCCAGTCCCGTCGTTCCCGCGACTACGATTTTCCCGTCGCTCTGCACCGCAACGGCATACGCCTCGTCGGTGCCGCCGAAATCCACCGTGGCGTAGCCGCCCTTGCCGAATGAGAGGTCCGGAGCGCCCGAGGCCAGCCGGCAGACCACCAGAAAGTCCACATTGAACACGCCTGACGCGGCGAACCCCGCTGCCACGATGCGCCCGTCAGGAAGCACGGCCACTGCACGCAGTTCGTCATCATTGCCAAGCCCGGGCTGCGTCTCAGCCAACACCATGCCGTCCTCATCAAAGCCAGGGTCCTGCAGACTGGTGTTGACCGGCGCGCAAACGTCTCCAATGACAGGACAGGTGACAGGGCCAAAATCCGTGGTGAGGCGCAGCTGACCGCTTTGCAGGCCCCTCACGCTGGCCAGCAGCCTTACGGACAATACGCCAGTCCCGCCGGCGGAGATACTCAGCACGCCGGAGAAGCCCGGGACATCGAAGCCCGCCGGCACGGAAATTCCCGTCACTGTTATCGCGCAGTCACTCTTATTCACCAAAGAGAGGGAGCGGAAAACCGGCACCGTCTGGAACGTGGCCCCGAAATCCGCGGACACCGTGCCACTTGCCAGGTCAGGTCCCGCGGTGGAGCCGAGATACAGCGAGTAGCTTGGATTTTCGAAGGTGATGGTCATGTCCAGCGGCGTGGCGGCCAGGTAGTTCGCATTGCCGGCCTGCGAAGCACGCACCACCACGCTGCCGGTTCCGGTAGCTGTCAGGACACCACCCGCGATCCGTCCGGGACCGCCGATCACTAGATAAGTCACCGGATTCCCGCTGCCGCCGCCGGTGCCATTCAGTGGGACGCTGCAGAGGCGTGAAATAACCGTGATGGGATTCCACGCGATCGCCTGCGGTGCCGGGCTTACGGTGCCGGTGAGATTGATGGTATAGTCTGTATGAAAGGGATCATCACTGCGGATGACGAAGGTGCCATTATACGTCCCCAGAGCAGTGGCGGTGAGCCGGAGATTGAATCCGATGACGTCGCCCTGCTCCAGACCGCCTGCTGCGGTAAAAGCGTTCAGGGCAGTGCCGCCGAAGGGCCCCAGAGGCACGATGCTGTAACCGGGTGAAGGCAGCAGCCCGTCCACCCAGAGCTTACCGTTGCCGGTATTGCGGAGGCGGATGGGCTGGTTCACCCCTGTGCCCCATGTTGTGGTGCCAAATGTCAGCGTCGTGCCGTGCGGCAGGGCGTCCGTTTCCGGCAGGGTATTCGATCCCTGATCCACCGCCAGCACCGGGCTGGCGGTGGCGAATGCCGTCGTAATAGACCTTGTGGTGCCTCCCTCGGTCGTGACCTCCGCGCTGTAATAGTAAGTCGTGCCCGGGGTCAGGCTGGAGAGCGGGACGTTGCGGACCGCACTTGCCAGGCAGCTAGGACCGAAGTCCAGCGGCGCAGTGAGGCCAAAGTTTCTGGTCAATCCATACAGGAGACGTCCGGTGGCCGTAGCGTTGCCCGCCGCCAGATCCACCCGGATGTCGCAACTCGTGCGCCGCTGATTGGTGTGGGTGGCCGTCACCACAGGCACTGGGACGGAGTAGAAGGCATCGCAGTTTTCCAGAAACCGGACCGCATCGATCTCCTTGGTCATGTCGAGATCCCCGTTGTCATTGAGGACCAGGGAAAGGTCAGGATCGCTGTGCACCAGCCCGTCACCGACGAGCGTCCGCACTTCATCCACCTGGCCATTGCGGTAATCCAGCACCTGGATGGAGCAGCCCACAGGGGCCCACCACTTCCACGATTGCGCCTTGTCGTTGTGACTAAACAGCGTCCCCTGAGGGAACTGCAACTGAAGCTCCAGAATCGAGAAATTATCGAAGTCATCCAGATTGCGGTCGGCGTAGTCGATCACCGGGTAGTAGGCGGAAAAGCCGTCGCCAGCGGCCCCCGAATCGCCGTAATTCTTGGCATCGAACAACTGGATCCATGGCTTCATCGGACGGCAGCGCGTCGCCGAAGGCTGCATCAGCGGACTGTTGTCCCGCATCATGTTGATGTGGCGCCATTCCCCGAAAGGAATCGTGCCCCCCGGCCCGATGTTATCGTGGGTCGAGGCGTAGAACAGCAACTCACCGCTGGGGGTGACGTGAAAACCTGCTGCCGCTGCGAGATCCGCCAGCTCAGCCCCGCCTGTAGAGGGAAAAGGGGTGATTCTCTGGCCAGGCGACTCCCGGACAAGGGTGATGGTGGACATGGGCTCGAAGTTCGGGGACGCGCACTCCACCCGGTAAAGATCAATTCTGTCACGGTCGGAAAACAGGGTGAATCCCCTGGAACCCGCCAGATACAGTTTCCCATCGATGGAGCCCTCCCGGAGCAACTGCAGGCATTGAGCGGCGTCCTGCACATCGGGTCCTGGAGTGGTGTTTACAAACTGCCAAGTCAGCGCGGGGCTCGACAGGCTATGCGGGGTGCCCGAACCATCCACGGAGGATCGATAGAAAAAAATCGCCTCGTCCTCCAATCCGCTGGTGATGGACATCAGGTAGCGGCCGGAGGGAAGCGGAGTAATTCCAATTCCATCGGCATCTCTGAGAACAACTCCCTGCAGGTTTCTCGGGACGAACTGGCTGGTTACGATCGGATTTTCCGGATTGCTGACATCCAGCAGCAGAACCTGGGAAGTGACCGGCGCTGATTCGTAGGGCTGGAGGATGATGCCAGTCACTGAATCCCTGATCGGCTGCCGCGGCATATCCATTGCGACGGCCAGCATGTGGCCCACCGCCTGCATGCCGCCTGGGTGTTGATAAACCCGCTGCAGAATGCCGCCCGCACCATTGCCGGGGACCAGGCCGGGCCTCCTGGATGGGTTCGGGTCGTTCGGGTCGCCCCCCACGAAAGTGAAAAAAGTCGTGGCCCGGTCCTCCGCGGGCGGCTCGGTGTCATCCATGTGCACTCCCCTGCGCAGCCGGTTGCTGCGGAGCCGCTCGCCATCCTTGTCCCGTGAATCCATGCGAAAGACGACCAGGTGACCGTTGGGAGCGTGAATAATATCCGTGTCCGCGCAGACGAGTCCGGCTCCGGCGAAGGAGGGCAGATTCCCGCTGCGGGTCAGATAGAAAAAAGGGGTTCCGTCAGGCCCATCAACCCGGTTCATGCCTTGGTAATGATGGCATTGGGTTGGATCCGGGGTATTGGTTTTATGCAGAGCCAGCGCCTCCGGGCGTTCTGTTAGGTGGGTGAACTGCTGGTAAATGTTCGGCACGAACCTCATGCCATCCGGGCGGTTGCTCGACTGTGCCCGGACAGACTGCATTGCGGGTGAGGAAAACCAACCGCAAACCAACGCTAGGATCACGGCAAAGCCACGAGGAGCGCTGCCCATGCCGGAAGCAAGGGGGGATGACTGCAGACGACTGTGCAATGGGATCATGGCTTTGAGAGACTAATACCAGGACGAGACGAATCAGATTCTTAACTTCGAATAACCTTATTATAGCCTGTCTTAAAATTCCATTATGACTGATTTAAGATCCTGTGTTCAACGATATTTATTCGTCTCCAAGTGATTTGGAGTGGGTAGCGGGAGTGCGGGAGGTGCCGTCGCGGCGAGCGGCGGAATCCGCCCCACCCCTCCCGCAATCGGTTCCGGCTCCCCGTCTTTGGCTCATCTACCGACGATACCATGAAGCCCTGATTCTGGCGCCAATGGACATCAACATCGCTCTGGGTGTCACTGACACCGAGAATGGGGCGCTTGCCACTGGCGCCGATGGCCTCACCAGAACCAATCATCCTTCGTTCGCGTCATTCATCTCGCCACGAAACGTGGGCACCAAGGTGGACGCCAACGGGTGCCTTTCGGATTGGGTTGGATACGGGGAGGCACCCTTGTATCCCCTTCAAAGCTGGCTATTCTTGCACGCATTAATGGCAGCTCGGTCACCCATTCCGGCCCCTGCCACCATTCCTTCAGACTCAGGACGGGCGGCAGAGGTTCCCGCTCATAAGGTCGGGAGGAATGCAATCAGCGCCTGGCTGCCTTCGTTCGACCATTCCAGCCCGTCGACACGTGGTCATCCCGCAGCAGCTTGCGGACGAGTTGCGACTTCGAGCCTGTGGCCATGATGATCTCCTGGGCGGATACAGGACCCGGACCTCAGTTCCCGAACCATCGCGACCGTCAGCTCACTCAGGTGGCCTGCAGTGCGGCTTCGCGCCTGTCAGCGACGCGCTTCGCCACCTTCGCACTGGTGGCCATCCGCTTCATCAAGCGTTCCTGGGCTTGCGCACCTTCACCGGACAGTCCTCGGATGTTCGCGGCATCCCACTGACTCAGAACGACCGGGGCGAGGATCTGCTCGTGATGGATCTGCAGGTCGTAAATGCCGGCTTTGGCGATGAGTGCGGCGTGGCGATCGAATTCAAGAATTCCGGTGCCCGGCATCGCGAAGTGCCGAACCTGACGTTCCATGGCGATCATCATCATGTTCGGATCGGCCTCGATGGCCGCCGCTGCGAGGTCGCGGTAGAAGAGTTGGTGCAGGTTCTCGTCGCTACTGACCCGCCGCAGCACTTCGAAGCCGACGGGGTCACCGATTTGCGCACCGGTGTTGCGATGTGAGATGCGGGTGGCCAGTTCCTGCAACGCCAGATAGATAAAACATTCGTGAAGAGGCGGGTCAGGGGTGAGGCCACCAGACACCTGGGCCATCCGCGACCGCTCGAGTTCGATGGGATCGATCGCCCGGGTGGTCATCAGGTAACCGTAGATTGCCATGGAGTGTCGGCCCTCTTCGGCGGTCCAGCGGCGGGTCCAGGTACCCCAAACGCCGTCCCTACCGAAGATCCGCTCGACGGTCCGGAAGTAGTACGGGAGGTTGTCCTCGGTCAAAAGGTTGACGAGCAATGCACTCCGCACTTCGGGGCCAATGGTCGCCCCGCCGAGATCGGAGTCGTCAGGGCTCCAGTGATGACCCGGCTCGTGATCACGTCCGCGGCCATAGGGAACGTAATCGTGTGGGAACCACTCCTTGGAGGTTGCGAGATGCCGCTCAAGCAACCTCTCGGCGACGGGCGTGAGTTCGTGGAGGAGGTCCGTCGAGTTCAAGAAAAGCAGCTTACTGGCCGGACGGCAGGAAGTCCAGTCAGGAGGGTGTCAGAACTCAATGCCCATTCCCGCGCCATCGAATCGTCTCGCAATTGAACGGGAGAGAATGTTACCGTCGTCCCCTGATCGCCCATTGAAAAGTTCGCGATCATGATCCGCGTCTTGCGCCTCGAACCCGAAAAATTCCGTTGCCCTCAGCACACCCGCCTCCAAGTCTTCCAGACTGAGAAATTGATCCGTAATGAGCGACTCTTTACCCCGAATTGTTATCACCGGAATGGGTGCGATCTCTCCGGTGGGACTCAGCAATCTGGAGACGTTTGACAACCTGATTGCGGGACGATCGGGGGTCGGTCCCATCACCCAGTTCGACCCTTCGCGACTCCCCTCGCGAATCGCCGGCGAAGTGAAGAACTTCAATGCGTCGGACCACATGGACCACAAGGCGGCACGACGCATCGGTCGTTACGCCCACTTCTCGATCGCGGCGTCCGCGGAGGCGATCCGTGACGCCGGGCTTGATCTCCCGCGGATGGACCCGTCTCGAACGGCAACCTTGGTTGCCTCAGCGACCGCGGATTTTCCCTTTATTGAGTCCCAGATGCTCCACCTGTTCCAGAAAGGGACGGGCAAGACCAACCCCTTCGCTGTGCCGCGCGCCAGCACGAGTATGGCCTCAGGCAACGTGGCCCTCCACTATGGCCTGACCGGTCCGGCGTTCGGTGTTTCCTCCGCTTGCGCCACCGGGAGTCACGCCCTGGCCTCCGCTTGGATGTTGCTCCGTTTGGGTTTTGCCGACGTCGCCCTTGCAGGCGGTGCCGAGTCGGCGATCACCGAGTCCTACCTGGAGTCCTTTTGCGCCCTGCGCGCTCTCTCGACGCGCAATGACGAACCTGAAAAGGCCAGCCGGCCGTTCGACCTCGCACGCGATGGCTTTGTCATGGCGGAAGGCGCAGCGGTACTGGTGCTGGAAACCCTCGAGCACGCCCAGCAACGTTCCGCGAGAATATTGGCCGAGTTGGCGGGTATCGGGATGTCGTGCGATGCCCATCACATCACCGCCGCCCATCCCGACGGTCGCGGAGCGTCGCAGGCCATGGACCAGGCGCTCAAGTCGGCCGGATTGGAGCCTCGCCACATCGATTATATCAACGCCCACGGAACCTCCACGGACGTCAACGACCCCATCGAAACTCGGGCGATCAAGACCACCTTTGGTGAACGGGCATACGCCATTCCCGTCAGCTCAATCAAATCGATGATCGGTCATTCGATTGGTGCTTCGGGCGCGTTGGAAGCGGCCACCTGCGTCAACATCATCAACCGAGGCGTTATCCCGCCGACAATCAATTTGGAGAACCCCGACCCGGCCTGTGATCTCGACTACGTGCCCAACCAGGCCCGCATCCATCCGGTCCAGACTGCCATGTCCAACTCGTTCGCGTTTGGCGGCCAGAACTGCGTGCTGATCTTCAAAGAGTTCGCCAACCCGGCAGCCGGACCCTCGCGGGGACCGGTCTGATCTTCTGGCCTCC
>JBDKKE010000613.1:0-18357 GCA_039796255.1 Verrucomicrobiota bacterium | reverse complement strand
CGGCCTTCCCGCGTTGTCGGCGACCAACTCGTTCCGGATCATCGTCCGGGAGGTGAATCAGAAGCCGGTGCTGCCCGTAATCACGGTTCAGACGGCGATCGTTCTCGCGCCCTTCAGCCTGACGGTGGCTGCAACCGATGCCGACCTTCCGGTGCAGACTCTAACGAGGGCGCTGGTCAGCGGGCCGGCGGGACTGGCCCTCACGGCGGCTGGCGGCCTGAGTTGGACGCCGACCGCTGCGCAGTTGGGAACGACCAATTTGGTGACGGTCAAGGTGACCGACAACGGAGTACCGGCGCTGTCAGCCACCAACTCGTTCCAGATTGTCGTCAAGAGTGCAGCGGCGGCTCCTTCCTCCGACCTGCCTCGCTTGAGCATTACCAGGAGCGGGGCGACCGGGACACTTATCTTGGAGGTTCTGGCCACCGAGGGGACCCAGGTTGTGTTGGAAGGTACGGATGACCTCCATGGATGGTCGGAAGTTGAGCGGGTTACGGGATTGGGCTCGGACACGCCAGTGACGGTCCCAATTCCGCCCAGTTCGCTTCTGAACAACCGCCTCTGGAGGGTGACCCCGGCGGATTGAGCGACGACAGCGGAACCTATTCCGATCGTTCGGAGAATCATGTGCTTCTATTCACCGTTCCCGCTTCCGATAGAGAGGCATCACCGCAATAAATGTCATTTACTCTGAAGGACGGAGAACTTGGCATGACAGGTCCCATCAATGAATTGGAGCGCTGGCAATCCATCGCGCCGGCCTCTCCCGAGGGTTCGCTCCGCCGGTTCCGAGTCGTGCGCCTGCCCTGACCCGGTCCTTAACTGTTCCCTATTCCGTGTTCATCTGTGCAATCCGTGTCAGGTATCACTTTTCAGCCTGTCGATAGCCTTCTGACCGGTCGATTGAAGTGGTCCGATGCGAGGGCCGGATGCAGAGATTCCGGACGAATTACGCGCCCAGCCAGCGGGTAAGGCGCTGGCGAAGTTGATGGCGGGCGCGGTACAGCCGCGATTCCACGGCCTTGACGGTGGTGTCCAGAAGGGTGGCGGCTTCGGCCAGGGAATGATCCTCCAGTTCACAGAGGATGATCGCCTCCCGCAGGTCGTCGGGAAGCGCGGCAACGGCGTGCCGGACCTCCGTCTGCTGTTCGCTACGCACGGACTGCTCGGCGGGGGATAATCCGGATGCCGGGAGGCGGTCGGCCAGGCTTTCCCTCCCGTCGTCAGCCTCAGCCTCCAGGGGGACTTCCGGGCGCCGCGAACAAGCACGGAGATGGTTGCGGGCGAGATTGCCGGCGATGGTGAACAGCCAGGTCGAGAACCGCAGTCCGGGTTTGAAGGCGGCCCGATTCTGATAAACCCGCACGAAGGTTTCCTGGGCGAGATCGTTGGCGGCGTCCTCGTCGCGAACGAAGCGGCAGAGGAATCCGAACAGGGTACCGGCGTGCCGCTCCATCAAGGCATTGAGCGCGGGATCGTGTCCCGCTGCCAACCGCGCCATGTCCGCCTGGTCCAATGCGTCCGGATCAACGGGACTCATGAACGGTGGCGTGGACCGCCGCGCCCGCAGGGGAGTGAAACCCGAGCGTCAGGCGATGCATTTCGGTGAGGTAGCGCGCACCCCGCTCGCCGGGAAGGGTTCGGGCGACTTCCTGAAAATGGCGGAGCATCTCCGCCTGGCACTCCGCCCGCAGAGCGGCGATGTCGCCGAGGGTCCGCTCGATCTCCGGACTGACGTTGGTAGCCGACGCCAGCAGTCCGGCCAGGTCGCGGTTCCGGGCGGCAATTCGGGTGCACATCGCCTCACACTTCGGCTTGTAGCCATTGTGCAGGGTCCGGAGGCGGTCCGCCTCGGCCGCGGAGAGCTGGAACTCGCCGCAGACCCAGGCCAGCTCATCGGTCGCGCCCGAAGTTCCCGCCGACCGGAAGTGAGAGGTCGCCCAGAAGCAGAGGCTGAAAACCGTCCCTCCCATAAGGACGGCCACCAGCAGGGATCCGAGCGGACGGAGACGTCTCATGGGAACGGGCGTTGGAACGGATCCACAGAGGCCACGTACCGGGCCCGTTCAGCAATCCGGGAGCTGGCCTCGGCGTGGCGCAGGCCCATCCACGTCCCGGAAAGCATCGCCACGGCAATCACCGCGGCAGCGAACGACGGACGGAACCACTGCTGCAACCAGGTGGTCAGCGGGAACGGAAACGGCGTCTTTGCCTCCCGCTGGCTGCGTTCCACCCGTTGCCAGACGCCCTCCTGAAACCGGGGTGGCAGTGACGGAGCGGGATGAGCCCCGCGCAGCAGACTTCGCAACTGCGGATCCTCTGGCAACGGGTCGTGGGAATTCATGGCAGATGGGGAGTGGCGGCACCCGCCGCCACCCGTGAGACGGACATTACTTGCAGCAGGACGTTGGGGCGCCCTTTTTCATGGTGGGGCAACAGCCCTTGGCGTCGGACAGGAGAACGGCAGGCCGATTGGAAAGTTCCCGCGGGCTGCCGACGACGGGTCCCGACGCCTTGTCGCTGCCCTTGGCGTGGGTTTTGACATGGCAGGATCCGGCCATTTCCTGGGGTGCGGGGGTCCCGGCGGGAGGTGTCGAATGACCTTCTGCGGCGATGACCGAGACAAGCGCGGCGGCGGCAACCAATGAGGCGGTGAGAGTCAGTTTGAGAGCGTTCATAGTAGGGTGCCCGTGACGGGCGGTTTCTGGTTTCGACGGCGACTTTCGCCGTCCTTCACCCCTGCCTACCCCGCAGCCTGGAAAATCCCGCAAGAAATTTTGGGAGCGCTGGATCAATGCCTATTCCGGCTTGCGCGCGGTGACCAGGCTCATGCGGGGAACGGCCACCAGGATGGCGGGGTCGGCGGCGGCGGTGCGCATCTCAGACAGAATCGCATCCAGCTCCTCCCGCGAGCACAGGCCGGCGCTGATCAGGGCGTCGGCAGCCTCCTCCAGGGACCATTCGAACGCCCGCCGCTCCCGGCCGTGAAAGTAGGCGGGTTGGTTGAAGCGCACGGCGAGCTCTTGGAAGCCCGCGTCGCGGACGAGCTGGTGCACCCGCCGTCCCAGCGTGTAATCGAGACCCCGAGCGACGCCGAGTTTTGGGTAAAGCTCGCTGAAGCGATCGATGGCGGAGGGCGGCACGGTATAGCCCGACGAGAGATCGCCGTCCTCGACGAACAGGGTGCCACCCGGACGCAGCACGCGCCGCATTTCGGTCAGGCCTGCCATCGGATCGGGCAGGTGAAGCAGGAGGAAACGGCAATAGACGAAGTCAAACGAGGCGTCGGGCAAATCCGTGGCCGTCGCATTGCCTTCGATGAACTCGATGTTGGAATGACCCGCTTTCGCCGCCCGTGCGCGCGCCTGTTCCAGTTGGGCCTGACTCATGTCCAGGGCCGTGACCTTCCCCTCGCCTCCCACAATTTCGGAAAACAGAACGCTGACGGTGCCCACGCCACAGCCAAAGTCGGCCACCTTCATGCCCGGAGACAGACCGGCGGAAATGGCCGTCTGCCGGGTGCCTGAACCCCAAATCTCGTGGAGAACTTCCAGTCGATGTGCCGCCGCCGCTCCGGTGGCCAGGGTGTAGCGGGCAATCTCTTCAGCCAGGAGGGAGGTGTTCATGAGGAGGATGATGAGCAGGCGGACGTCGGGGCAAAGTCGAGCGGGAAGGGGACCCCGAGTCAGCTCCTTATTCCAGGGCTTCGCGGGCGGCCCGGCGGCGGGCGGCGTAGCGGCGGACCAGTTCGTCGACGATGACACCGGCCAGGATCACGGCGCCGATGATGGCGAACTCGATGTTATTGTGAGTGGTCACCAGGGTGATCATGTTGCGCAGGACCTGCATCAGGGCGGCGCCCACGATGACCCCGACAATGGTGCCCTCGCCCCCCCGCAGGCTGCATCCGCCCAGAACGGCAGCGGCGATGGCGTAGAGTTCGTAAAAATTGCCGAAGTCTACGGGCTGCGCGGAGTTCACATCCAACACGAAGAGCAGCCCGCCCAGTCCGGCCAGGGAGGAACTGATCACGTAGGCCAGCACCGTCATGCGCCCGGTGTTGATGCCGCTGTAGCGGGCCGCCTGCTCGTTGCATCCAAGGGCGAGCAGGTAGCGGCCGTAAATGGTGCGGTTGAGGAATACGGCCGCGAGGACCGCCACGCCGATCAGGAAGATCCACGGGGCCGGGATGGAGAATCCGGACACGAAGGGAATGGGGATTTCCCCCGTGGAAAGAATTCGCAGTCCCTTGTAGCCGGAGCCGAATCCGACGGTTTGGTCCTGGGTAAACCCGCGCGCCACGCCCCGGTACAGCAGCAGTCCGCACAGCGTCACCACAAAGGGGGGAAGTCCGAGTCGGGTGATGAGCAGTCCGTGGAAGAGCCCGATGCCCGCGGAGACCACCGCCGCCGCCACCAGGGCCGCAGACACCGGCCATCCCTGGGTGGTCAGAAGCCAGGGAACGCCGCATCCCACCAGGCACACGACGGAGCCGATGGAGAGGTCGATTCCCCCGGTCACGATCACGAAGGCGACCCCGATGCTGATGATGCCGAAGAGGGCCGTGCGGCGGAACAGGTTCTCCAGGTTGTAGCCACTCAGAAAACTGCTGCTGGCGAAGGCGGTGAGCACGCACACCACCAACAGGAGTGCGCTGATGCCGAGAATCTTTCTCATTTCAGGAAACGGATGGGGATGGGGCCAACGTGTCGGTTGCCAGGTGAAGAACCGCCTCCTCGCTCAAGGCCCCGCGGGGCAGTTCGCCGGTGATGCGGCCCTCGTGCAGGACGAGGACCCGGTCGGACAGTCCGAGGATTTCTTCCAGTTCGCTGGAGACAAAAAGAATGGCCACGCCCTGTCGGGAAAGTTCCTCCATCAGGCGGTAGATTTCGTGTTTTGCGCCGATGTCGATGCCCCGGGTGGGTTCGTCCAGGAGGAGCACCTTGGGTTTCAGGGTCAGCCATTTTCCCAACACCACCTTTTGCTGATTGCCTCCGGAGAGGAACCTCACGCTTTGCTGCGCGGAGGGCGTCCGGACCCGCAAATCACGGATGGTGTCCGAGGCGAGGGCATCCTCCCACAGCCGGCTGAGAAACCCGCGCGGGGAATCGCGGCGGAGTGCCGCCAGGCTGAGGTTCTCCCGCACCGCCATTTCCAGAATCACGCCCTGGCGCTTGCGGTCCTCGGGAACCAGGGCGAGTCCGGCACCGATGGCCTCCTGCGGCGATGCGGGACGCACCTCGCGTCCCGCCACCCGCACCACACCGCCCACCGCCGGGGTGACGCCAAACAGCGCCTCCAGCATTTCAGTGCGCCCGGCGCCGACGAGTCCCGCCACGCCGACAATTTCGCCGGCATGCACGCGGAACCGCAGCGGGTGCCGCGGATGCGCCGCCGTGCGCAAACCATCGACTTCCAGGAGTACGGGACCCGGCGTCAGCGGCTGATGGGCGTAGAACTGGGAGAGATCCCGTCCCACCATGAGGCGGACCATCGCCGCGTGATGGATCTCCGCGTGCGCCAGCTCACCGGCATTCTCCCCATCCCGCAGCACCAACACGCGGTCCGCCAGTTCCTTCACCTCGCCCAGCCGATGCGAGATGTACACCACGGCGACGCCGCGCGCGCGGAGATCGCGAATGACCCGAAAGAGGTGGATGGCCTCGCCGCTGGACAGGCTGGACGTGGGTTCATCGAAGATCAGCACCCGGGCGTCCACGGAGAGCGCCTTGGCGATCTCCACCAATTGCTGCTGGCCGAGACTGAGAGTTCCCACAGGCGTGGCGGGATCCAATTCCAGGCCCACGGACGCCAGATGAATCCGGGCTTCCGCGTGGTGTCGGCGCTCATCGATGAGGCCATGCCTCAGGCGTTCACGTCCGAGGAAGATGTTGTCCGCGAGATCCAGATTGTCGGCGAGGTTCAGCTCCTGGTGAATGAGGGCGATGCCCAGCCTTTGGGCCGCCTGCACCGTGGGAAGTTCCACCGGGACGCCCTGGACCTGAATGCTCCCGGAGTCCGGCTGCTGAACGCCGGCCAGGATCTTCATCAACGTGCTCTTGCCGGCGCCATTCTCACCGATGACCGCCAGCACCTCGCCTCCGTGGACCGACACTCCCACGCCCTTGAGCGCGCGGACGCCCGGATACGCCTTGGTCAATCCCGTGGCCTGCAGCAGGGGCACCGTCATCGCCGGACACCCCTCACTTCGCACCGGTTTTTGCCTTGAGGTCGGACCAGAAGGCATCCACCTCCGCCTTGCGGATCTGCCGCGCCGGGATGTCGATAAACTTGCCGGCCGGAACCACCGCGGTGTTGCCCTTCGCCAGTTCGGAGAGGATCTCCACCGACTTGTAGCCGTACATGTAGGGATTCTGCACCACGGTGCCATGGACCGTGCCCTTCTGGATGCCTTCGAGCGTGGCGTCGTCCTCGTCAAAGGCCACCACCTGCACCTTGCCCAGCTTGTTGGCCTGGGCCAGCGCCTCCAGCATCAGCGGCGGGTTGTAGGCAAACAAACCGACCATGCAGCCGAGGTCGGGATACTTGGCCAGGGCATCCTCGGCGTTGGCCTTGCCCTTGGCGCGGTCGAACTGGTCGGTGAGCGTGCCGAGAATCTTGAATCCGTTGCCCTCGATCACGCCTGACGGGGGATCGAAATTCCCCGGGTTCGACGGGCGACCCAGGATCGCATCAATGACGCCCTGGCGCCGGCGCTTGGAGTTGTCCTGTTCGAGGCGTCCGATGAAGAGCATCACCGTTCCGCCCTGGGGCATGGCTTCGCGGACGAGGTCACCGCAGAGCCGTCCGGCCTGGTAGTTGTCCATGCCGATGTACACGGCGCGGTCGCTGGCCGGCGCGTCGGAATCGGCGGTTACCAGGGCCGCCCGCTTCGCGGCTCGGTTGAGCAGCTCGGTCTGATTGACCGGATCGATCGGGCTGATGGCGATGCCGTCAATGCCGCGGGTCAGCAGGTCCTCAATGATGCGTTTCTGGTCGCTGATGCCCTCGACCGGCATGAGCGTCTCGGTATCCACCCCAGCCTTCTCCCCCGCCGCCTTCACCCCGGCGGCGGCAATGGTCCAGAAGGAGGCCACCCCATTGCTCACGAAGGCGATCTTCTTGCGTCCGGACGAACCGGTGCCGGCACCGGCCTGCCCGGACGGTTGGGACTCTTGTTTGCATCCAGAGAGCAGCAGCGCGGCGAGCAGGACCGTCCCGCAACGGGACAGTGCCGGGACGCGAAACAACGAACCATGGCGAAGGGACAGCGGTTTCATCGAAATGGGAATGGGAGCGCGGGCGGCAGAATGACCGGGATCCCCGTCTGCCTCGATAGAAATCCGTCCGAGCAGTTCGCTCCGCCAATATCCGTGTGGCGGCAACGGATATGCGGTATTGCCGCAGTGCCCGCCACCGGAAAGGCTTCTGGATTGAGAGCATCCTCCGCGATAGGATCACCAATCAAGGAAGCCAGTGATGCTCAACGAGTCAGAAATCGAAGCACTCTTTAATGATCCTGAGTCCGACCGCGTTGAACGTAAGCGTGACTGGACCTCGGCCACTAAGGAATCCATTCGGCAGGCGATTTGCGCGTTTGCGAACGACTTGCCGGATCGTCGTCTTCCGGGCGTGATCTTCATTGGGCAGAACGATGATGGATGCTGTGCCGGGATACCGGTGGACGAAGTGCTATTGGAGACCCTGGGTGGATTGCGGAGTGATGGAAGCATCTTGCCGTTTCCCCTGCTTTCCGTTGCCCGCCAGGTCATCAACGGGTGCGCCGTTGCGGTTATCGTAGTGGCGCCATCAACCCAGCCCCCTGTGCGGGTCTCCGGCCGCTGCTGGATTCGTGTAGGCCCTCGCCGCGCTACTGCAACGGTCGAGGAAGAAAAGAGGCTCGCCGAAAAGCAGGTGTGGCAGAGCCTGACCTTCGACTCCCGGCCGTGCGCCGACGCCGAGCTCGACGACCTTGATCTTGTTCGCTTCGAAGCGGAGTACGTGCCATCAGCAACCTCTCCGGAAATTCGCCGTGAAAACGGCCGAACCACGGAGGAGAAATTACGCGCTTTGAGGCTTCTCTCCAAGGGCGGCAAACCGACCAACGCGGCCATTCTGCTTCTTGGTAAAGATCCTCGTGCCTACTTTCCTGGGGCTTATATCCAGTTCCTGAGGCTTGCCGGAAGGGCGCTCACCGACCCCATAGTCGACCAGAAGGAGATCGGGGGTTCACTCCCAGATCAGATCCGTCAGGTTGAAGAAGTTCTCAAAATCAACGTCCGCACGGCGGCCGAGATTGGCGGCCGAAAGCGGCAGGAACGAAGCGACTATCCGATAGAGGCACTGGAGCAACTGGTTCGCAACGCCGTGCTTCACCGCACCTACGACTCCAGCACTATGCCGGTGAAGGTTTACTGGTATTCGGACCGCATCGAAATCATGAGTCCGGGAGGTCTTTATGGCGAGGTGACGCCGGAGACGATCTGGAAGAACGTCACTGCCTATCGAAATCCCTCACTGGCCGAGGGATTGAAGACGCTCGGCATCGTTGATCGATTTGGCTTCGGATTGGTGAGGGCACGCCAGGCACTGGCCGCAAATGGCAATCCGGAGATGAAGTCCCAGTTTTTGCCCAATAATGTCCTGCTGACCCTGGAACCATGCCCATGAAGACAATCGCCTTCTTCAACAACAAGGGGGGCGTGGGGCAAACATCGCTCATTTACCACCTATCGTGGATGTATGCGGACCTTGGCCTTCGCGTGGTTGCGGCGGACCTGGATCCCCAGTCGAACCTCACTGCGATGTGCTTCAAGCAGGACACAATGGAATCGCTCTACGAAAGCTCCCGTTCGGACACGGTTTTTACTGCGGTGGAGCCGGTCAAGCGGGGCATTGGCGACCTGCACCTGTTTGATCCGGTTCCCGTGACGGACCGGTTCGCCATTGTTCCTGGCGATCTTCTTCTCTCCGACTTCGAGGATGAGTTGTCCGCAAACTGGCCGCGCTGTGTGGATCGAGACGAGCGAGCCTTTCGGATCACATCAGCCTTCCACCGCATCATTTCCAACGCGGTCGAACGTTTTGGAGCCGACGTCGCACTCATCGATGTCGGACCGAGCTTTGGAGCTTTGAATCGAGCAGCGCTGATTGCGGCCGACACGGTGGCTATTCCCGTGGCCCCTGACCTGTTTTCTGTTCGCGGCCTGGAGAATGTTGGCAGGCGGTTGAAATCCTGGAGGTCCGAATGGCGCGACCGGCTTGATCGCGCGCCCAAGCTGGACTTCGAGCTACCGCGTGGGGACATGCAGCCGATCGGGTATGTGGTGTCTCGGCACACCCAGTTTGCCGACGGTGTGGTGCGCGCCTTTCAAAAATGGATCGGCAAGATTCCCGAGGCCTATCGAAGGTCGGTTGAGAATCCAGACATCTCGGACGAGTCACTCTGTCTGGGCAGGCTTAAGGACTACCGATCCCTGATTGCGATGGCACAGGAGGCCCGGAAGCCGATGTTCAAACTGAAGCCGGGCGACGGGGCGATCGGCGGTCACCAGGGGGCGGTATCCGCTGCCTATGACGACTTTGAGGGACTGGCCAGGGAGATCGCCGGAAGAATCGGACTCCCTATCCCATCGCACTAGCGCACGGCGGCCCCCAGGGATTCGATGAATGGATGGGCCGGCTTCAGTGACGCCACCATCCGCCCCACGCGGCTCCAGCTCAACTGCGGGTGTTCCGCCAGCCGGAGGTCTAAAACGGGCGGAGCAGGACCGCTTGCGCATCGGCGATCGAGAGACCGGGCGGGAGGCTGTGATAGGCGGTCACCCGGGCGGGTCCGGTGCGGGAAGTATGGGCGGCCAGGGCGAAGACGTTGCCGCCGAGGCGATGAAAGACCAGAAAGGCGAGCCAGTAGATCAGGGCCCCGACGTCGCCAGACGTTTCGGCCTGGAGGCAATGGAGTCCGGGCCGCAGTTCGGTGAGGGAGAGGTGTTCGGCGCCTGAGGGCAGCGCGGCTTCGTCTTCGGGACCGATGTGCAGGCGCTGCTGGATGGCATCCTCAATGGCCCGGAGCTGTTCCGAGCCCACCGGTTTCTCCATGCGGGCGAGGTGAAAGAAGTCGAGCGCCAGTCCCTGGACGGCGGCCGAAAACAAGTGGGCCTGTTGCACGGGGATGCCGAGGCGCCAGAGGGTGCCGCTGATACACGCCGCGAGGCCCCGGTAATCCCGGGCGGCCACCCCGAGGATCATCGACGCTCCCTCACGCAGGAGGGTCACCTTAGGCCGGGCACCGGGTTCCCTTGCCAGTCGAAGCAGATGACTGCCGAGGCGGGGGGCGTGGCGTCCGTAGGAACCGCCGAAGAAATCCTCGCCGAAATCCCCCAGAATCTCCGCTTCCTCCCGACTGAATCCGGCCTCCCCCAGCGGACGCGCCGGAGACAGTTCGGGATGAAACTGTCGGCGGGTCTTCAGATACAGCTCCCGCGTGTTTCGCCAGCGGGCCGGGTCCTGCGCCTCGGCTTCCCAGACCGAACGATCCGCACAGGTGAAGACGAACAGCGCGCGAAGCCGCGTCTCATCCCCACACAACGCCTGGAACTCACGCACCCGCTGGCCGTCATTCAGGGCGGCGGCGGCGTGCTCCTTGAACGCCCGTCGGTTCGCGACCAGGAAACGCGCCACGTCGAGCGTATCGGAGGTGAACTCGCATCCGGCGAAACAGCGGCCGAAGTACTCCGCGAGCGGAATGCCGGAGAATCCGGTGGAGAACCGCTCGTGCAACGGGCGGGCAGTATCGTCGCGCAGGATCCGGTCCTCGGGGGTGACGGGCAGTCGCTTGGTTTTCAGCGCGAGCTTCACCGCGGCCAGGTGGTCTGGATCCAGCAGCGCCGCCTCCACGGCGGCGAACATCGGGTGCGTGGGGTCCCCCGCGGTGGCTTCCGGGGCAGGACCGGACAGGGTGGTCTGACCATCGCGCAGCAGCGCTTCCAGGGCGCGCAGCTTTTCCCGTTCGAGTGCGCTGCGGAGTGACCGTCGCTCGGTCAGCACCCGTTCGTCGAAGGAGGACTCGAACTTGGCGTAGCCGGGAAACAGGCGCTCCTCCGCCCCGTCAATCCGGGACACAAACGCGAAGGAGTCCGCAAGGCTGCCGCGCTGCTCGTAGAACAGCGCAGCGAGTTCCGGCACGGGCACCAGCCAGTCGCCGGCATTGCGGAAGGTGCCTTCGAGTTCCGCACGGTCGATCGGAACCTGATAGCGCTGCGACGCCAGCAGCAGTGACAGGGCGGCCCGGCTCTTCTCCCGCGGGGTCTGGCATTCAGCCGAGGCGGCATGCCATAGACCGCCCTCGCCGTACAGAATGGGGCTGCCGGGGCGGCCGCCGCGGCCGTGACGCAGTTCATGGCCCATGACGCCGGTGGTGAACTGCGCCACGCGGCGACGCGCCGACAGGAGGCGGGCGCGGACGGCGCCCGCGAACTCGAACCGGGCGCTCTCTTCCGCCTCCGGCCCGAGCAGTTCTCCGAACGCGTTGAAATCGTCAAAGCCCAGGACGTCCTCGGCGTGATTGCCGGACGATGCCTGTCGCCGTGGGACCGGCCGCCGGCTGTGAATGAAGCCGCGGATGCGCAGGAGGAGGTCGTGGGCGGCCAGGTCGCGGGGATCCTCCAGCGTGCGATAGATGTCGTGGCTGTGGACGAACTCCCGTCCAGCGCGTGTCCAGATGCCGGCCAGGAACACGCGGAGGCCATCATGCTTGATGTCGAAGCGATCCAGTCGCTCGGGTTCGGACGCCGCCTGCGCCCACTGCGTGCGCCAAAAGCCCTGGACATAGAGGAAGTGCTCGAACGGATCGAAGGTCTCCCGGATCCGTTTGCGGAACCGTGGGGCGAGGCCGTCCGGATCATGAACCGCGCGCAGATCCAGGAAGCTGTTGAGCTGCTTGCCCTCCAAACCCGGAAGATCATCGAGGTTGAAGGGCAGCGGCAGAAAACTGAAGCCGTGGGCCCGCTCGAAATCGTCCGAATGCAGGGTCTGCCGCTGAAGCTCCAACAGGAACGGATTGCCCTCGACCGCGTCGTCGAAGAGGAAGGCGAAATCGAGATCCGAGCAGGGGGTGAGCTCCTCGCGTCCGGTGCCCCCGAGAGCCACCACCGCAAAGGGACGGTCATAGCCGAAAGCCCGCTGCTGTTCCGCCGCCCAGCGGGCGGTCAGGTCGGTAAAGATTTGCGTGCGGGCCGAGGCCAGGGCGCGTCCGTTGTCCAGTTCCGGGCGCCGGATGAGCCCGTCGTTCGCCGCGATTCTGCGACGGAATTCCTCCAGGGGGGACTCGGCGCGACCACGGTCTGGACCGGCATTCTCCGACGGGGGTGACACGCTCTGCAGGAGACCGCAACCCGAGGGCGCGGTAAAGAGGAAGCCCCGCGCGGCGAGGATCTGTTTCTCCGGCTGCGAAGGCATCAATGGGACATGGGACCGTCATCCGCGCCCTGCCGCCGCCCGTCGTCGACCCAGTCAAGAAACAGACCGCAAAACTCCATTGATGAGCAGCCCGGGCTTCAACGTCTCCCCGGGACCATGAATGCCGCCTTTGCTACCCTGGCGTTCAACTGGCCTGATTTCCTGGGCCCGTTCCACGTGGTCATGCTGCACTATCCCATCGGCTTCCTGTCGCTGGCGGTGCTGCTGGAGATTTGGGCGATTCGCCGGCCCAGCGACCCGGCGCGGCGGGCGGTCGGTTTTACCCTGGGATTGAGCGTCGCCGTCTCCTGGATTGCGACCCTTCTCGGATTCCTTCGCGCCGCCCACGGGGAGTTCGACGGCACCGTGCTCACCCTGCACAAATATTCCGGACTCGCCGTCGCCATTCTGGCCACCGTCACCTGGTATCTGCACCGGCGACTGTATCCGGACCCGCAGCGGATCGTCCTCCAGCGCACCTATCGCAGCCTGCTCGCGGTCAGCATGGGCTGTCTCATGGTCGCCGGCCATCAGGGGGGATCCCTGACTCACGGAAGCAAGTTCCTCACTGCCGGCGCCCCCCGGTCCGTCAGCGGTCTTCTGGGAGCCCTGGAGGCAGCACCCGACGTGATGCCAATCGCAGAACCCCAGGGAAACGACGTGTACACCACGCAGATCCGTCCGCTGCTGGAGCGAAAGTGCTACGGATGCCACGGCCCGGAGAAGCAGAAGGGGCACCTGCGCCTCGACGAACGGGCCACCGCGCTCAGCCCGGGTGACAGCGGAAACCCGGCCATCGTTCCCGGCGATCCCATGCGCAGCGAACTGGTGAAGTTGATCCTGCTGCCGCGCGACCATGACGACGTCATGCCTCCCGACGGCAAGGAGCCCCTGACTCCCGAGGAATCCCTGGCCCTGGTGCACTGGATCCAGGCCGGCGCCTCCTTTGGCGCGGCCCCCTCCGCGGGTCAACCGTAGCCCGGCATTGCCGGGGTGCTTCTGCGACGCGACGCGGCCCGCCGAACCGATGCCGACGACCAGGAACACCCACCGCGACAAATTTCCCGCCAAAGCGACTCCCGGCGCGTAGCATGGTCCCATGTTCCGGGTTAAGAGCTGTTCTGCCGCTGCCGCGCTTCTCCCTCGCCGGAGCCTGGCCACACTCGCCGGGCTCCTGTCCCTTCATCTGCTCGGTGCGGAGTTGCGGCCGGGGGTTCTCCTGCCGGTTCTTCCGGAGCCCTCCCACTTTCGCACGGTGGTCCTGGCGACGAATCTGGCGGAGCCCATTCAACTCTCCGTGGCCACGGATGGACAGATGATCTTCGGCGAACGCCGGGGCGCGATTAAGATCTGGCATCCCGACACAGGAAGCACAGCCATGGCGGGTCGTTTGGACGTCTTTACCGGAACCGAGGATGGCCTGTTGGGACTGACCGTGGATCCCGGCTTTGCCACCAACGGGTGGATCTATGTGTTTCATTCGACGCCGGGCGTACTGGAGAACCGCGTTTCCCGGTTCACCGTTCGTGACGACCTCCTGCAGTCCGAAACCCAGAAAATCCTCCTGCGCATTCCAACCCTGGCCAGGAAGCCCAATCATTCCGGGGGCGGCCTGGGCTTCGACGCCAACGGCAACCTGTATGCCTCCACGGGAGACTACACCTTCATCAACGATTCGGGAGGCTACAGTCCGCTGGATGAACGGCCGGGACGCGAGGTGCATGACTCGCAGCGCACCGCTGCCAACACCCTCGACCTGCGCGGAAAAATCCTGCGCATCCATCCGGAGCCCGAAGGTACCTACCGCATTCCTCCGGGAAATCTCTTCCCACCCGGCACCCCGGGGACGCTGCCGGAAATCTACATCATGGGCTGCCGGAATGCGTTTCGCTTCAGCGTGGATGCCCGGACTGGCTGGCTCGTTTGGGGTGACGTGGGACCCGACGCCCTGGAGATGAATCCGGATCGCGGCCCGGCCGGATTCGACGAGTTCAACGTGGCACGCTGCGCTGGAAATTTTGGCTGGCCCTACTTCCTGGCGGACAACCGATCCTACCGGCGCCACGACTTCGCCACCGGGGAAGCGGGTCCGGCTTTTGATCCAGGGCATCCGGTCAACCACTCCCCCAACAACACCGGTCTCCGTGAGTTACCGCCCGCCCAACCGGCATTCCTCTGGTATCCGCCCGGACTCTCCAGCCGTTTCCCGCATCTGGGCTCCGGCGCCCGGTCGGCCATGGCCGGACCGATCTACCGATACGATTCCGGATCAACCTCGGCGCGGAAGTTTCCCGAAGCGTACGACGGGTCGCTCTTCCTCTTTGAGTGGGAGCGGGGCTGGATCCGGACGGTGCATCTCGACGCCGAGGCGCGGTTTCTGGGGATCCAGCCGTTTCTGTCGCAGACGATGTTCAAACGGCCGATTTCGATGAGCTTCGGACCCGACGGGGCTCTTTACCTGATCGAATGGGGAACGGCGTGGTCGGATAACAAGGACGCCCGATTGCTGCGGGTGGAGTACGTCCCGTAAGGGAGGGGCCGGCCCCCGAATGTCCGCGGTAGCGACGAGGCCAGGAATATCGTTTGCCTTCCGCTTTGGGGACGTGAGATGACTGGCGATAGAAACAAACTGACGTCCATGACTGCCTCCTTTCCACGCCTATTGACGCTGCTCGTTGCCATCAGTTCGCTGACGGCGGTCCGAGCCGAACAGCTGTCCTTCACCCTCGATCCGACCCGGAGTTCCATCACCCTCTCGGGAAGCGCCTCGGGAGCCGCCCTCAAGCCGCAGGCGGCCGGAAGCCTCACCACGGCCTTTGAGGGAACCATCGTTCTCGACGTCGGCGCGGTGGAGGTGAACTTCCCCGGCGGCAGTCGGGTGATTGCCCAGGAACTCAATTCGTGGCAGCCCGGGCCCGCGGGCGCGGACGGCTCGGCAACGGCAAGCTACGGAGGCAAAGCGACCATCGGCTCCGGTTTCTTCTCCGTCAGCGCGGTGGCCGCCACCCGCCGCCTGAGTTTTGATATGCTCAGCGCACCCTTGTCCTTCGCCGGAGGTTCCTTCAACGCCGATGGATTGCAGTTCCGGTTCGTCGAGACCAACAATCCGGTGCTCGACTACCGTACGACCGGACTGCTGAGCCAGCGGGACAGCCAGGCACTGAAGGGTTTGGCCACCAACAAAGTGGCCGGCGCATCCAGTCTGGTGACTGTGGGCAAGGTGCAGACGCTCACCATTCCCGTGGATGCCGCCTACCGCTTCGAGCTGCTCGTGCCCGATGACTCCGTCCTGCAATTGACCGGGCAGATCGTGGCCACGCGGACCATTCCAGACGGAGCACCGGAAATCGTCATTGCCCCCGTGGCCCCGGGCGCCACCTCCATGAGCCTCGGTTGGCCCGCCGGATTTAAACTGCAGAAGGCCACCCGTCTGCTGAATCCGGATTGGACGGACACCGGCGCCACTTCTCCGGCCACTATTTTGTTTGTGAACGCGGGAGAGTATTTTCAGATTGTTCCGCAGTAGGCGCGGTGGAGCCCGCCTCGTGGAGTCCGAGTGAGTGGAGTAGCCGGACACCGGCATGAGCACGCTCGGCACAGAGATCACCAAGTTCCGGCAGTGGGCGGTCATTCGTTTGTCCCCGGACTACCGGCCGGGTCCAGACTCGCATGGCGCGGAGTGGGAGTGCGACTATCCTGACTGGCATGACATTTACTGCGCCGTCACCTGTTTTCTTGCATCGGCGCATGACCGTGCGCTGACGAGTCACGAGACGGAATTGATGCTGTACGCGCTGGCGCGCGACAACGAGGACGAGATTATCTTGGAGACCCTAGTCAAGTTTCCCGTGCCCGCCCTCCAGGTTGCCGAGGCTGCGCTCACGTATCCTGATAGCGACGCGCGCTGGCAGATGGCGGTGCTGTTGGGCCGCATCGGCACTCTGAACGCAGTCGCGCTGCTTGGTCGATTTCTTGCCGACCAAGAGGAGTATGTGAGGCGGAGAGCCCGTTTTGCGCTTCAGGAAGCGAACGCAAAATGAGGATCTCCACCGAGTGGCAGCCCCAACACGCTGCTTGGCGATTTGGGAGTAGCGGAGGGGCCGCCATCAATCCGCTGAATCGCTCGCCGCTACTTCGCGGTGGATTTGAGGTGGCGATCGGCGAAGTCGAGGTACTGCTCCCAGTCGTAGGCGGTGAGCGCGTGTTTCCCGGTGCGGACGTGGTATCCGAGGGTGCCGCCCACGGGTTGATTCACCGGAGGCAGATCGTTCACCCCCAGGCCCGGCAGTCCGTAGAGCGCGTACACCGGTTCGGCGTTCTTCAGTCCGAGGAATTCGCCGCGGGGATCCGCCCAGCGGTCCTCCTCGGCGCTCCCGACGTACACCGGACGCGGGGCGCTCATGGCGATCAATTGGTGCTGGTCTACGGGGAGGGCGGCGACGTTGGTGTTGTAATCCTTGAACCGTCCGCAGAACCAGTGCGGGAAGCTGGTATTGATGCGCCACACGGTCTCACCGAACCACCGGCGGGCCAGCGCCGCGCCGCCCTCGCCAGACTCGTTGGCAATCACCAGCGCGAACCGCTCGTCCTGGGCGCCCGCCCACAGCGACGTCTTGCCGAGACGGGAGTGTCCGATGACCGCCACCCGCTTGCGGTCCACTCCGGGATCCGTCTTCAGATAGTCCATCGCCCGGGATAATCCCCACGCCCAGGCGCCTATGGCACCCCATTCATGGGGCGCGAACACATGGTTCGTCCCGTCGCGCGCCACGCCCCCGCGCAACCCTTCCCGCCAGCCGCCATCGAAGTCCGGCTCCACGTCCCCGTAGTACGCGGTCGCCAGTCCGTAGCCACGCTGGAGAATCCGCTCGATGGGCCAGGCGGAGGCGGCGTTGCCGCGATCCTCGTTTCGGGCGCGATGGTCAGTGACTCCCGAGGGCAGACGGTTCGGCACCCAGCTATGCGGCAACGGCACCGCTGGATCGGCGGTCACGGTGTGGTTGCCGTCAAAATTGTAGCCCAGGACCAGGGGGACGGGTCCCCGCGCCGTGTTGGGCAGATACACCAGAAGATCCAGATACGGACCGGACTCCTTACGCGTCAGGGGCACCCGGACGATTTTTCGGGTTGCCAGTCCTCCGAGGGCATTGCGGTCGATGGACACCACGGTGGCCGCGCGGCGCGGGAGTCCCTTCGGCGTGCGGCCGTACACGTGGTCTCCGAACAGGGTCAGCAGCTCCGCCCGACGCCAGGGCCAGGACGAGGCATTGGTGATCACGCGTCCGGATTCAAAGACCAGCGGATTGGGCAGCGTGTACGGGGGGACCGCCGCCTCGTCCTCATTGGTGGGAATGGACTGCGCGCCTTCCGCCGGCAGGCAGGACGCCAGAGCGAGCGTTGCCATCCAAACGCGCCATCGGCCCAGGGAGTTCATGGAACCACCGTGGCGAGACCCCGCTCCGCCGTCAAACCCGGCGAGACCCGGCAGGCGCCGTGATCGCCCGGTTACAGTTGGTCGTAAACCGCCGCTAGCGTGCGGCAGTGACTTTCCAAGGAGGGAGGGTCGGTCCAGTAGCCCTCATAGGCGGCGCGGCCCGCCTCCTCGACCCGGGCGTCATCCGAGTACTGACGCAGCGCTGCGGCCAGCGCGGCACCGTCGTTGCGGGGAAACAGCAATCCATTCTTGCCGTGGGTCACGGCATCGGCGGCCGCGCAGCCCTCGGCCACGATCACCGGCACGCCCTGCGCCATCGCCTCATAGACGGTGAGTCCGAAGGTCTCATACCAACGGGAGGGAAAGACCAGGCAGCGCGAGGACCGGATGGCCCCGATCACGCCCGCCTTGGGCAGCCACCCGGAGAAGGTCACCGCGGGAAAGCGCTTCTGGATGTCCGCCCGCAT
>JBDKKE010000612.1:0-17639 GCA_039796255.1 Verrucomicrobiota bacterium | reverse complement strand
CCGGTCAATGGTGTACCCGCCGCTGGCCTGAAAGGTAATGGCCCAGATGTGCTTCGAAATATAGTCGCCGAAGATGTATTTGCCGTAGAGCTCCGGATAGCGGGTGCCCCGATACACCAATCCGCCGATGGACGCCCGGCCCTCGAATTCTGGATTCAGCCCGGTGCGACCGTACGAGTGGAGCGGGGGAATGAAGTTCACTCCCGGAGGAAGGCTGGGCCGTTCGGGATTGCGCAGATTCGCCTCGTAATAGGCCCAGCCGTAGTTGCCGCCGCGAACCACGCGATCCACCTCCTCAGCCCGATCGCCTCCGACGTCGCCGAGATAGATTTCCCCCGTCAGCGAATCAATGGTCATCCGATGCGGACTGCGGAAACCCACCGCCCAGAACTCGGTGCGGACGGCATTCGGCGAGACCGGTTGGCCGTTGAAACTCGTGGCGCCAATGTAGGGATTATCGGGAGGAATGCGGTAGTTGCCCCGCAGGGAGTCATGAGGATTGGGCTCAAGACTTCCGGGCCGGCCATCCACGTCCAGCCGGAGAATCGAGGAATACAGGTCCTTGTCGATCCGTTGCCCGTTCTCGAACTGGTCCCCCTGCCCCCCCTCGTCCCCCATAGAGACGTACAGGTATCCATCGGCGCCAAAGTGCAGATCACCGCCGTTGTGCAGGATCGAGGACTCGTCCTCGATATCGAACAGGATCTGCTCGGAATTCCGGAGCGCCCTCAGCGGATTGGACGGATCCGATTCAAACCGGGAAAGCCGGTTGTACATCTTTCCGTTCGAAAAGTTGGTCGGCGCGAAGTAGGCGTAAAAGTAGCGGTTCTGCGCGTGATTGGGGTGGAACGTCATCCCCACCATACCGCCGTCGCCGGTCGGGCGGTTGATATCCGTGAGGTCCAGGAAGAGGGACCGGGTGGGGGCGGCAAAGTTGGTGATGACCCAAACCCGCCCCGGGCGGTCGTAGTAGTACAGTTCGTTGGTGCGACCGGGCGGGACCGAGAATCCAACAATTCCCCGCTCAAACGTCACCAGCGGAAACGCATTGGTCAGGCGGTAGAGTCCTGACGTGGCCACATCGGGAAGCAGCGGCGGGGTAATCCGCTGGGCCAACAGAGGCTGTACCAGCAGTGCGAGACCGGCGATCAGACGGAGATGGGCAAGTTTCATGAAGCAGCGGAACGCGTACGGAAAGGGAGAGTCTGCCTGGGGGCATCTTCCAACTTTCGGACGGTGCTCTCCTCCGGCGACACGCCGGAGGCAACCCGAACCAATCGCATTCAACCTAGACTTTGGACTTATAAACCATGTCCCTACTTTTGAACAATGCAATCCACATACAAAAGTGGCTAAGGTTCGATAGAAAATCCCCTTATGCGGCCGTCCCCGGGTGAAACCGATCCGCCGCGACCAACGCCGGGCACGACCTCCCGGCGTCACCGGTGATTTCAGTTGAACAATCCGGAAGACGGGGGATGGGAACTACCAAAAGTCTGAGGAAACGCCTCAAAACTGTGCTGTTGGCAGCCCGTCCCAGCCATGCACCATTTCCCCACTGTCATGAACACCAAATCCATTCTCCGCTCACTTCCGCTGGTCCTGGGACTCCTGTTGACGGGGGCAACCGCCGCCGCCGCCGATCTGACGACGGCAAAAAAGGAGGCTGCCAGTGCGGTGGAAGCCTTCAAAAAATCGGACCCGTCCCTGGCCCCATTCTTCGACAAGTCGGTCGGTTACCTCGTCTTTCCCGCCATCGGCAAGGGCGGATTCATCGTCGCCGGCGCTCACGGAACCGGACTGTTGTTTGAAAAGGGCCAGGCGACCGGTGAGGCGTCCATTTCCCAGGCATCCATTGGCCTTCAGGCGGGGGGCCAGAGCTTTTCGGAGGTGATTTTCTTCGAAACCGCAGAAGCCCTCGCCCGCTTTAAGAAGTCGGATTGGACCATGAGCGCCCAGGTCGGCGCCGTCGCGGCCGCCGAAGGGGTCGGCAAGAACGCCAAATACCAGGAGGGTGTGGCGGTATTTACCCTGGTCCGGACGGGCCTGATGGCGGAAGCCAGCGTGGGAGGACAGAAATTCAAGTTCAAGGCCCTCGAATAAGGGCTCCTAAGGGTCCGAATTCGAGCGGTGGCGGGTCCCCAGCGGGAAAACAAGGGGCCCGGACACTCCCAGGATTCGCCTTCCCACACTGCACTCGACGTTGACCCTGCGGGCGCCGGCCCGATAGCGTCCCCGCCCATGCTTCCCGTGATCGAGCAACTCCTGGTGCTGCAGGACCGTGACCGTCGTCGCCTGCGCCTGGAGGCCGAACTCGCCGATTTACCCCTTCAGCAGCGCCGACTGCTGGATAAGGCGGCCCGAATGGCGGCGGATGCCGACGCCCTCAAGCAGCAGACCCGGCATCTGGAGAGCGAGCGCAAGGAATTGGAGTTGGAGGTCGCCTCCAAGCAGGACTTCATCCGCAAATGCGAGGCCAGCCAGGCACAAACCAAGAGCAACGAGGAGTACCGCCGGTACGCGCATCAGGTTGAAACCACCCGGACGGAAATCAGCGCGCTGGAGGACAAGCAGATCCTGCTGATGGAGCGGACGGAGGCGGCTGCGCGGGAGCTCACCAAGGCGCAAAAGGTGGCGGCTGAGGAAAAGTCGGTGGTCGACCGCCACCTCGCCGACCTTACCGCCCGCAGCGCCAACCTCGAACGGGAACTCAACGAGGTTTCCGACCTGCGGGACCAGTTGGCCGACGCGGTGGAACCGACGGTGCTGGCGCGGTACGACCGATTGCTCACCAGCCGCGGGGACAACATTGTGGTGGGGGTGGGCGGAGCCACCTGCGGCGGCTGCCACATGAAGCTGCCCCAGCAGGTCTTCCTGGTGGCCAAGGCTCAGAAGGAGATCGCCACCTGTCCGATGTGCTTCCGTATCCTGTATTACACGCGCGACATGGAGCCGTGAAACGCGAGGCGCGCTCCCGCGATTCGCAAGCGGCCATGCACGGAACTCCTTCCCCTTTGACCGTGGGGACGATTACGGTGCCCGTCCTGTGAAGCATCAAGGCAAAGCGCTCGGCGCCGCGGCGGCCATGGTTTCCCGTGCCGTTCTGGTGGTGATTTTTCTCACCGCCTTCCTCTCGTTCATCTGGCCCAAAAGCTTCTGGGTGGCCGCCGGGGTCGCCTTCCTGGGGCTGGTCTTCACCCTCTTCACGCTCTACTTCTTCCGCGATCCCAACCCGCGGGTCCCGACCGAACCCGGACTCGTGGTCGCCCCGGGCCACGGAAAGGTGGATGTGGTGGATGAACTGGACGAGCCGACCGTGATGCGCGGGCGGTGCCGGCGAATCTCCATTTTCCTCTCGGTGTTCGACGTGCACGTCCAGCAGGCACCCGTTGCCGGTGAAGTGACGCTGGTTCGACAGAACCCGGGCCAGTTCCTGAATGCGCTCAAGACGGAATCCGCCACCCACAACGAAAACGTGCTCATTGGCCTCCGCGCCTCGGACCCGGCCGGGACGCTCGTGGGCGTCCGACTCATTGCCGGGCTGATTGCCCGCCGGATCATTCCCTGGCTCCAGACAGGCGAAACCGTCCTGCGCGGCGAGCGCATCTCCCTCATCCAGTTCGGGTCCCGGGTAGACCTGTATTTGCCGATGAACGCCGAGATCCGCATCAGCGTCGGACAGAGAGTCGTCGGCGGTGAAACCGTGCTGGCTCGCCTGACCTCCTGACTCCGCCTCCCGCCTCATGACACCTCCCGCAACCCCCTCCCCTCCTCCGTCCGCGAGTCCGGAAGACGCCGGGAACGGGGAGGGACGCCTGAAGATTTATCTGCTGCCGAATCTATTCACGGCGGGAAACCTCTTCTGCGGCTTTCTCGCACTGACCCGAATCGTGGAGGCCGATCTCGCCAATCCCGGACACGCGGTGGTCATCAAGGAGGCCCTGTTCTACATTCTGCTGGCCTGCATATTCGACCTGCTTGACGGCCGTGTCGCCCGCATGGGCGGCTTTGAATCCCCGTTCGGACGCGAGTTTGATTCGCTGGCGGACATCATCAGTTTTGGCGTCGCCCCGGCATTTCTGGTCCATCGGATCGTGCTTAAGGATGTCTTCGTCCTCCACCCCGAAGTGGGCTGGTTCATCGCCTCCCTCTACGTCATCTGCGGAGCCTTCCGTCTGGCGCGATTCAACTGCCTCGCCGCCATGGCCGGCACGGGCGGCGGGCGTTACTTCCTTGGGTTCCCCATTCCCGCAGCGGCCGGAATGGTGGCCTCGTTGACCCTTTTGATGCTCTGGTGGGATGAAAAAGACTGGCGGGTGGGGGCCTGGCGCTTCGCATTGCCGGTGATCCTGGTCTTTCTCTCAGCCATGATGGTCAGCGAGGTCAAGTATCCCACATTCAAAAAAATCAACTGGCGGACCCAGCATCCCTTCGTAAAGACCCTGGTCATCGTGGTGCTGATCGGACTCACCGTCATGCTCTGGCAGAAAATCCTCCCGGTGGCAGCCACGCTGCTGTTTGTCGGATACCTGATCTACGGATTCGTGCGGCCCTTCATTTCCCGACGTCTTCAGCGGGAGATTGAAGTGGATGATGAACCCGATGACGATGAAGCGTCCCCGGCCTCCCGCCCGACATGAGTTCCCGTCCCCACCGAAGACCGAGCTTCTGACGATACCATGACGGATTGGCAGGACATGCTGACCGCCGGGGCGGTCGGTCTCGGCGCTGGTTTTCTGACCTCGGCGCTCGGGGGACCGATCAACATCACCGTGGTCAACGAGAGCGCGCAACGCGGCTTTCTCCGCGGACTCCTCATCGCGCTCGGCGCGACGTCCATGGAGATCGTGTACTGCGCGGCCGCCTTCGCCGGCTTCGCCGAACTGTTCCAGCGACCCCTGGTGCGGGCCATCATGGAACTCTTCAGTTTCCTCCTGGTACTCTGGCTCGGCATCAAATACCTGCGGGTCGGCCACCTGGAGGTTGACCAGCGGATCGAACGTCTCGAACACCTGGTCGAGGAGAGGCTGCATCCGCACACCGCATTTTGGACCGGATTCGTCCGCGTCCTGGCCAATCCCGGCGTGCTGCTCCTGTGGATTGGCATCACCGGCTCCCTCGTGGCCCATCAGGTCCTCCGCGCCACCACCCCGTGCAAGCTCATGTTCTGCTCCGGAGTGGCCGTCGCGGGCGTCACCTGGTTCGCCGGACTCAGTTGGATGGTTTCGCGCGGACACGGACGTTTCTCAGAACGAACCCTGCGACGGATTTCCCGGGCCAGCGGCCTCCTGCTGCTGGTCACCGCACTCCTGATCGCCAGCCGGTTGATCCACGCCCTCTCCCAAAACCGGTCCTAGTCGGGCACCCCGGTTCGAACGTCTTTCGCTTGCCCCCGTCGCCCCTCCCATTTCCATTTCGCCTATGCCGAAAAGTACCTGGATTTTCGCCGGTATCCTCTCCGCGCTGGTGTTGATCGCCCTGGGAATCCTGCAACTGCGGACCCACGGACAGTTGCGGGCCCGCGCAGAGGCCGACGCCGAGGAGGCCCGGAACCAGTTGGCCGATGTGGCAAGCACCAACGCCGCACTGGTTGCCGAACTGGAGCTGACCCGGGCCCGTGCCGGGGAGTTGGAGGAGAAGATCAATCGTGTCGAGGAGGCGCAACAGGGACTGGAGCAACGGATGCGCTCTGAACTCGAATCCCGGGATATCACCATCTCGGAACTTCAGGGCAAGCTGACCGTGAACATTCTTGATCGGATCCTCTTTGACTCCGGGGAAGCCCGCCTGAAAACCGAAGGCGAGGCCGTCCTGCGCAAGGTGGCGCACATCCTCACCCAGTTTCCCAATCGCGCGGTCCAGGTGGTGGGACATACCGACAATGCGCCCATCCGCGGACGCACAGCGGAGGGTTTCACCGACAACTGGGCGTTGTCCGCGGGAAGGGCTGTCGCAGCCGTCCGGTTCCTCTCGGAGAGCGCCGGAGTGAGTTCCCAGCGCCTGAGCGCCGTAGGATGCGGCGAGTTTCGTCCACTGGCGCCCAACGACACTCCGGATGGGCGAGCCCGCAACCGTCGCATCGCTGTCGTGGTTCTACCCGAGGAATTTGGAGCTCCCGACGTCCAACCGCCCCCGAGCAAAATCGCACCGGCGGCGGCCGAACCCTTGCGAAGTCCGGAACCGGAACCGACCCCACCCTAAACGACTCCGCGGGGGCTACGAATCCTCTGCAGTTTGTGGATTCGCTCAGCGCCAAAACACCCGTTGTCACCTCCACGAAGGCCGATCCCGCCCGCTTTGAAACGGGGAGGTAACCCCGATCTGCCTCAAAAAATGCCCTTGCGCCTCAACGGATGGGGGTCATTTTGAGGGCGCATCACGGTTGGGTTCCCCCTGTTCCGCGACATTCCCCTCGACAGTTTTTCCTATTTTTCGTCTTTGCGTCATCCGGCGAGTCGCCGTTCCCGCCGGCGAATCCAGCAGTTCTGACTATGCCACGCCCGATCAAAGACCCGGCCGCTCCCAAAAAGCCCCGGGCCACGAAAAAGAAGACCGAAGCCGCTCCCGAAGCGGCCGACGTCGCCGCCGCCCCGGAGACCGTAGAAGCTCCCATTTCCCGCGCACCCGAGCCCGCCAAGCCGCCGGTTACGGCCCCTGCGCCCAAGCCGGCCCCATCCGCCCCTCCGCGATCCGAAGCCCCCGCCCGGGGAATGCGAACACCTCCGGCCCCGGCCCCGCCCCAGCCCGTACCAGACCGGCACCTGGATGATCCCGACCTGGAGCCCGCACCTATCCTTCCGCCGATCGAGCCGCGGACCCTGCAACTGCACCAGTTGCAGCCGATGCCGATCACCAAGCTGAGCGAACTGGCCAAGGAGTTCGGAATCGAGAACTACGGCACGCTCAAGCGGCAGGAGATCATCTTCCAGATCGTCCAGCGCAACCTGCAGGTGGGCGGCACCATTTACACCCGCGGCACTCTGGAGGTAATGCCCGAGGGCTTCGGCTTCCTGCGGTCGCCCGCCTTCAACTACCTGCCCTGCCCCGAGGACATCTATGTTTCCCCGTCGCAGATCCGGCGCTTCGACCTGCAGAGCGGTGATGACATTGAGGGCCAGGTCCGCCCCCCCAAGGACAAGGAGAAATTCTACGCCTTGCTGCGGGTTGAAAAGGTCGCCGGCAATGACCCGGACGCGGCCAAGGAGAAGACTCTCTTTGAAAACCTCACCCCGCTCTTCCCCAACCAGCGGGTGATCCTGGAGACCACCGGCGACGAACTGAACACGCGGGTCGTGGACCTGGTGTGCCCGGTCGGCAAGGGAACCCGCGGACTGATCGTGGCTCCTCCCCGCACCGGCAAGACGGTGCTGATGCAGAAGCTCGCCAATGCCGTCCTGAAGAACAGTCCCGACATCTACCTGATCATCCTGCTCATCGACGAGCGCCCCGAAGAGGTCACGGACATGGAACGGACCTGCCGCGGTGCGGAGGTGGTCAGCTCCACCTTCGACGAACCGCCGGAGCGCCACGTCCAGGTCGCCGAGATGGTGATCGAAAAGGCCAAGCGCATGGTGGAGCACAAGAAGGACGTGATGATCCTGCTGGACTCCATCACCCGACTGGCCCGCGCCTACAACACCGTCCAGCCCCACTCCGGCAAGATCCTGTCCGGCGGTGTGGACGCCAATGCCCTGCACAAGCCGAAGCGCTTCTTCGGCGCCGCTCGCAACATCGAGGAGGGCGGCTCGCTCACCATCATGGCCACGGCGCTGGTGGACACCGGCAGCCGGATGGACGAGGTGATCTTCGAGGAATTCAAGGGCACCGGAAACATGGAGATTCATCTGGATCGCGCCCTGGTGGACCGCCGCATCTTTCCCACCATCAACATCGAGCGTTCCGGCACCCGGAAGGAGGAACTGCTCTATCATCCCGACGAGTTTTCCCGCATCGCTGTCCTGCGCCGAGCGCTGGTGGGAGTGCCGCCCGTGGAGGCGATGGAACTGCTGCTCGGCAAGCTCAAGAAGACTCCGAACAACATCATGTTCCTGCTCTCGATGGGGACTCCTGCACGATAAAACCCTGCGGATTCAATCAACGGCGGAACCGGCAACCCCGGTTCCGCCTTTTTCGTTCTAAGCCGCATCGCTTCCTATCGACAGCGGTTCGCGTGAGTTTCATCCAACCGTACCGATGACGAAGTTCTCCGCTCTCAACTTCGGATGAATTCGACGCCGCATCGCCGGGGTTGAAGGTCCAGAGTCAAACGCCCGATTCATCCCTGCTGATCCGTGTTCATCCGCGTTATCCGTGGTTCCTCCTCAGAAGGATTCAGTCGTAGAAATTCACCCTCGGCGGAACGAAAACTGTTGTCGCGTTGAATCCGGGTCCGCTAGGAAACGTCGCGATGCCCGTGCCGATTTTTCCGCGTCTGTCCGCGTTCACTGCCGCTCTTCTGGCGTCTGCCGCCTTGGTCCATTCCGCCGAGACCCCGCCGCCGGGCAAATGGAAGTGGGAGCAGATGGACAACGGTCCCTTCTTCTCCAGCAATCTCCAGGGCAGGCACGCCGCGCTGAAGACCTTCACCCTCAAGCTGGCCATGCCCGACAATCCCGAGGCCGCCGCGGTCAGCTTCGACACCATGACGCTGCGCTGGAATGCCGCCTGGACGGGCGGATTCCTGCATCTGCCCAAGGGACGCGACGGACTGGAAGGGCTGCCCGAACCCTGGGGCAGCGTGGTGCTTTCCTCGCCGGTCGGACCCGGATGGGCCCACAACGGAAGTTTCACCGATCCGCGTCAGGGAACCGACCTTTACGCGCCCCTGCCCCACGACTGGGCCCAGTGGCGGGGCCTCTACCTGCACGGCAATGACGCGGTGCTGAGCTATACCGTCGGCGGAACCGGCGTCCTGGAACTCGCCGGACTCGAGAAGGCCGGGGACCGCCTGGCCTTCACCCGCACCATCCAGTTTGAATCGGGTGCCCGCGACCAGGCGCTGCTCGTTGCCCAATTGCCCGGCGCCACTGCCGAGGTCAGCGGCGCCTCGGTGCTGCTGCGCGATCCGGCCACCCAGCAGTCGCTCCGTGCGACCGTCGAGGGAGCGGAAGGCGCCACCTGGGAACCCAGCGCGGACGGCCGTCTGGTGCTGCGGTTGCCCAGGATCAGGGCCCATCAGCCGTTTCGCCTGGTGCTGTCCGGCGGCGACGCCGGCCTCGGCCTCCCGCCCGTCTTCCATCCGACCAGCAAGCCCGCCGACCTGCGCCCCCTCACCCAGGGCGGTCCCGCCCGCTGGGGCGCCCCGCAAATCACCCAGGGCAAACTCGCCACCAGCGGCGGCGACGGCCCGTATGTCACCGACACCCTCACCCCGCCCGATGACAATCCGTACAAGTCCTGGCTGCGCTTCAGCGGCATGGACTTTTTCAAGGATCCGACGAAGGCCGCGCTTTGCTCGGTCAGCGGTGACGTGTGGCTGGTGTCCGGACTCGACGACACTCTGGGCACGCTGACCTGGAAACGCTATGCCACCGGACTCTTCCAACCCCTCGGACTGCGCATCGTGGACGACACCATTTACGTCATTTGCCGCGATGGACTCTACCGTCTGAAGGACCTCAACCGGGACGGCGAGGCGGACTTCTACGAGAGCTTCAACAACGACATCGCCATCACCCCGGAATACCACGAATTTGTTCTCGGTCTGGAGACCGACCGCGCCGGCAATTTCTACTTCAACAAGGGTGGTAATCTGGGTTGGGCCAAGGTCCCGCACCACGGCTCGCTCCTGCGCGTCAGCAAGGACGGCAAGAAACTGACGGCGGTCGCCAACGGTTTGCGCGCGCCCAACGGAATCGGCATGGGACCCCATGACGAAATCACCTCCAGCGACAACGAGGGGAACTGGGTGCCCGCCTGCCGGGTGAACCTGATGAAGCCGGGCGGGTTCTACGGACACGTCTTCACCGCCCACACCGCGACACCGCATACCAACGACTACGATGGACCGCTGTTCTGGATTCCCAAGAATGTGGACAACTCCAGCGGCGGACAGTTCTGGGTGACGTCCGGCAAGTGGGGTCCGTTCGAGGGAGACCTGCTCCACACCAGCTACGGCATGTGCTCGCTCTTCAAGTGCTTTTACGAGTCCGTGGACGGCATCGAGCAGGGCGGACTGGTTCGGTTCCCGCTCAAGTTCGACAGCGGCATCATGCGCGGACGGTTCAGCCCGCGCGACGGACAGCTCTACACCTGTGGCCTGGTGGTGTGGCAGAGCAACGGAGCCAAGCAGGGCGCGTTTCATCGGGTCCGCTACACCGGCAAGCCGGTCAACATGGTCCGGGATCTGAAGGTGAAGTCCAACGGCGTGGTGTTGACCTTTACCCGCCCCCTCGACCCGGCCAGCGCCACCGACCTGCAGAACTACGCCGTGGATCGCTGGAACTACGAATGGGCCGAGCACTACGGTTCGCCGGAGTTCTCCGTGAAGAATCCCACCCAGAAGGGTCATGACCCAGTCGTCGTGAAATCCGCCCGCCTCAGCCGTGACGGCAAGACCCTCTCCCTCGAACTGGAGAACGTGATCCCGGTCATGCAGCAGCGGGTGAAGCTCAACGTGAAGGCCGCCGACGGCGCCGACGTAGGCCAGGAAATCTGGCACACCATTCACAAGGTTCCCACGGTTCCCTTGGCCAACCGCTGACTCGCGCCAACCCGAGCATTCCGAAGTTGTCGGCAGGATCGAGCATTGGCTCCTTTGCGTCCTCTGCGGCCATGGCGTGAGCCTCTTCCCCCTTGCGCCTCACACCGAGGTCGCCAGGGACGCAGAGGATGGTTTCCTCTCAATCCTGCCACCCGAAGGCTTCCATAGCCCCGTTCCCCATCGCGACCGCCAACTTCGCGCGAACCCTGTCGGAATGCGGTGGGCGTCCACCCGGCAGGAACCTAACCCCCAATTTAGGTTAGGATTTCGGAATCTCGCGGACTCCAGTTCGCCAACAATTGGTCAAGGGAGCAGGACTTTGCCGATTGCCCCGAGGATTAGTTCCGAGTGGAGTCGGCGTATCGCCTGCCACCATGGAAGAATCCAGCCCCCAACCCCTGCCCCCGTCACCCAAGACTCCATCGACGGCCATGAAGACCCGGTGGCCCTTTTATGTGGCGACCGGATTGATCCTTCTTCCAGGCGTCTTCGCGCTGACGGGCAACAGCAGCGCTGCCGCGATCGGCGCTCTGCTGATGGCGCCGCTGGGCGCCCTGATCTCGGGCATTGTCCTGGGCATTCGCGTGGGCCAGACCACCGGCATGCGGTTCCTGCTTTCCGGGGTTTTTGTGGTGGTGTGCCTGATCGCCGCCGAGGGAGTTGCCATCGGGGGATGCGCCCTCAGCAATCCCAAGTTCCGTTTCCAGTAAGAGCTTGTCCGCTTGCACCCACCTGGAATGCGATGGCTTCCCGAACCATCGGCAAGCCGCCGGCGCTTCCACGCTCTTTTCTCCGTTCCCTTCCCGAACTTCTGTTTCAGCATTGGGCAACGCGACTCCCCGGTTTCGCCACCACGCCATGATCCCCGTTCCCCAACGCGCCGCCCGCACCCTCAGCCTCGTTTCCCTTCTCCTGACCGCGTTTCTGAGGACCGCCGGCCTCAACGCCCAGGCTGAAATTGCCTTCCACGCCGGCGACACCGTCCTGTTCTATGGCAATTCCATGGTCGAGCGACTCGGCGAACAGGGCGAGCTAGAGGCTTTGGTTCAGCTGGCACATCCGGACAAGAAACTTCACTTCAGAAGCCTGGCCTGGACCGGTGATGAAGTCGGCTACCGACTGCGTCCGGAAGGGTATGAGGAGCACCTGAAATCCCTCCTGAAGCAGTGGCCTGCCAAGGTGGTCGTCGTCGGTTTTGGCATGAACGAGGCCTTTGCCGGTGCGGCCGGACTTGCGGACTTCCGTGCACAGTTGAGTGCCTACCTCGATCAACTCGGACGCCTGCATCCGGACGCGAAGTTCGTTCTACTCTCCCCCACCCTGGTCGAATCTGGAGTTCCCGGACAGGACGCCGCGGCCCGTAACCGGGACATCACCGCCTATGCCTTCGCCATCGGCGAGGCAGCCCGGGCCCGCGGCGCGCTGTTTATTGACTTGGCCGCCGCCAGCCTGGAGGCGAAGGACAAATCCCCAGGCCCGCTGACGGAGAACGGTCTTCACCTCAACGAAGCCGGCAATCGAGCCATGGCCCGGGTGATCGCCCGCGCGCTGATCGGACCGGAAGCGCTAGCGCGCGTGGATTCCGCCCGGGTCGCGGAGGTGGCCAAGGCGGTCACCCGCAAGGCGTACTACGTCGCCGAGGTGGTACGGCCCAAGAACGCCGACCTCTATTACGGAGTGCGGAAGCGTCCGGAGGAAAACGCCGCCGAGATTCCGCGCTATTACCAGATGATCGCCGCCACTGAGGCCGTCATCCACCAATTGGCCGCCGCTGCGACCCCGTCCCCCGGCGATCACCCGATGCCCTGGCTGCCCCCGCTCCCGCCGATTGCCGGACACGACGACGGAAACGCCACCGGGGTCATCCAGTCTCCTGCGGAAATGCAGGCGGGGTTCACTGTGGCCCCGGGCTACGCGGTGAACCTGTTCGCCTCCGAGTTGGAGTTTCCCGAGTTGAAGAATCCAGTGCAGATCGCCTTTGACGCGCGCGGACGCCTCTGGGTGGTCACCATGCCCTCCTTTCCCCATACCGTTCCCGGCCTGCCGCCCGAGGACAAACTGCTGGTGCTGGAGGACACCGACCACGACGGACGGGCCGACCGCTGCACCACCTTCGCCGAGGGACTCGACGCTCTGGACGGTGTCGCCTTCTCCCCCGCAGGGGTGATCGTGTCCGAACAGCCGAAGCTGTGGCTGATGGCCGACTCGGACGGCGATGGACGCGCCGACCGGAAGCGCGAATGGCTGCGCGGCATCGACGTCACGGACTCGCATCACGGGGGCATGATTGCCACCGATCCGATCGGGGATGTGTTGTTCTGCGACGGCGTGTTTCACCGCTCCCAAATCGAGACGCCCTACGGTGTCGTGCGGGGCATCGACTCCACCACCTATCGGTTCAATCCACGCACCGGCCGGGTGGAGACAGAATGGCAGAGCATCACCCCCAATCCGTGGAAGATCACCTACGACCGGACGGGCAATCTGTTCCAAATGTACGGCGACGGCCTGGTGCTCGACGCCCTTCCGCTGACCTGGACCCCGCTGGCGGTCTATCATCCGTTCGCCTACGCGCAGACCATCGGTTACGGAAAAGGCTCGGCGGCGGCCAGTGTCTCCAGCCCAAACTTCCCGGACGACTATCAGCAGGGAATGGCTTCAGCCGCCCTCTTGGGAAGCTATGTGGTCTCGCTCACCCGCTATGACTTCAGCCAGGGGATGGTGCGCGGATCGGGACGCCTGGATCTGGTGTCCTCGACCAATGCCGCCTTTCGTCCGGCGGATCTGGCCTTTGGATTCGACGGTGCGCTGTACGTGTCCGACTTCTGCAGCGTGATCATCGGACACGCCCAGCATCCGATGCGCGATCCGCATTGGGACCACACCCACGGACGCATCTGGCGCGTGGTGAATACCGAGAAACCCGTGGTGAAAGAGTTCCCGCGCATTGAAGGCGCCAGCACCGCGGAACTGCTCGCCCTCCTGCGGCATCCCCAGGACATCGTACGCCATCATGTCCGGATCGAACTGCTGAAGTCCGGCAGTGCCATGCAACCGGCCCTCGACGCCTGGGCGTCGGCCCTGGACCGGTCCGCCGCCGACTTCGACCAGTCCGCTCTGGAAGTGTTGTTCGTGTCCGAGGCACGCGGGCAGACGCAGCCGCAGTTACTGGAAGAACTGCTGAAGTCCCGTTCACCGCTGCATCGGGCCGCAGCGGTAAATCTGATTCGCCTCCAGGCCGACCGCCTGCCCAACACCGCCGCACTGCTCAGCCGGATGGCTGCCGATCCGCATCCCCGGGTGCAGATGGAAGTGGTGGACGCCGTCGCCCATCTTCGTCCGCGCTATCCGGCCGTGGAGCACGCCGTGCACGACCTCCACCCAGCCTCTGCTGACGTCCAGCGCATGCTGGAAGACCTCCAGTACGGCACCGCACCCGCCAAGGGTCGCAGTGTCCCCGTCCTGGAATTCGCCCCCGAGACGCGGCTCACCCAGTGGCTTTGGACCGGCACCAACGCGTCCGCCGCCGCCATTCCCTATGATGCCCGGGCGAAGGATTCCCCCAAGCCAGGGAGCGGACTCTATCGCACCTTTCTCCGCTCGGACTCCGCTCAACCCGCGGTCCTGGCCGTCCGCCACGGGTATCTCGACATCAGCGTGAACGGTGTCCAACTGCTCTCCTTCGACTCCATGTGGAGCAACGAGCAGCAGCTTCAACTTCCGCTGAACGCGGGACTGAATGTGATCGAGATCGAGTTCCGCAAACTGCGGGGCACGGCGCCGGCGGTGTATTGCTTCGATCCGCTGGGACAACCTCTGACCGGCGTGCGCCTGGCGACCGAAGCCTCAACCCTGAGCGCCCTGGCGTCCGAAGCGGACCGCGCCCAGACGGGCCGTGGCGACACGCTGCGGGTGCAGGCAGTGCCAGGACGGATGCAGTTCGCGCCGAGGGAACTGCGGGTGAAAGCTGGCGCTTCCGTCCGGCTGGTCTTCGAGAACCCCGACCTCATGCTGCACAACCTGCTCATTCTGGCCCCCGGGTCTGCCGAGGAGATTGGCGCCCTGGCCGACCTGATGGCTGTCCAACCCGACGCCCTGCGCCGGGGGTACATCCCGGACTCCACGAAGGTGCTGCATGCCACCCCGCTGGTGCAGCCCAAACGCTCGGCAGAACTGCAGTTCACCGCGCCGTCCGAACCCGGCAGTTACCCCTTCCTCTGCACCTTCCCCGGTCACTGGCGCATGATGCGCGGCAACCTGGTGGTGGAGTAAGCCGACGCATCCATCTCCGCCGTGCATCTCCAAAACCTCCTTCGCTTTTTCGGAGTTTCCGCCCTGCTGCTGGCCCGCGTCCCTGCCGCGGATGCGCCCTCTCCGATCGCGGCCCTCCCGATCCCGGCCTTTCAGACGGGCACGCGCGTCCTCTTCCAGGGCGACTCCATCACCGACGGTAATCGCGGACGGAGTGCGGACCCCAACCACATCCTGGGCCACGGCTATGTCTTCGTCATCGCCGCCCGCCATGGGGCCGCCTTTCCCGAGCGCAACCTCACCTTCCTCAATCGCGGCATCAGCGGAAACACGGTCGGCGACCTCGCCAAGCGCTGGACCCCCGACACCATGGAGCTCAGGCCCGATCTGCTGAGCATCCTGATCGGGATCAACGACAGCGCCCGGGGCGAAGCCCTCGAATCGTACGAACAGGACTACGACCGTCTGCTGGCCACCGTCCGAGAGGCAAATCCGAACATCCGCCTGGTGCTGTGCACTCCCTTCATCCTGCCGGTCGGAAAGCAAAAGGAAGGCTTCGAGAAGCGCCTCACCAACGTTCGCCAGCGGGAGGAGATCGTCACCCGCCTGGCCTCCAAACACGGCGCCGCCCTGGTCCGCTTCCAGCCGGTGTTCGAGGCCGCCTGCGCCAGGGCTGCGGCTGAGTACTGGATGTGGGACGGCATTCACCCCACCTATTCCGGACATCAACTGATGGCCGACGAATGGGAGCGGGTGGTTCGGGCCTTCTGGCCTGCCCCGTGACCGTTCGACTCGCGGAAGACCCCATTTTCCAAGTATTCCCATGAAATCACCCACGCTTCTCACCCGCCGTCACTTCGCCCGGATGGGCGTTGGGACTTTGGGGTTCACCGCCATTCGACTGGGCGCGGCCGTCGCCTCCGGACACCGTTTCCTATGCTGCGACTACCAGGGAAACAAGGTCGCCATCGTCTCGTCGGAAGGCGCGGTGGAGTGGGAGACCACCGGCCCCAATCCGCAGGACTGCTGGATGCTGTCCAATGGCAACGTGCTCTTCTGTCACCGCGACGGGGCCCGCGAAGTTTCCTTAAAAGGAGAGACGGTGTGGGAATACAAGACCCGCGCGCCCGGGCAGTGCCATTCCTGCCAACCGCTGGCCAACGGCCGGGTGCTGGTGGCGGAGTGTGGGCTCAGCCGTCTGGTGGAGATCGGTCGCGACGGTGGGGTGGCGAAGGAGATTCCGGTCGCCTCAAAGGCGAAGAATATGGGACATCAGTTCCGAGGCACCCGGCGCACCGCGGACGGACACACCTGGGTGTGCCTCATGGACGAACAAAAGATCGTCGAACTCTCCCCCGAGGGCACCCTGCTCCGGGAAATACCGGTGGCGGGTTTTCCCCATGCGGCAGTGAAGCTCCCTGACGGACACCTTCTCATCACTCTCGGCCCCACCGGAAAAGTGATCGAACTCGACGACAAGCGGAACATCGTCTGGGAACTCGCTGCCAACGACCTCCCCGGAAATCCACTGCGCCTCCCCGCCGGATGCCAGCGTCTCCCCAGCGGAAATACCCTCATCTGTAACTACCTCGGCGGTTTCGAGGGAAAGCAGCCCCAGGTGTTCGAGGTCACCCGGGACAAACGCGTCGTCTGGGAGTTTGCCGGGCACGCCCATTTCCGCACGATCAACCAGATCCAGGTGCTCAACCTACCCCGGGAGACCGGTGGTTCCGGTCCTCTGCGATAGTCGATGGCCACCGGTGGGCGATTGGAGGTCGATTTCATTCTCCAACGGGATCATCGCGGTGTGAACCACAGATGGGGAAAGAGGGGGGAGGGCACCACAGAGGCACGGAGACACAGAGAAAGCAGATTGAATCAGGCCAGATGCACGCTTCAAAAGGGATCTAAAACTCTGACCACGAAAGGCCTGACACCTCTCGCTTCCGGTCTTCTCACGTCTCTCTGTGCCTCTGTGCCTCTGTGGTTCCCTCGCCCTCGTTGGAAGTGAGGTCTGGAATCGACAGCCCTATGCGTGAATCTACGGTATCGGAAGTATGAAGCGTCTACCACCAACCGGGGAGCGTGGATGGACATTGATCGAAGTTGCGGTGGTGCTCGCCATTGCGGCCATCATGACCGGTCTCCTCCTGCCACGACTGGCCACGTCAAAGCAGGGCGCCGAGGGGGTGAGGTGCCGAAATAATCTTAAAAACGTAGGCCTGGCCTTTCGGATCTTTGCAACCGACAACGGGGGCAAATTCCCCATGGAACTGTCCTTCACCAACGGAGGCACCGCGGCTTGGCTGTCCGATCCGCAACAGCTCTGGCGGGTGTTCGACGCCCTCTCGAATGAGCTTGCGACCCCAATTCTATTGCACTGCCGCGAAGACTCCGAGCGCACGCCGGCCGCTCGATGGCAGTCGTCTCCCAAGGCACTGGGCGAACCCATCTTCAACAGCAACCAATACCTGAGCTACTTCCTGGGGCTCAATGCTCGTAAAAGTGATTCGTCATCGATTCTTGGGGGTGATCGCAATCTGGCAACTAACGGAAGCGTCCTCCCCGCGGGCAGACTCCTGATCACCACCGAATCGGAACCCCGCTTCACCCCCGAGATTCACCAGGGCAAGGGCAACCTTCTTTTTGGAGACGGACACGTCGAAAGGATCGTCGACGGCAACCT